>DAHWGX010000079.1 GCA_027335985.1 Nitrospirota bacterium | reverse complement strand
CCGATCTCCTGATAGAGACCTTCGATCTTTTTCTCATAGGCCGCCTTGAGATCATGCTCCCGGTTGTCCGGTGCAAAGACCTGGGGAAGGCTCTCGATCGCCTGCTTTTTCCAGCGAACCAGAAGGCTGTGATGAATCCCGTATTCCGACGCCAATTGACTCAACGTCTTCTCTTCTTTGAGAAGTTCAAGGACAACCTGAGCCTTTTGTTCCGGTATGTGATGTTTGCGAATCGCCGTTGGCATTGTGCTTAAATCCTCCGTTTTTTTGTTCGGATTTTGCCAACCATTATAGGATGGGGCGGGAGGGAGAAGAAGCGCCCGAGGAGGGCGACGGAGAGGGCCTCCCCGGGAAGGGAGAGCTCCCGGACGTAGTCCCGGATCCGGCCATAGGCCGCGTTGGTGTCCCCCTATGGAAAAGGGAACGTCATGACACCTAAAGAAAGGTTCTGCAATATCGAATTCTGGCTGAGGGACGCCCGGAATTTCTCTGAAGCCGCCCGGTTTTTTATGGAGAAGGAGGGGGAGAAGTTCTTTCGATAGATAACCTCTTTCAATCGATCGAACGCTATCTTAAGGCATTCCTGTTGACGAAAGGGATCGCCGTCGAGATGACCCACAGTCTTCCCGGACTTCTCGACCAGGCCGTCAAGTACGAACCGTCCTGGGAATCTCATCGGAAAACGCTGGAAGTCGCCTACGAATGGGGGCGGGCCTGCCATTATCCTCCCCGTCGTCCGGGCGAGGTCCGCATTGTCCCCACCCTCTCGGAGGTCAAAGACCTTCGCGACAAGCTCGATCCGTGGCTCAAAACGCTTGACCAGAATCTTGAAAAGTCCATCGCGGTCCAGGAAAAGGACCGAAAGAAGGACCATGGGCCTGAATTTTGAACACGTCCGGAGCTCCTGTTCGCCGGGGCAACCCGCGAGTTCGTCGCCTGACCGTTCAGGTCGGCGAATCCATCCCCGTGTTCTACCGGGGGCACGGAGGGGAGGATGTCAACGGATGTATGTTTCCTTGGAGGATTTTGGCCGTGGCCGGTTCCTCCTTCGCCGCCTGCGTAGCCTCTTCTTTCCCGTCTCTATCGGCTTCGATCTTTAACGATGAGAACCTTGCCGACTCTTTCTGAACAATACGTGGTATACTTGTTCCTGTGTTACACATTTCCTGGAAATTTCAAATCGGGAGAGACGGTCATGGCTAACGTCAATGTCACGATTACGATCGATGAAAAATTGTTGCATTCTTCAAAGATCCTGGCAGCCAAACGACAAACGAGTCTGTCCGGACTGATTCGGGAGTATCTTTCGGTCGCGACCGGAAACGTCGGAGAAGGCAACCTAGCAAAAGATCCGGAAACACTTCTACGGATTTACAGTCTGGGGCAGGCGGACCGGAAGGCCGTCATGAAATCGCTGGGAATCGATTACGGAACCCTGATCGAGATGCTGTCCGTTCGGGGACTTTCTCTGCCTCGTATACCGGAAGATGAAGCGGACAGGATGGCCGATGAGTTTGTTTCCCTTTGGAAAGGACAATAAGTTTTGGAATCCAAAAGACGCGTCGTTCTCGTTCTTCCCGACAGCGGGCCTCTGATCAGTCTTTCAATCGGTGGGCATCTCGATCTTCTGCTGCGTCTGAACATCCCTGTTTTCATTGTGGATGAGGTTTTTCGCGAATGCACCAGGGATCTCTCGAAACCCGGGGCGTTGACGGTCAGGGATTTTGTTTTCCGAAATCACGAGGATTTTCGAATCGCCAAGACTTTTGTGGGAGAAATGGCAGAGCGCGCGCGGAAGGAAGGAGAATTTCCGGGGCGTGGACTCGGTGAAGCGGCGATCGCCGAATTTTTTGCCAATATCGATCGGTTTATCGATCCCGAAGACCCTGTCCTGATTGTTTTTGAGGATAACGATATTCATCGTATCAATGCGGTCGTTCGTGGAAACGTCCACCTTTTGTCGACCTGGGGATTTTTGAAAGGCATGGAAAGAGTCGGAGTTATTGAATCTGCGGAAAGCGTGTGGACAGATATTGTCCGGAAGGGACGAGATCCCCACAAGGCAAATGTGGACCAGGAATCTCCAGACGCCTTTGGTGGCAGCCGTTGGCTTCCGGGCGGTCAAAAGGGCTCCGCCTTTGAGCCGGAGATGTGATCTCCGGGCAACAATTCCCAGTCAACCACCCCGCCGTGAACGGCGGAGGCGGAAGGTGTTTCGGGCTCGGGTTGACCAGCCTAAGGAGTCTAGCAAAAATAACTTGAACATTTACCCAGAATTTGACTGGGAATTGATTCGATAATTCCATTCCCCATGGAAGGAATCCGGGATGATCGAAAGAGACGCCATTTCTTGGTCTGTCACTTTGATTCCGGCTTCATATCGGTTCTCATCAAGGCCTGCCTTGATCTTGAGGCCTTGATGCGTGGTGGTGGCCCCAATCAAGTTGACCACGACTTCCCGGCTGAGCAGGGGGCGTCCCCGCCAGTTGGCCGTGATATGACAGAACATGCGGTGCTCAATCTTGTTCCACTTGCTCGTTCCTGGTGGAAAATGGCACACCTCAATCGGAAAGCCCAGTTCGTTTGACAACGCCTGAATCTCCCGGCGCCACAGGCGAACCCTGTACCCGTTGCTTCCTCCCCCATCGGCCGTGATCAGAAGCCGCTGGGCGGTGGGGGAGAGGGGAAGACCCATCTCGCGCCACCAGCGGCGGATACTTTCCACCGCGAACTCGGCAGTATCGTGGTCGATCCCGACATTGACCCAGCCCGTATTGCTTGTCAGATCATAGACGCCATAGGGGGCGACTTTTCCCAGGATCGGATCGATAAAGTCGTGGACCCGAACGTCCTCGGGCTGACCTTTCGGTTGCCATTCCCGGCCAGCGTTTTTGAAGTCTCCGACGAGTTCTTTCTTTTTGGTGTCGACAGAGATGACGGGATCTCCGGTCCGCTGATACTCCAAGACCCTGCGGGCAATGTGTTCGAACTGGGCATTCCGGTCTTCGTGCTTGCCCCCTTCGCGGGTCTTCCGGACAGACTGAAGGCTGTACCCCCATCTGTTCGAGAAGGTCGCAGACCGTTCTCTGGCTGACGGCATGGCCTTTTTCCTTCAGCTCGTCCGCCAGGCGCGTTGTGCTCTTGCTGGTCCAGCGGAGCGGCGACATCGGGTCTCCCCGGGTAACGGGATCGACGAGGGCATCCAGATCCTGGAGGAGTAACGCGTCTTTGTCGACAAGCTTTTTTCGCCCGCCTCCCGGGGCTCTCACTCGAGGAGGATGGCCGGCGACTTCTTCGGAGGATACGGGACGCTTCCCGGACTCGATCTCGGACAAGCCGGCGTAGATCGTTGTTCGGGAAAGACCCACGGCACGAGACACGGTACTGACACCTCCGTGCCCCAAACTTCGGGCCTCCACTGCGGCCCAAAGGCGCAGGGATGTTTCGTTCAGAACCCCCGAAAGGGCACGGTATTTTTCGGCAATCACTGTGGCGACATCATCCATGGCTCCACAGTATAGCATTTTTTAGAATGTGTTCAAGTTATTTTTGCTAGACCCCTAAAGTGGCCCGATGAATCGGAAACGACTTGATAAACCTCCTTCGTCTTTTCGTTCTTGATGGCAACACGAGCCGCAAGAGGAATCTTCTTGTCTCCATGGCCCTCATAAACTGAGCCGAGAATTTCGGAGGAGCCTTGGGAGAGGGGGTTGAC
>DAHWGX010000072.1 GCA_027335985.1 Nitrospirota bacterium | reverse complement strand
GATCCAGGAGGCCCCATCCCCGATCACGACGAGGCGGGCCGCCGTGGCGACCCCGCGCCGGGTGGCTTCTCTCTCAACCCGACGGGCAAAGGCCGATCGCTCCTGGTCCGTATCCTTCTGGGCCGCACTCTCAATACTGGCAGTATAGGTCACGGATCCGGGATCCTTGATCGGGAGATTCTTTTTGCTCCTTCGATTGGCCTCCCAGATGTCGCACATCTTGGCTTCCCGTGTCTTGGAGGAGCCATCGGCATTGTGGACCGCTTCCATGCCAAGCCGCCTCTCTCCGACCTCGCAAAAGTGATCTTCACCTCCGACACCGAGATCAAGGAATGGACGCATCGTCGATACGAGGAGCGCGATGAGGGACGGAGGGATGATCGACTCAAGGCGATCGGAAGCTTCGCGTTTCGCTTCCTAGAGGCCAAGCGAGGGGTCTCCTCTTTTGACTACTTGGTCAGGGTCCATCCTGTCACAGGGTTGTAATGGTAGCCTGCGGCTTCAAGCTCGCTTTTGGGATGGAAGACATAGGCGCCGGAGCGGAGCATTTCCGTCATGGAGTTCTCATCCTGCTGGATGATCGCCCCGCCCAAGGGTCCCCGGGCTTTGGCGGGGGGAAGTGTCACGGCATGGCCCCGGGCACTTTCCCGGGCGGCCTTTTCCTCACGCTTGATCGCCTTGCGATGCTCCCAGGCCTTTTCCTCTGCCCAATCTTTTGGGAAGGCCACAAATTTTCCGGTATAGAGGTAACGGTAAGGGCGGCCCCCCATGGGACGGATCCAGCGATAGGGGCGCTCGGGCTCGCCGTCGGCATAGATCTTTTGTCTCCGGAAGCCCATGAGGTAGAGTTTCCCGTAATCGTGGTAAGGCCGGGGCTTCGCTTCCCGGATGAAGTCGAGGGCGGACATCCGGACCTTCGTCTCAAGGCGGACTTTCTTGACGATCACCAGACCCTTGTCCGATGAGGGGACCGGAATGGTCCGGACATAGTTTGGCTCGGAGCGCGCATTGATCAGGTAGTCTCCTTGCCGGTCGTCTTTCCCCGAGGCATAGAGGTGGCAGGATGCCAGAAAAAGGAGTGAGGCAACCGGAAGAATCCGGGAAGACCTGAACATGGGGAAGCTCCCTTTAAGAGAGTTGGGTGGATGTCAAAAAAGCTGTAGCAGCGAATGTTGACCCCCTTCGCCTTTCGGGAAGTCGGGCTGCCGCCCAGTACATCATCGGTGATGCGATCCTTTTTTGAAAAGGCAAGGAAATTGGTCGATCAATGGGGATTGCGCTATAGTTTTCCTTGTCAGAGGTCACAAGTGTCTCACGTCAATGTTAAGACAGTCTCAAGACGTCTGAAAAGGGGAGGCCATGTTAAAGTCCTGGAAGGGAATTCGTCCGACGATCGATCCAACGGTCTGGATTGCCGAGACGGCTGTGGTTGTCGGGGACGTCACCATTGGAGCCGAATCAGGGCTCTGGTACGGGGCCGTGGTTCGGGGGGATGTCAACCGGATCACCATCGGAGCGCGAACGAACGTTCAGGATCTCTCCTTGCTCCACGTAACCCGGGAAAGGTACTCCCTGACCCTGGGGGACGATGTGACGGTCGGCCATCGGGTGATTCTTCACGGGGCCTCCCTGGGCAATCGGATTCTGGTGGGGATGGGGAGCATCATCATGGACGGGGCAGCAATCGGCGATGATGTCATCATCGGGGCCGGCTCCCTTGTCACCGAGGGAATGTCCATTCCCTCGGGAGTTCTGGCTTTTGGCTCTCCCTGTCGTGTTCGTCGGGAGCTGACCGAAGAGGAGCGACAATGGATCGGCGAGTCCGCCCGCCATTATGTCCTTTACCGGCTTGAACATGCCCGGGAAGAGAACCGGATCCTCTGATGAAGGTATTGTTTCCCCGTTCTCCCGGAATCCGCATTCTTTTGGCCCTTGCCATCGGCTTTATGGTGGTGGTCCTCTTGGGCGTATTGGGCGCAGTGGACGAGGTTCTGGTCCGGCACAACGCCTTCAAGACGCTCTCCCGGGAAGGGCGCCTTGTAGCCCAGGAGTTTGCCTTTGGCGTTGAGATGCGCCACGAGGCCGACCGATTCCTGGAATCTCTCCCACAGTCGGACGGGAACCGTTTGGCCCAGGTCGGGGAGCTGGTGGCCATTCGTAAGGAAATGGCCGCGGTCCTGGCCATCCGGCACAATGTGACCCGGGTCGATCTCCTGTCGCGTCAGGAGGGATTGCCCCAGAGGGTCTCGACATCGGGGGCCGAGATGTCCCCCGCAGAAAGGGACGCCCATAAAAGCGTCGTCTCCGGCCGTCTCCCCTGGGCCTCCATTCGCTCCGGCAAAGGCCGGGGAGTCTATGTGGTGGTTCCCTTTGTCCACAAGGGCATGATCGAGGGAACGGTGGGGGTTCGCCTCTCGACCTATGAGGCGACCCGTCTCGTCAAGGATGAAAAAAGAAGGATGGCCCTCATCCTTCTCGCCGGATTCCTGGCCCTGGTCATCGTCCTGAGTCTTGTGCTGAAGCGCTGGCTGATCGATCCCCTTGAGCGTCTCGGAGAGTCAATGAGACAGGTAGGGCAGGGAGCGCTGAATACCGATTTCGGAGTCAGCGGGTCAGTCGAAGTCAGGAGTGCGGGAGAGTCCTTCAACCGCATGGTGTCGATGCTTCGGGAGCAATCGGAGGAACGGGAGCGTCTCCTGGAAGAGATCCGACGGCTCAATGAAGGGTTGAAGGACAAGATCGTCGATAAGACCCGGGAGCTTGAAGAAAAGAACCGGGATCTTGCCATGACCAATGAGGCGATGTATTTCCTCCAGCGCCGTCTGACCGAACTTGAGCGGAGGGCTGCCGTGGGAGAAGGCCTTGCCGTTGTTGCCCATGAGCTTGGAAATCCTCTGCATTCCATCTCCGGCCACCTCGAGCTCCTTCTCGAAGAGCCGGAACTTCCGGCCGGAGTGAAGCGCCCTCTTCAGATCATTTCCAGCCAAACCGACCGGATGATCAAGGTCCTGAAAACACTTCTCGCCATCTTTCGCAATTCCGAGCCGGCCCGCGAACCCGTGGATATCTATCTGCTTCTTGAAGATGTTGTGGCATTGGTCGAACCTCGCCTCAAGGCCGTGGGGGGTTCCGTAACACTTGTCCCCGTTCCCGACCTCCCCAAGGTCATGGCTGATCCGCACGCCCTCCAGGGACTCTTTATCAACCTTCTGGAAAATGCCCTCGATGCGATCGGCCGGGGAGGGGAGGTCTCCATTATTCTGGAGTCCGGAGAGAAAGGAGTCACGGTCCATGTCAGGGACTCCGGACCCGGGATTCCGGAGCCCCTCCAAGGGACGATATTTGATCCTTTTTTTACGACCAAGCAGCGCGGGACGGGATTAGGTCTTGCCGTCTGTCGCAAGATTGTCGATGACCTTGGGGGAGAAGTCCGGCTCGGCGACCTCCCCGGGGGACACCTTGTCGTCTTTCTTCCCTTTGGTGGGGGGGACCGATTTCCCGCCACACAGGAGGAGGTCGCTGTGACGCCAGAGAGCCCGGAACGCTCTTGAACACAGACTTGCGGATCTGTTACTGTGAGCTATGACTTCAAAAGCTGACAGAAAACACACAATGCGGCTTGTTTCGGAGGCTGAGTCTGAAAAGAGGTCGATCCTTGTCGTCGAGGACGATGACGTGGCGCTGGACCTTCTGGCAGAAATCCTTCGGCGTCACCATTTTCAGGTTTGGACGGCTTCTTCCGTGGCCTCTGCCCTCGAATTTCTGGAAAAGCGTCCTGTGGATCTTGTCCTTTCCGATATCCGGATGCCCGAAAGGGGAGGGATGGATCTTCTAAAACAGATCCGAGAGAACCAGTCCCGGATCCCCGTTGTTCTCCTCTCGGCTTTTGGAGACGAGCACCTCTGGGTGGAGGCACTCTCCGCCGGAGCCGTTGACCTGATTCCAAAACCGTTCAAGAAGCAGGAAATCATAGACGTTATCAACAAGACTCTTGCCGGATAGGATGAAGGGATCTTTCCGGACCCTTCCCTTCCTGGCCGTCCTCAACGTTCCCAACCAGAATGAGGTAATTTTCTATGGCGAAATCGGGCACTCTTGGCATCTCCGGAAAGTCCCTCCGTCGTTTGACCGGCTCTTTCTTTCTGTCAGTCGCCCTCCTGTCCGGGACCTCCTTCTTCCCCGGATTGGCGATGGCCGATGGAGGGACCTCTCCCGTGCCGGAAAAGGATGTGGCGGCCGGCCTCGCTCTCCAGAAGAGCTTTGAAGCCGTCTCGAAGGCCGTTCTTCCGGCGGTGGTGAATATCTCGACCACCTCGCTGGTGTCGAGTGAGCCGCATTTGCCCCCGATGTTCGACGATCCCTTCTTCAAGCGTTTTTTTGGAACACCTCCCTTTGGGAACGGGAATCAGGCTCCCCAGAAGCATGTGGAAAGGAGCCTGGGGTCGGGCTTCATCATCAGCTCCGACGGAGTCATCGTCACCAACAATCATGTGGTCAAGAACGCCACCAAGGTGACCGTTCTTCTGAATAACCGTAAATCCTACCAGGCGAAGGTTTTGGGGACAGACCCGATGACCGACATCGCCGTCATCAAGATCAATGCCCGGACCCCCCTTCCCACCGTCACATGGGGAGACTCAAAAAATGTGGATGTGGGAACGATCGTGCTCGCCATGGGTTCGCCTTTCGGCTTGACCCAGTCGGTGACGATGGGGATCGTCTCGGCCCTCAAGCGGAGCAATATGGGGATCGAGCAATACGAGAATTTCATCCAGACCGATGCGGCCATCAATCCGGGAAACTCGGGAGGTCCTCTCGTCAACCTGCGGGGGGAGGTCGTGGGGATGAATACGGCCATCTACACCACCAACGGGGGGTATGAAGGCATCGGTTTTGCGATTCCCGTGACCATGGTCCGTCAGGTGGTTCAGGATCTCATGACCAAAGGGAAGGTCGTTCGCGGATGGCTCGGGATTTCGATCCAGAATGTGACCCCCGTTATCGCGAAACAATTTGGTCTCAAGAAAAATTCCGGCGTTCTTGTCAGCGACGTGCTCCCCGGCAGCCCGGCCCAAGCCGCTCACCTCAAGCGCGGAGATGTCATTACCGCGTTAAATGGGACCACGGTGGAGGATGCCAATGATCTCCGGATGCATGTCGCCCGGATTCCTCCCGGCAAGACCGCCACTCTGACACTTGTCAGGGAGGGCAAGGTCCGGAAGATCGATGTCAGGGTCGGTGAGCTTCCCAAAAAGCTGGCCATGAACCAGGAGCGTCATGAAGGAAGCGCCGGAAACTTCAAGAATGTTCTCCGGGGTCTCCGAATCCTTGATCTCAACGGGGACATTCGCCAGCAGCTGGGAATTCCCGAAAGCGTCCATGGTGTGGTTGTCCAGGCGGTTCAGCCAGGATCGGCCGTGGAAGCCGCCGGTCTTCGCCGGGGAGATCTCATTGTCGAGGTCGACCGAAAGCCGGTTCGATCCGTGAGGGACTTTGTCCGAGTTGCCCGAAAGATTCCGGCCGACACGGAAGTCTTGTTGACCATTCTTCATGACGGTCGCCACAGCTATGTCTCTGTCTCCCCCTAAGGGGGGCGTTGCCGAGGGGGGCGGACCGGTAGGCTCGCCCCCCTCTTTTCGCAGCGTCCGTCGGATTGCGGTCATGGGTGTCGACCCGGGGCTGGCCCGGACAGGGTGGGCTGTCGTTTCCGGGGAAAGCTTCCAGCGCCTTTCCTTTGATGACGGGGGAACGATCAAGACCGCGGCGGGAGGACATCTGCACGAAAGAATCGGTGCCATCTGCGGGGAGCTTGAAGAGGCAATTCGGCGCCACGGGGTTTCGGCACTGGCCGTGGAAGATCATTTTTCCCGGCGGAGTGCTCCGGGAGTGGGCCATCTTCTGGGCCCTGTCATTGGGGCCGTGGCTCTTTTGGCCTTTCGGAACCGCCTCTCATTTCTTCTCATTCCCCCCAAGGAGCTCAAGCATCGCGTGACCGGGACCGGTGAAGCCGGAAAGGCCGCACTTATCCGCTCCCTCTCCTTTTGGTTCGGACCGGAGATCGATATCGGGACGACCCACGAAGGCGATGCACTGGGGCTGGCTTTTCTTGGATACGGACGGCTGGACCGA
>DAHWGX010000054.1 GCA_027335985.1 Nitrospirota bacterium | reverse complement strand
CAAGGACCAGTTGATGCGGGGGGTTCCGCTTCAGCCGCTTGAGATCCGGGCCGAGATCCTTTCCCGTATCGAGAGAGCCCGTCTTGCGGCAAAAGAGGCGGGAATCGAGGAAAAGGTCTTCGATGACGCGCTTTTCCCGGTTGTCGTATGGATTGACGAAAGCCTCATGTGTGCCGACTGGAGCGGAGCCAACGAGTGGAGGTCGATGCTCCTCCAGAAGGCTCAATTCAAGATTGTCAACGGAGGAGTCGAGTTTTTCCGAAGGCTTTCCGCGCTTGGGCCCGATCCGGTGGATCGGGAGATCCTGGCGGTCTACTACATGATTCTCCACCTTGGCTTCCAGGGGCAATTCGGAATGAAGGGAGGAGAAAGCGGAGCCCTTCAAGTTCGCCAGCGGCTCCAGAACCTTCTGGAGCCGGTCCGCCTTGCCGAAGGAGGCACTCTGTTCGCCGGTGTCTTGCCCGCCTCCCACGCCTTTTCTTCCGCCGGTCAAGAGACGAGGAACCGGAAACGCCGGATGAAGACGCTCCTGGTTTGGGGAGCGCCTCCGGCGGTCCTTTTGATTCTTTACGGAGTTTTCGACCGGATCGTCCATCAGATGGTTCAAAACGTTTTGATCCGTCTCCATTGATCCACATGGTGTTTTTGATATCGGAGGAACCGGTTCCATGTTGAAAAAGATCCTGAGACCTCTTGCCTTCCTGCTTGTGGCCATGGCCCTGTTTCTTCTGGTGTGGCTTGTGGGAATTTGGGCGCATTGGCCCATCGAGGTCTCGGTTTCGGTCGCCTTTGCAGTCGTTGTTGTCGTCTTTTCAGCCAGGAGAATCGTTCTCTTTGTCAGGAGGAAGATCGCCCAGGCCAAACTGAGGCGCTCTGCCATGACGGACAAGAAGTCGGGACGTCTTCTGGCGATCCAGAGCCTCTGGAAAACGGCAAAAAAGAACGTCCAGGGGGAAGGGGGTCTTCTGTCGAACCCCCTGTCCACGCTTCCCTTCTACCTTGTTCTCGGAAATGCCCGCTCGGGAAAGACGACGCTTCTGGTCAACGTCAATATTCCCATCCGTTTCCGGACCTTCTCCCGGGAAGAGATTCCCCCGCCGACCGATACCATCGAGCTCATGCTCGAAGACAAGGTCATCCTTCTTGATACGTCGGGGCGCTATGTCTCGGTCGACGAGGCCGAGGATGCCACGGAGGAATGGTCGACGATCCTTGGACTCCTTAACCGCACAAGGCTGAAGGAACCCTTCAACGGAGTGATCGTGACGGTTTCGGTCGAGGAGCTGTATACCTTGGATTCTGTGAAGCTGTCGCAACTTTCCCAGAACATCCGCCAGAGGATCGATTCCCTCATGCGGACGCTGCATGTGAGCTTCCCTGTTTATATCATGGTCACCAAACTCGACCTGGTGGCTGGTTTCAGGGCCTACCTCAATTCCATTCCCATCGCCCAGACCGGCGAAATGATGGGCGTCCTTGCTGATCCGTCGGAGTCCTGGGAAGAGACTCTGCGCCGGGGAATCCGGGAAATCACAGAGAGGATCCACTCCCTGATGTTCCTTCGGGCCGATGCCCCGCCGCCCGATTCCGAAGGTCTGGTCTTCCCGCTCGAAATCATGGCGATTGAGCCTCTGATGGGTCCTTTTCTCAAGGGACTCTTCGAACACTCTCCCTATCTTTATCGGCCGGATTTCCGGGGATTTTTTTTCTCGAGCGGCGTGTTGGGAACCCCCAAGTTTTCCCAGATCCTCGGCCACGACTTTGCCAAGGGACGAGAAAGGGAGGTGGAGATCGTCGACCGCTCTCCCGGAGCAGTCCTTCCAATAAATACTCTTTCGAAGGCGGGCCCGATGCCCTCCCTTTCCGGATCCGACCCGTCTTCTGCCGACCTTGTCAAAGGCGGGAGACGAGAGTTGTCCTTGCTGTCGGGGGCATTTCTCAAGGACTTTTTTACGCGTCGGCTTCCGGAAGACAGCATTCTTGCAACTCCCACGGGCCTGATGGCCAAATTGCGCCAGATGGCGACGAACATTCTTCTCGTGGGGTGGTATGGAGCCACCGCGGTGACGGGCCTTTATCTCATCCTGTCCTACGCCAATGCCGCCCATATGGTCAAGGTCATGGTCTCCCGCCAGCCTGGGACGATCAACGTCAATGGAGACCTCCACCAGAACATGGAGAACATGGAACGCTACGGGAGTCTGATCGACTGGATGGCCAAGCGGGATGCCAGCCTCTCCTCCCGCTTGCTGGCTTTTTCCCATGAGACGGGCAGACTTGAGACGGCCATGAAGCACCGGTTCGACAACGAGTTCGAAACGGTCATCCTCCCCCATCTGAACCAGACCCTCCGCACCCGGATCCGGGAGCTCCTCGACGACGACCCCTCCCACCATCTGGCGGATTATGTGGACATTCTCGTGCGCCGGATCAACCTCATCAAGGACCGGATGGACGGATCCTCCTTTGCCGATCTCGGAAACAAACCCCAGCCAGGGGTCCAGGACATCGTGGACCTCGATCCGTCCATTTCTCCTCAGGAGGCCAAACACTTTTCGAAAATCTATCTGGCGTATATTGCCTGGGGGTCTGTCGATCCGGTGCGCCAGGATCTGGACTCGCTCCAGTCGCTCCTTCTGGAGGTCGAACAAACCTTTCCCGATTTTCACTGGCTGGCCGACTGGGTCGATGCCCGGGACGATGCCGACCGGGTCGCGCTGTCGACCTTCTGGAAGGGCACCGGAAAGGATGTGACCGAAGATGTCGTTCCTCCCGCCTTTACCAATAACGGAATGAAACGGATCAACGAGTTCCTTGCGGAAGTTCGCAAGGCCAGTCCGGAATCATTCTCGGTCTCCCGCTCCATAAAGAAGTTCATGATCTGGTACGACTTCAGGAAAGAGGTCGTGTGGTTTGCCTTTGTTCGCGGATTTTACGAAGGGGAAGAGACGCTCGCCGACGTTTTGCAGTGGAAGGCCGTCTTTCAGTCTCTTCCCGGGCCCGGGAACCCCTACCTTCTGCTGGCCAAGCGTCTCGATCACGAGTTTCCCAAAAGCCCGGGGGATTCTGGAAAACCATGGAAGATCCTTCTCGGCGAGTATCTTCAAATTGCCAAATATCGGGGGCTGAAGTCGAATTTTGTTTCGAAAATCCAAAGCTACGCCCTGGCGTTTCATGAATCCGGGCGAGCGGGAATTCATGGTGGCCCCCGGAAAGGAAGGCAGACCATGGCCGCACTGGTGGAGGCCGGGCGGGCCTATAGCCAGTATATGTCGGCCCTGTCCGCGACGGTGGACGAGGGGATGCAGGGTCGGGGGCATGCGCTGAAGCTTGCAGGAGATTACTATTCCTACTCCAGAAAGGGATCGAACAAGCCCCCCCTGCTGATCGCGACATCGAACGCCCTCGAAACGGTTCGCAAAAACCTCATCCCCCATGGAGACCCCAAGGAGAATATTTTATGGGGACTGATTTCCGGACCTTTCTGGACGGCCCTGGACATGATTGATCGTGAGGCGGCCTGCGAGATTCAGGACAAGTGGATCGCCACTGTCGTCGCCCCCGCCCAGGCCTCCCTGTCCAGCAAAGATCTCAAGCAATTTCTCCTGGGGCAGGGAGGGGCCATCCCCGCCTTCATGGACAAGACGATGGCTCCTTTTGTCCAGCGAACTCCCTCGGGGTTCAATCTCTTTGCCAGAGACAGGCACACTGTGTCCATAAGACCTTCATTCCTCGTTTTCATCAACGATACCATCAATGCTCAACGCTCGCTCGATTTGACGGCGAAACGAAACGAAATTGAGAAAAAGAAAAGACACCTGGACCTTGTGAATCTTCGACAGTCTCTGGGCAAGCAGGAACAGAACGACCAGAAAAAGATTCTTTCCATGGCCAAGACGAAGTTTCCGATGGTGATCAAGGCCCTTCCCACGGATGTGAATCCGGAGTCCCTTGCCCGTCCCTATCTCACGAGGCTCACCCTGGAGTGCGCGGAGAAGAAGCATGTCTTGAACAACCTCAACCTCCCTGTCCGGAGGGCGTGGGTATGGTCCTCACTCACGTGCGGGAAGACCTCCCTTGAGATCCGTCTCGGCAATCTCGTCCTGACCCGGGAATATCCGGGAGGGAACGGATTTATTCAATTTTCCCAAGAGTTTTACCAAGGAAGTCTGACCATGACGCCGGCGGACTTTCCTTTGAAGAAAAAGGCCTTGGAGAATCTACGGGTGACGTACCTTACGGTT
>DAHWGX010000042.1 GCA_027335985.1 Nitrospirota bacterium | reverse complement strand
CATGGAGATCCTCCGGGAGGCCATCGCCCGAAAGGCCTCCGACATCCACCTCCGCATCGAACGGGACCGGACGCGGATCCTTTACCGGCTCCACGGCTGGCTCCAACCCGTGCAGACCCTGACGCACGACGAAGGGGAACGGCTATCGAGAATCATCTACAACACGATGCTCGATTCCGCCGGGCGGGACAACATGTTCTCGGACAAAAAGCCCCAGGACGGACAGTTCCGTCAGGACTATCTTCCCCGGGGCGTGTCCAACATCCGGGAAGCCCACGTCCCGACCGGCGGAACGGGTCTCGGGACCATCACGATGGTCCTCCGCCTCCAGTACGGGTCGGGACAGGCCGGAGCCTCGTCCCCGGAGATCGAACTTTTGGGCTACAGGGAGGACCAGCTCGCCCAGTTGCGATTTCTTGTCGGACTGTCCAGCGGGATCGTGATTTTCTCCGGCCCCATGGGATCCGGAAAAACAACATCCATCGCCGCGATGCTCTATCTTGTGCAGGTGATGAATCCCCTGGAAAGAGGGCGGGGGAAGCATATCGTGACCATGGAAGATCCGGTGGAGTACGAGATCCCCGGGGGAACTCAGATCGCCGTTCCTGGCGGCCGATTTATCGAGTATTCCGGCCGCACCATGCGGATCGACGCAGACATCCTGGGAATCGGAGAGGTCCGGGAAAAGGACATCGCCCTGGCCACAATCGCGGACGCCATGAGCGGTCACATGGTTTACACGACCACCCACTCGAACGATGTGTTTACCATTCCCCGCCGACTGGATGGAATGGAGGTCCGCCGCGATCTTCTGACCGATCCGTCGCTTTTCAGGGGTCTGGTGAGCCAGCGGCTCATTCCCCTCCTTTGTCCGGACTGCCGGATTTCCTGGAAAGAAGCGGAAAAATCCGGAATTCTGTCGCCGGCCCTTTCAAAACGCCTCGAAAACGTCTCCCTGCATCCAAAAGACGTTTTCTTTCACCGCACGGGCGGTTGCGAATCCTGCGGAAACCAGGGAATCGTCGGCCGGACGGTCGTCGCGGAAATTCTTCTCCCGGACGAGGAGATTCTGAACCTGATCGTGGGCGGTCGCATGACGGAGGCCAAGCGCTATTACTCGGACATACTTTCCGGACGGACGATGATGGATCATGCGATCGAGAAAATCCGGACGGGGTCCGTCGATCCGCTTCATGTCGAAAGCAAACTGGAATGGCTCCATAAGGGATCGCTCGACGGAGATACGAGACTGGAAATTATCGGAGGGCTTGGATGAAAAGAATTCCCTCCTCCGGATCCCTCCATTCCTTGAAAAAGAGACTTTCGTTCGGAACGGACGTCCGCCGGAAGTTCTACTCCGACCTGGCAAGCATCCTCCGGACGGACTCCTCGATGAGTCCGGTCCAGATCCGGGTCGCGATCGACGAGTTCCGGAGGCTCCCTTCCGCCCCCACGGCCGCCCTTCGCGAAATATCGGCGGGGCTTTCCCGGGGGCTGGATTTTTCCCAGTCGATCCGGAATCTGGCTCCGGAGAGCGAGGTCATGATTCTCTCCGCGGCGGAAGAGACGGGAGATCCCAGGATTCTGGTCCACCTTCTGAAGGTGCTCGCAAAAAACATGGAGGAGGTCCGAAAGATCCGGAAAGCCTTCATGGCCGCCGTCCAGTATCCGGCCCTCCTTTTGTTCAACACGGGCGGGCTGGTCGTGTATCTGTCCGACTCGGTCGTCCCCAAACTCTTCAACGGGTTCGGGACCTCGGAACACACCCTTTTCGGAATGGCCCATTTTTCCTTCGAAGCGTTCCGGTTCATCGCCGTGTTCTGGCCGCTCATCCTGTTTCTTCCTGTGGGGATTCTTTTTCTGGTCTTCGTCAGTCTCCGGGCCGATTTCCCGGGACGCCGATTTCTGGACAGGATTCCTCCCTGGTCCATCTACCGGATGCTCGTGGGAACGGAGTTTTTGACGGGACTGTCGGCCATGCTCACCGCCAACATTCCCGTGATCCGCGCGTTCGACCAGATCCGCCGCCGGGCTCCGCCCTATCTCCGCGCCCGGATCGAACCGGTCATGCGGATCTACAAGCGGACCGGCAAGCTCGGGGAAGCCATGGAGAGATCCGGCAAGGGATTTCCGTCGAAAGAGGTCATCGTGCGCCTTTCCATTCGCGAAAAATACGGGGATCTGGGAGTGGCGCTTTCGGAATTTTCGAACGACTGGAAGGAGGAGGGGCTCCCGACGATCGAAAACCAGGCCCGGCTCCTTCACTACGGAGCGATGGTGCTGGTAGGCGGAATCTTTGGATTTTTGATGTTCGGCGTCTGGGAGATCGTCCAGCAATCGATGGGACGATTCGGGATGTAATTTTATCGTTATGCGGGAGGGTCGGCCATGGCAAGGAAATTTTTCAGGAAATTCCGTGTGTTCGTTCGGACGGACCGGGGGATCGGCACCGAATCGATCATCGAGGGCATCATCATGTTCGGTATCGGAATCGTCGGCCTCGCCCTTCTGGCCGGGGCCGGCAAGATGGCCTGGTCCGCCTTGACGGGCGCGACCGGTTCCGAAGTCGTCATGGAAATTGCGGCGGGAGTGCACCAGGTCACCACGATCGGAAACTACGGAACCGGCGACCTGACAAGCGCGCTCGTGACGGCCAGGGCCGTTCCTTCGAACATCGTCGTTCCGGGAAACACGTCCGAGCTTCAGGGACCGACCGGGACCAGTTTTTATTCGGTCATCGGAAATTTCAGCACGTTTTCCATTTCGCTCACGGGGCTGTCCGATTCGGCGTGCATGAAGATCGTCCAGGAGACGACCTCCGGAAATTCCTGGGTGAGCGTTTCCGTGAACGGTTCCAGCGTGACCCAGCCCGTCACGATCCAGATGGCCCAGGGGGTCTGCGGAGGCGGAACCGACACCATCACCTGGACTTCGGATTAAACGGATACGACATGTGGATCCTGCTTCTACCGCTGCTCGCCCTGTTCGTCGGAGACATCGCGTTTGATTCCGCGCATTGGTCCGTCCCGGCTCTTTCCGGAGCGAACCGTCTTCCTCTCGAGGCCGGGAATCAGGCCCCTCTTTTTGAAATCTACCGGGAAGCGGTGAACGCGTATGCGTCGAACAATCCGGGATTCTCGGGAACCGTTCCGGCCGGATCCCTGGCCTTGCCTCCGGGCATGGTCGTTCCCTCCAGTTTTTCGAACACCGTTTCCGGGGGAACGGCCTACGTCTGGGCGAAACCCGGAGGGAACCTTGTGTCTCCGAACGCGATCCTCGGATCCCTGACCCGGGTTTCGGTCGGGTCGATGCTGGTCGGGATGAACCGCGGCGGAGTCCTGTTCTCTCCGATCCTGGGATCGACCGGAATCCCCCTTCCGTCTGCAATTCCAAACGGATCCGTCGTTTCGATGGAAGAAACCGTGGGTCCCGGACAAACGTTTGGCGGGACGCCCACTTGGCCCCAGGAGCAGTCGAAAACTTCCGGTCACAACGCGTACGACGGGACGACACAGCAGGTTTGTCTGGGTTACCGGTTCTTTCCCTGTGACCGTTGCAGACAGTCTGGACACATGCGTGTTTGTCACCGGACGACATGTTCTTACTGCTCGGACTGGCAAACGCAATACCAGTGGGCAAGCTATGCCTGCACGAACTATAACTGGATCTTCCAGCCGGGAGGATCCCCTTCCGACCCGACGTCGTCCTGCACCCAAACTGGTACCTGGTGGGAGAATTCGCCGTGAAAAGAAAAAATCATTTTTGGAAACGTCTCCGGACCTTTCTCCAGTCCGACCGGGGGGCGTTCGGATCGACCCTCGACGTGATGATCGGAACGGCGATTGGCGCGATCCTCCTGAGCACGGTCGTTCCCTGGTGGCTCCAGACCCAACATCGACAGATCATGGATCAGACGACCGCCCAAGAAATCCGCCAGGTCTCGGATGCCCTGGCCGGCTACACAAAGGCTTACGCGTCCAATCTCATCGGTGTCGCGACCGCTACCAAACCGGCCGTCATCCGCGTATCGGCCCTGATCTCGACCGGCTTTCTCCCCGCCGGAACATCCGCCATTGATCCCTACGGCCAGACGATCGTCGGGGAGGTCCTCCAGCCGACGGCCGGGTATCTTGTCGGGGCCGTCGTCACCCAGGGCGGAAATCCCCCGTCGGGGGCGCACATCAACGGGCTTGCGACCCTGATCGGCACCCAGGGAGGATTCGTGCCTCCTTCCGACCTGGCGGGTCTTCCTGGCATCTGTGGAACAAACTGCTTTCAGGGGGCCGGAAACGCCTGGCATGCCACCCTGAGCCAGTATCCCTTCACGGGAGTCGGTCCTGGAAGTCTGATTGCCCTCCAGAGCTACAACGCGAACAATCTTCCCCAGGACTTCCTGTATCGGTCTGTTGTTCCGGGCTTCCCCCAGGCCAACCAGATGCAGACCAATATCAACATGAACGGGAACAACCTGGACAACGCCGGAACCGTCCAGACATCTAATCTCGCGAGTCCCGACGGGTACGTGAACATGAACGGGCAGACGCTGGGAGCGGGAACGCTTGAAACGACAAGCGCCCTTCCAATCAATCTGACCGGAAATCATGGCGTATGCGTCACGATCTCCCAGCCGCCCGCAGAAGGCCAATCGACCTTTGGATCCTATCCGGTCAATGCCTGCCTTCCGATGGGGCAAATGGTCTGGCCGTGGGGATATGGGCAAAATGCCAGTTTCGAATGGACCGGGATCATGGTGAACGGACAGGCGGAGGTTCTTCAGAACCAGGGATACAATAACAACTGCAGCGGGTGCGACTTTTTTTGGGCAGGGTTCATTATTCTGGCGCCGGTTTACAGTTATTGGTGAAAACAGAGAAAACCCCAGAGCCGAAAAAGTTAAAAGCTTTGTAATCACTCTGGATTCCGAGCCAGATAAGACCCTGATTTATTTAGCCGGTTTTTCCCGAAGAGTCTCTTCGAGTGCTTCAAATATCGTTCTTCTCATACGTTC
The DNA here is from genome assembly GCA_027335985.1 of Nitrospirota bacterium. The sequence continues at coordinate 2,137 of DAHWGX010000042.1, read as the reverse complement.
GATCGGATTTCTTTGTATTTGTCCATCAGGACCCATAATAACATCATTGATCAGAAGATAATCCTCGATTTCGAGTCGTAATGAAGGATCAATATGTTTACCAATTTCTTCCTCAACTTTGTTTATAACATCGTTTATAATTTTCTCATTTACTGGTTCCCCTAATAAATCATCCATGTCGTTTCTCCTCTATTTTAAACGATTGGAGACCATCCGGGCTTACGTTTCCTGTAAAGATATCCTGACCACTTCCTTCTCACTCCAGCGTCTCGTAAAGATCTTCCCGAATCCGGCGATCGACACAGACTTCCCTGATGACATCCTGAATCAAATCTTCCTTGTCCGGCCAGTTGATCCAGAGGAAGTCCCGAGCCAAAAAACCGAAGTTCGTTTTCCAGACAGGATTTCCTTCCGGGCCTTCCCGCCACACGTGGATTGAACCGTCGTTCCCATCTTCCCTAGTGAAGTCCTCAAACGGAACGATCCTGCAAACAAATCTGGGGAAACAGGTATGGGTCAGATATTCGCAATCCTCGAAGTCAGAGCCGGCCCTACTGGTAATGGCTTCTCCCCAGATGAATTTCGGGAGCACGTGGGAGGGATTCAATATGGATCCTTTCGGTAAAAACGAGGGCTATTGCATTGATTGCCGAATGACAGTTTTCCATATTTTTGGGGGGTCAGTTTTCCTGATGTCGCTCAAAAATAAATTTGGCGGCGACGATTTCTTTCGTCACGAAATCCGGCTGCATGATCATCAGCGTCCATCTCCAGTGCAACTTGTCTTCCGGAGAGAATCGGGAGGACATATTGTCTGTCCACCAGAGCCCCTCCAATGGCATCACTCCGTAATCGATCGCTAAAGGTCCCTTCTTTACCGTGAATTTTACTGTATAGGAGACAGAAAACAACGCCTCGACCGCAGCAGAAAATGACTGGGAATTGTTTGGATCGCCTTCTCCGTCTATCCCCGGGGATTTTCAGCCTAACAACAGGGACCTGAGCAGTGATGAATGATAATGATATGGATGAGACGATTCCATGAAATGGACACAAAGTATCTGGATCATTACCTGGACTGGCATCTCACAATCGAGACATTTGAAGTGCATCTCAACTCTTTGGTTGACTTTATCCGTCGGTTGTCATGAAATGCAACAAGGCTTGAACATAGCCTTTATTTAACCCACACTTTCCTGTAAAGAGCCCTATTTTTTAGGTTCTTCCGACTTTTCCATGGGGCAAAAGCTGTGCCATGATTTCTCTCATCGATAACCCCCATGGAGGAGGAACGGGCGATGAGAGACACGAAGCTGTACCAGAATTTGTTGGGGATTGGGTCCCCCTGGAGTGTGGACTCGGTGACGATGGACGTGGAGAAAAAACGGGTGGACGTGACGGTGTCGCATCCTCCGAAGATGGTGTTTGCCTGCCCGGAATGCGGAGCCGAGTCTGCGGTGTTCGATCATGCGGAGGAACGGGTCTGGAGACATTTGGACAGCTGCCAGTTCTTCACCTATCTCCATGCCCGGGTTCCCCGGATCTCTTGTCAGACGCATGGAGTCCGGCAGATGTCGGTTCCTTGGGCCGAAGCCCGGCGAAGGTTCACCAAATTGTTCGAACGTCTGGCGATTGTCAATTCACAAATTAAATGAGACTGCCATACATTATTTGCGACTGACAACGAATTCTGCCGAAACTTTTTTCAATCAGCTTAAGTACGAAATGAATTTGGCATCGACGGAATGAAATTTGAAGAAGGTCTGACGAGTCAGACAACCTCGTTAGGCCTTGAGAGGAGAGATGGTTTTAAATCAGCAGTCGGACTTCGGAAAGTTTGAAAAGGATGGGATTTTTGTAAAAAAACCTTGATTCGGGAGAAACAGGCAGGAGAAAACAGTGTCCTACGATTCCGATCTGCAATAAGGCAAGGAGAAGAAACAAAAAAGGCAGGAAGGAATCTTTCTTGGGGAGAAAGTGGCAGCCCGAAATCAAACTTGGAAGAATTCCATAAATACCGATCTGAGGGTGGGAACAATCACTTTCTTCAAGAACATTTCCTAGGGATTGGGGAAGGGAAGCATGAGGGGGCAAAAATTGGATAAAGTCGCTTTCTGCAACGCAATGTTGAAAAGAA
>DAHWGX010000023.1 GCA_027335985.1 Nitrospirota bacterium | reverse complement strand
TACCGGGAGGCGCTGCCGTTCGTCAAACGGCGCTACTGGTGCGATTCGGGATCGGTCAATGTCTTCCGGATCGTCGGGACCAGACACCCGGACTACAAAAACATGAGCTGGCGGTGGATGCTCGAGAACGGGAAACGGATGCCGGAAAACCTGGCGCTTCACGAAACGAATCCTGATTATTATCTCGAAACCGTCCGGAAGCTTCCGGAAATGACCTACATCACCCTGGACGGGCTGGACTTCTACGTGTCAACCGACGGAAATCACCGCAGCACCATTGCCCGATTCGATTTCCACGCCCGGGGAACGACGACGCTTCACGGCGTGACAATCGACGACGTCCGGATCGACTGGGACATGTTCCGGATTTACCGGGAAATTGTCGACCTGATCGAAGGAGGGGTCCTTTCATGTTTCGTGGTGCCATTTTCCGAAAAACTCTCCCGGGAAGACACGGCGGGCTGGATGCTGGAGACCTTCCGGACGGGGTTGAAGATCCGGTCGATGGGGAAGGAACGGATTTTGGAGGACGCCCAGACAGCCCAGGAGTGGATCCGTGAACGGGCGGAACGCTGTCCGTGACATCCGTTTTCTGGTTCAAGGCCGGCATATTCGCCGTCTTCGGGACGGTCCTCTCGGCGATCGACCTGAAGACACTCCGTCTTCCCCACCGGATGACCCTTCCGTTGGCGGGACTCGGTTTTCTGTTTTCGTTCGTTTCGGGAAACGGGCTGACTCCCCTGGAATCTTTTCTGGGCTTCACGGCCGGAATCGTTCCCCTCGGAATCCTGGCCTGGAAAAGACAAAAAACGTTCGGGTTCGGGGATGCCGTATTCGCTGGCGCGACCGGAGCCTTTTTCGGCCTCATGGGACTGGGAATCGCCCTTGTCTCCGGAGGACTGATGGCCCTGGCTGTTGTCGGGGTCCGGAAAAAAGAGAAGATCTTTCCGTTCGGACCCTTTCTGGCCGCTGGGGGCCTGACCGGGTGTCTTTTATCATTTGTCTTTCGTAACAGGAGTCTGTTTCATTTTTAAATATTAAAATGGTATTTTTATATACCGTTTACAATTGAAGGAGAATATCCAATGAAAGGTCCCGGAAAAAAGAAAGCCCGGAAAAAGACGGAGGCCGCGTGAAGTTTCCTTCTTCCTCCCGGATCGCACCTGGATTCTCCATGTTGGCAATTTCCGGCATTCTTCTGGCGGGAAGCGCCCAGGCGGGCGCCTGGTCCTTCCCCGGCTCCGGCCGCATGTTTTCGTGTTCGAGGGAGATTTCGGCCTCTCCCGAATCCCTTCTTGGGGAGCACTACTCTCCGGAAGAGAACCTCGAATCCATCGATGTGGATCTGATCGACCACGCCAGGCAAAGGATCGAAATTGCCATGTATGCCTTCACGGACCGACCTATCGCCGACGCGGTGATCCGCGCGGCCTCCCGTGGGGTCCGGGTGTGGATCTATCGGGACGGTATCCAGATCCGGGACCGGGGCGACAAATCGGGACGCATTCTGTCTTCCCGTGCCGGTCGGGAAGGACTTATCCAAATAGAGGTCAAACGCAATTCGTCCCGAAACATCATGCATCTGAAGGCCTATGCGATCGACGGGAAATGGCTCCGGACAGGGTCGGCCAACTGGTCGCCCCCCGGGGAGGGGGCTTATTGCACCAGGGGATACCGGAATCATTGGAACCAGCAGGACAACAACCTGTTCGTCACGGGCAATCCCCGGGAGGTCCGGAAATTCGAAGAGACGTTCCGGAGAATCTGGACCCGGGGATCCAACCGGTCCTGGAGCCCGAACTGACATGGGCGGCATGACTTCCACGGCCACCGCCATGTTGCAGCAGGTGGCGAACGACTTGCCCGCCTTCTGGACGCTCCTGACCACGTTCGCGACCCTGACGGGGCTTGTGTTCTGCGGGTACGGACTGTACCGGGCAGTCGAGGACCAGAAACGGGGAGAGTCCCTGATGGGAGCCGTCGCCCAGTTTGTCTTGGGCATCGGTCTCGTGAACTTCGTCTATTTTGTGAACTCTGCCACCCAGACCATCGGGTTCTCGACGGGAAGTCTTTCGACGTTTTCCTATACGGGCTCAAGCGGATCCGGCACGTCCCCGACGGGAGGGATCCCCTCCTTCGCCTTCGTCATCCTGAAATTCTTCGGGTGGCTCGCGGCATTCCGGGCCTTTCTCCTCTGGTCCGAATCCGCCCGGTCGGGTTCTCCTCCGGGAACGGTCTGGAGGGGAACGACGCATTTCGTCGCGGGGATCTTCCTGATCAACATCCAGCAATTCCTGGGAATGATGGGGGGCTATATGGGGACAGGCCCGGTCGGGTGAGACCGGAGGGCGGTCTGAAACCGATCCGGACAAAAATCAAAAACCAAGGAGAAGAGATGGAAGAAATCAGGGAAGAAGCGGGACCTCCGGTCAAAAAACCCAATCGTTTCCGGAGGATTTTCAAGGTTCTGATTGCCCGGAGGAGTGCCGGAAAAAAGGTTCCGGCACCTAAGTCCTGGGCCCGGATTCGGGGCCGGAAAGGATCCTGGGTTCTCGAATGGGGAGACGGAACGCGGGTCGGGGTTCTTCCCCTCGAGGCGGAAGTCGTCTTTTCGTCCGACGAGGATGGGGTCCACGTGCGGGATGGAAACGGAAAAACGGTTCCGATCGGAAGTCCGGGGAATGCGGATTCCAATCGGCTCCTTTTGGGGAAGATCGAACGCGCCCTCCGAAGACGGGGCGGCGCGCCAGGAGTCGTTGCCGCGGGCGTCTTTTTGGTGATTGTTCTGGCCGCCCTCTTCGCCGCTGTTCCGGACCTTCCTCGATTCGCCCAGCTTTCGGGGTCCGGGCCGGCCGCCGGGGGAGGAGGCCCTCTCTCCTCCATGACCGGAATCCCCCCTTCCATGAGTTCGGGACTGACCTGCAACCTCCACTGACAAGCGAAAGGATGAAAAATGACAACGGAAATCAGAACCATGAGTGTTCCATTTCACGGGAACGATCTTTTTCTTGTCGATGTCGGGGGTGAACCCTTTACCCCCATGAAGCCCATCGTCGAAGGAATGGGACTGAGTTGGACAGGACAAAATGATCGGTTGAATAGAGACAGGGAAAGATGGGGTATCCGTGTTATACGGATACCTTCCCAAAGCGGAGATCAGGACACACTTTGCATGCCCCTCCGTAAGCTTCCCGGCTGGCTTATGACCATCCAGGTCTCTCGTCTGAAGCCGGAGATCCGGGAAAAAGCATTGGCCTTTCAGAACGAGTGCGACGACGTTCTCTGGGAGTACTGGACGAAAGGCCAAGTGACCAATCCCCGTCTTCCGGAGGATCATCCGGTCCCGGAGCCTTCGGACCGGATCCTTGAGCGGGAGCGTCTCCGGCTCGAAGCGATGCGGCTCCGGACAGACCGGGCGATGAAGCTCAAAAAGACGATCCTGGATTTCCGGGAGCGCGAGATCTTTGGTCTCGCGGACGCGCGGCGGGCGGCCTGGAGCGTCGTGGTTCTCCTGTTGGGAGAGGATCCGACCGGCCCGAGTCCCGGAGAGGAAAAGCCGGTTCCGGCGGACGAGGATCCCGCCACGCTTGTGGTCCTGTACCGGGCTCTTGCACAAGAGCCGTTGGCCCTTCTTTGGACGGGCGGGAGTTCCGGTCTGGATTCGTGGTTGATGGAACGGGGCATTCCACCGACATCCCGGAACCTGGAGACCTTTGAGCGGATCTCCCGGAAGATCTTCGACATCTCCTACACGATTCGGGAGCGGATATTGGAGGAAGAAAGACGGATTCCTTCCTACCAGGAGACTCTCGAAGCGGCGGTGAGGCAGTTTCTCGAGGAGCAGAAAGGATGAAAAGACAACGACCAGGGGCACCGGGGATACTCCCCGGACCCCTCCTCCGGCGCTCCGGAAAAGGACCCTTCGCTTGTTGGGACACCACGCACCCTGGCGGATGTCCCGGAAATCGTCGGAAGGCGTTGTCCGGAGCCGATTTTTCATGGGCATATGCCCATGCTATGCCAATGCCGGAACGTTGGCACAGTCGTTGGCCAATGCCCCGCTCGCAGAGGGTCCTTCGGATTGGCATATGCCAACGAGTTGATGGCTCCGGTCCGGACGATTTCATTGGCATGTGCCAGCATCCCCTCTCCCGAATTCGAGAGGTCCCGGTATCCGCTACCGGCATCTCTCCGGAGGCTCCCGAGAGGGAAGCAGGGGTCCCGATTCCCTGATCCGGGGGAAAAAGGGGTTTTCGGATTGGCATATGCCAATCCGGGAATGGCTCCGGTCCTCGTGATTTCGTTGGCATATGCCAACTTTGGAAGGAACCTGAAAAGAAGGAGGGAACGATGTACGACGAAACGATGCGAGTCTGTGTCACGCCGGCGATGTTCGCCAGGGTCACAAAAGCGGCCAGCGCGAGCGGAAAGTCCCGTTCCGCGTTTGTCCGGGATCTGATCGAAGCCGGCCTGGAAGGCACAACGATGAAAGAATCTGTTCCCGTCTCCGGAATCTCCCTGGAGACGGTGATGGAGGCCATGAAGTCGGAAGGCTCCGGCGTTCCTGCGGAAGTTCTCCGTTTTCTGGTCGCAGACGTGGCAAAGACCGAAAATCTTCTGAGACAGATCTCCCTGCTCCTGTCGCCGGGAAATTTTAAAGAACACGAGGAAAGGATCCGGATTGCGGAGAAGAAGTCGGAAAGGATCCTCAAGAGCCTGAGGCTTTCTGATATCGAAGATGTCGACCGGATCGAGACGAAGGTCCTGACGAAGGAAGAATCGGAACAAATGCTCAAGGAGATGGGCATTGGAACAGCGGAGGGAGCGAAATGAACAACTTTCAGGGTTTTGACAATCAGAACAACGGGGCCGGAGTTGGAGGGGTCCTGGCCGGACTGCTGGCAGGATGCGGGACCTGGATCGGACTCGAGATCCTTTGGTGGCGTCTGGGGTGGGGACCGGGTCACTGGAGCCGATCCGACATTTTTCATGCGTACTGGCTGGCTTTCTGGAGCCATTTGTATCCGCCCTACAAAGGCGACCTGGGGACATGGGGTTCTTTCGAGACGTGGCTTCGCGCCCAGCACCAGTACGATGCGTTCGTCGCGTCGTTCTGGGCTCCCTTTCTCGTCGGAACGACGATCGGGATCCTGGTAGCCGCGGCTGTCGTCCGGGCAATCAATAAAAAAGGCGCTGCCGTCCTTCGAGGCGGGAGACTCAGCTAAAAACAAGGAGGACCGAAATGTTTGGAAAAATATTTGGAAAGAAAAGCTTTCCCTTCGGGCTTCCGGGGCTGGACTTCCCCCCTGGATCCGAACTCGAGCATACGCTCATTCCCGCTACCACCGGGTCGGGCAAAAGCCAAGCGATCCATTATCTTCTGTACAGGATTCTGGAGGGAGTCGACACGTCTCCGAACAGGGAGAAAGCCCTGATTACCGACCTGAATGGACAGTTCGCGGGATCCAGAT
>DAHWGX010000015.1 GCA_027335985.1 Nitrospirota bacterium | reverse complement strand
TATTTGCCCTGAACATTGCGTCTTTTTTCACGGAGGATCTTATGTCCGACCAAAGCGATGTCCGGATCGCACCTCTCAGGGGGCCTCTCCGTCTCGTCGGAAACATCGTCTGGGTTCTGTTCGGAGGCCTTTTCATGGCGGTCGGATGGGCTGTCGCCGGGATTCTCTCCTTTCTCACGATCATCGGAATCCCCTGGGGCATCGCAGCCTTCCGGATCGCCGAGTTTTCTCTCTGGCCCTTCGGACGGGAGATGGTCGACCGAAAGCAGGGAACGACGATGAAAACCCTTTCTCTCGTCGGGAATATTCTCTGGGTCGTGATTGGGGGCTGGTGGATCGCCCTGGGCCATCTCTTATCCGCCGTTCTCCTGGCGATCACGATCATCGGGATCCCTTTCGCCTGGCAACATGTAAAGCTTGCCGGAATCTCCTTTACGCCGCTCGGAAAAGAGATCGTGCCGATCAGGGACTGAGCATGATTGTGGATGAAAATGTCCCCGAATGAACCAAAATGAATCTTTCCTTTTTACCGTATTTTCTGGTCCCATTATATAATCGAACGGAATCCAGCCATAAAAATTAAGTAACGATATATATTTTTAATCTTTCTATGAGCGACAAGGCTATCACTTGCCGAAGTTGGCATAGATCATGCTACTTAAGATGACTCAATCATTGGGCAAGGACTGGTTAATCCAAAAGAACCCACGGATTCACCGGTCAAGAGTTTTTCAAATTCAAAGCGCGAGGGAAAAGGATGGGTTGGTTCGGTCAGGACATGCATTCTTCCGAAAAGTTGCGGCAAGATCAAGAGGTTTCCACGACAAAAAGGGCGACCGTCTTTGACGATTCCCGCATTTTCTTTCAGATTCTCGATGCCGTTCCCGAGCTGGGAATCGCGATCGCATCCCCGGACATGGGACAGGGAAAAACGGGAAATCAGATCCTCTACCTCAATCGGGCGATGAAGGAAATCGTCCACCGGATGGAAAAAGAGCTGAAACACAGCTTCGGGGTCTCTCCCGACGACGTCGAGGGGGGATCCATTCACCGGTTTCACAAGGATCCGGACAGGATCCGGAAGATTCTGGCCGGAATCCGGCCCGGAGAGGTCCGGCAAAACCAGGTGATGGAAATCGGGGGCATATCCCTCCTCTCGACAACCGAGGCCCTGCTCGACCCCGCCTCGAAAGAGATCGTGGGCTACATGACGATTTTCAGGGACGTCACCGCCGGCCGGCTCCTCGAAAAATCCGTCTCTGCCCAGGAAGAGGCCTCCGTCACCCTTTCAAAGGCGATGGAAAAGCTGGACTCCGGAATACGAAAGATCGTGGAGGTGACGGGACAGGTCTCCGCGGAGGCCCGAAAGACCCGGACCGAAGGGGAGGTCGGACGCAAGACCGTGGGAGAACTTCTTTCGAAGGTCCAGGGGGCAGGGGAGGCGATGCAGGCCTTGGTCGACGTCGTAGGCGGCCTCAACATCCGGAGCCAGGGGATTGGAAAGATCGTGGAGGTGATCGACGACATCGCCAGCCAGACCAATCTCCTGGCCTTGAACGCCGCGATCGAGGCGGCCCGGGCGGGAGACCAGGGACGGGGATTCGCCGTCGTGGCCGACGAGGTGCGAAAGCTCGCCGAACGGACCATTCGGGCCACAAAGGAGATCGGGGCGACGATCCGGGAGACCCAGAGCGATACCAACAAGACCGTGACGCTGATCCACGGGACACTGGGGGAGGTCAGGGATAGCCAGGGCCGGGCAGACGAAGTCGGATCGGTCTTCGAATCCATCGTGGGCCATGCCACCGTCCTCTCCGATTCGCTCCAGTCCATCGTGGGGGTGACCGAATCCCAGTCGAAGAGCGTCTCCGAAGTCCGGCGCCAGCTCGACGATCTGGTTCGCGGACTCAAGGAAACCACGAAAGGGGTGAGGACGATCGACTGATCCGAGAAAAGGGAATCCGGAAGGCCCCCTTCCTTCAGTCGATCCCCTTTCTTCGAAGATATTCTTTGAGTTCCTGCAATGCGGCCCACCCGACGCTTTCCAGCAAATGGGTTCTGGTGGAGCATTTCCTTGGTATATCCCCAGATTTCCGCATCAATCCTGATAGGCCCTCCATTGCGGGAGGGCCCTGTTTTTTCACGCCTTTCCTCTGAACCGTCTCAGCATCGCCAGACCCGTCCCGATCCGGAGGAGCGCCTCGTCGAGCACCGTCCAGTCGTGAACAACGACCTGTTTGAGATCCCCCACGAGTTCGAGAAAGGACATCCTTGCCGGCTCCGGCAGATCCTGTCCCCATCGTTCGAGATAGGTCAGCGTGTCCCTGGCCGACTGGAGATCGGGGATCCTCTCCTTCGGTTTTTCGACGGCCCCGATGCTTCTGGCCGGAGTGGGTTCCTCGAGCGGGACCCTTTCAAGATAGGCCCTCGCTTCCTCGAAGAGCGCGTCCGGCAATTCGGCACAGCTCCCCACCCGGAAGTGCGTCTTGAGCTTGCCCCACAGTTGGGGGTGGATGCCTCCCTTCAATCCTTCCGGAGATTCCTCCGCCCTCCGGGCCACGATTTCCTGAAGGTCCCGCTTGTGGGAAGGGGTGAGTTTGCCGAAAGGGGGAAGGGCGTTTTTCTCCTTCTCCCGCAGTTCCGCCTCCATCCGGTTGAAGGCCTCGATGTAC
>DAHWGX010000006.1 GCA_027335985.1 Nitrospirota bacterium | reverse complement strand
GGCCCAGGCCACCATGATTCCCGTAGCCTGGGCCGCGGCCCGGCTCAGCTCGCGGTGGGGCCACAAGCTCGTCTTTTCTCTGGCCTTTTTCATCATGCCGCTTCGGTCGATGATTTGCGCCTCCACGATGAACACGGAGATTCTCCTGGCGACGCAGATCCTGGACGGGGTCGCGGCAGGGATCTACGGGGTTTCGGTGGCCCTGATCGTGAGCGATCTGACCCGGGGAAGGAAGGGATTCAATCTCCTGATGGGTCTCTCCCAGATCGCCATGGCGTTGGGCTCGGTCGTGGGTCCGGCCCTCCAGGGAGTTTCGGTAGGGGATGTGGGGTTCCGCTTCGCCTTTCTCGTCTTTGCCGGGATCGCCGCGCTGGCCGCGGGAATCTTCTCCCATTTCATGCCCGACCCCCCGCGCGCCGTTCCTTGAGGCTCATCTTCCCAAATACGGGTGGATCCTTCCCTTCAGCCCGGAGTCTTCGAAAGGGTCCGAAGGGATTTTGTCGCGTCGGCCGGGACATCTCCCTGAACGACTCTGGCGGTCCTTTCCAGGAGCCAGCGGCGGTCTGACTGTCACGGCAGGGATCAAAAAATGGACAAAACCTTTTCTCTTCAGGGAAAATCATTTCTGTTTCTGATGTTCTGGAAATTTAAGGTTATTTTTTCATATAATTTACATGGTAATAATTCATGGTCATTATCAGGAGGGTCCCATGTCAAAGGCTACCATCACACTGCCTAGCGAGCTTTTGGATGAATTGATGCACCTCCTCCATGCCAAAAGCAAGACGGAAGCCGTCATGAAGGCCGTTCTGGAGGAAATCCGAAGGAAAAAAGTGGAAAGAATCCGGTCAGTGGCCGGTTCCATGGAGTTTGTGAGATCGGCGGATGAATTGCGCCACGGAGACGAGCGGCTTGGATAAGGTATTGGTCGACACCTCCGTCTGGATCGAATTTTTCCGAAAATCCGACCCTTCCTTCACCATCGTGCAGACTCTCCTCGCGGAGGACCGGGTCTGTACGATTGGGCTCATTCTGGCCGAACTGATGCAAGGATCGAAGACGGAAAAGGAATTGGAAATTTTGGGAGAATTTATCCATGCCTTTGAGTTTCTACCGGAAAATCCTTCCCTTTGGAGAAAGGCAGGGGAACTGTCTTTCCGGCTCCGGAAGCAGGGAATGACCATAGGATTGGCTGATTGCTTCATTGCCGTTGCCGCCCGGGAAGGGGGCGTGGCTCTTCTGAGTTTGGACAGGCATTTCTCCCTCATCGAAAAGGACGCAAAGATTCGTCTATACAGCTAGGACATTTTCCTCTTGTTTCCGTCGGGCAGGAATCCCCGGTCAAAAGGGTGTCAGGAAAAATAGATTCTCTCCTCCTGCAGTTCCCGGCAGGGGAGAAGTCATAACATCGATCCGTCATGGAGATCCACCACCTGGATCCGAGTTCCGAAGGGGTCCCGGAAATCGCACCGAAACGGCGTGGTGAGGCCGTTTATTCGTGACCTTCTTTCTGAATATCGGAATATCGGCAAGCTGGTCCCAAGCCCGAACGACAACCGAGAAATGTTTCAGATGGCCCGGTCCGGGAGCGGGAAGGTTCCCGGTCGGGACGAGTGGCGTCCGAAAATGGACGGGATCGCATAAAGCTCCGTCAGGGGGAACGCCGCGAGCGTCCGATCGAGATGAAGATCGTGGAATCTAGCCGGGGCGACAATGTATCGGACTTTTCCCAACCAGGCCTCCGTCCGGGGGAGAGCGGTCACCGTCATGCGCCTGCCGAGGTCGATACCGAAGATCTGCAGCGGATCCTCGGCGATCCAGAGGCGTGTGTCCACTCTTTGCAGAACGGATTTCCTGGTTTCGGAAGGAAGAGCCGGTTTTTCCTTCCGGTCAGATTCCCTCGGCCGACAGTTCGGAGGCGACCGCATCGGCCCCGGCGGCGATGAAACTCTCCAGCTCTTCCGTGGGCAGAATCTCCTTCATGGAGCGGACGAGGTCATCCTTGGCCACTGTCGAAAGGAACGGCCTTCCCCCGGACAATGCCCGGACCGTCTTTCGGTAATGGAGGAGATAGCGCCGCTGGGCTGAGATCATGAAGGAGGGCCGTCCGGGATCCCCATGTCCCGCATAAAGAATGTCCTCTCCGGAAAGTTCCGCTTCCAGAATGTCGGGGCTCGCGAGCCAGTCCAAGGTATGCCCGTCGTTCATGAAGGAGTGGACCCCGCCGAAGACCACGTCCCCGGCAAAGATTGCCCGGGAGCCTGTTCCGACCGCCCAGTACAGGTCGCAGAGGGATTCTCCGGGCCCCAGTTCCCGGACGGAGAAGGGAAGTTCGTCGAAAGTCAGCGTCTCTCCGTCGGCGACGATCCGGTCGGGGAAGATCCGCTCCCTCGGCCATTCCTGCCCGAAGACCGGCCGCCACCGGACCTCCTTGGCGTCGTCGGTCCGCCGCATCGTCCGGTCGACCCCGGTGGTGGCGATTACAGGGATCTTTCCGTAGCCTTACAGAAGATCGCCCGTCCCGTTGGTGTGGTCGGGATGGCCATGGGTGATGAGAACAGCCTTGAGAGGCTTTCCGATCGCATCGACCTGCCTGCGAAGACTCCGGGCGTCGGACACGGTCATCATCGTGTCCACAACGACGAGCGACTTCGCCGTTTCGACCAGAAAGGCGTTGGTCAGAAAGGTCTCCGGTCCCGACGTGACCGTGTGCACCATGAACTCCGGCGTCGACATGGATTGATCCTCCCGGTGGTTATCGAGCTTTCTCTTTCGTCACTGGATGCGCATCATGCGGTTTCCTCCCCGCTGGAACTCGTAGGGGACCGATTCGATCGCGAGGCGGTAGCCCTCCTGGGCCAGATGCTCCATGATGGGCTCAAGATGGCGGGATGAAAGGGCTCCCAACTCCAGAAGAGGGAAGACTCTGACCTCCCGGGCCACCCGGCGAAGCTCCCGGATCGACCGGAGATGGAAGTCGAGGGAGAGGTGGGGACTGTAGAGAAAAAGGTAATGGGAGCAGAGTGCGAGCCCGAATTCGCCGGTCCGGAAAGGGAGCTCGGGCAGGGACATGTCGCAATACCGTCCTTCATCGAGACCCCGGGGATAATCTTCCAGGAAGGTATCCATGGCCTTCCGGCGGGTCTGCCCGAGGTGGTCGACGGAGAGGATATTCCTCCACACGAATTCGTGGGCATTCTTCCGGGTTTCGGAAAGCACGGTGTCGAAGACCTGATCGATCCGTCTCCGAATCTCTTCTCCAGAGAACCGGTAGAGGGGATCGATGGACACGACCGTTCCCCCTCGGGCCGAGAGTGTGGCGTTAAAGCTCGCCGGACCATCGGCGCACCCCAGGATCCGTTCCGAGAGATTGCCTTCCGAAAGAGCGAACATCTCCCGGTATTCCTCATAGGAGCGGCCCCAGGGAACGATCTCGTTCAGGGTGAAAGCCACACAGTCTCCTTCCAAAAAAGGGAAAATTGTTTGGAGTTCCCAGTTTCTCAGCGACCGAATCTTTAAGAAAAGACCATGCAGGAACACCTTCACTGTGTTTGCAAATCCAACCGGATTGTCCTCATGGACTACACGCCCTCCGTCCTTGGTCACGGGCCGACGTCGGGCCGCTGCATTGCCATTTGGTCGGGTTTCGCTTGCGTTGTGACCCTGCTCTCCCGCGGGTCAAGAGAGCCGGAGTTCAGCTTTAAACCCAGTCGGCCCATAGAAATGAGGTCACCTTGACACATTCACGTCAAATGGTCTTTTCGACCCGTTCTTTCAAAGCCCGATTCATGGCTACAAAAGCCTCACGAATTGGATCCCGAGTCCGGGACAAGACCGTTCCCGCAAGGATCCCGCTAAAATATTCTCCATGGGTCAACACAGTTCGCGCTGAACCCACGGGTTCGATACGGAAATAGTGCTCCCCATCAAACAGTCCCGGAATGATCAGACGTCCACGCCAGCGGAGCTCTCTTTCCTCATCGACCTCCAGCACCGTCGGGCGAAAAGTCATGGCGTTTTTCCCCGGAAGCGCCATCGTGACCCGGAGAGATCCTTCTTTCTTGACATGACCGGTTATTTCACTGATGAACGGATTCCAGTGTGGATAGTTCGGAAAATCCAAAAGGACCGACCAGACCCGCTCCGGAGTGGCCAAGATCTCGATTTCCGTATGAATTTGGTGATAAGCCATCGTTTTTCCTTGTAATTCGAGGAATCATTTTTTGAAACCGTCACTTTTCAAATTCTTCCTCAGATGTGAGCTCTGGTTTTGTGGGCTCTCTCAGATGATGCAACCGGCCCCGTGCTGAAAACATTGGCCCTTTGGCCGCCGCGACAGGTGCAAAACGAAGAAATCCCGTTTCTTCCACCATGTTGCCATAGAGGGCTTCCATCCCTCCCCGCATGAAGTATGTTTCATGCCAGATGCCAGTTCCTCCCGTATCTCGAAAGAATTGATTCCACCATGCCCGATGAGGGTCCGAACGGGCCCAGGCCTCAAGGGATTCAAAGTCTCTCCAATACTGCCGCATGCCGATGTGAAGTGGAAAGAGTGAAAACAGAAGCGGTTCGTGCAATAAAAGTCCTTCCGGGCACGCCGCAACGGACCGCGATATCTTTGGTCCGATACCGATCACTGTTTTGATGCCGGAGATGCTGTTGACGCGCATTCCAAGATAAATAACAATCAGATCTTGAAATTTTGTTAGGTCGACGGTACGGCGGGCCATAGTCATTCCCGATTCCTCCTTAAGGGATCTTTCTTCCTCAGATGCCGAACAGGAACATGAGGAATCTCACATGACAATGAAGACAAGCAGTTGAAAGGAAATAAGTAATAGATCGTTGATTCTTCCGGGAATCGCATGGGGCAAGAAAGGATCCTACCTATAAATGACCGGGATCAGTCCGAACCACAGGTGGGGACTGAGCTTGCCTTCAATGCTTGTCATGGCGATTTTCCTTAAGCTTTCATGGTCGAAAATCGCCCCGGACCTTGACCCAGGGCATATCGATGATGCGCGACCGGAAATTCAATCATTTCATCGAATGCAATCCAATCATGTTTCCTTCCGTATCGAACACCAACGCAATGAACCCGTATTGTCCGATAGAAAACTTTTCCTTGAAAAATTCCCCCCCCGTGAGAGACCGCCATTTTAGCCTGAACGGCGCAATCCTCGCAGGTAAAATACACCTATGTACTGTTTCCGCCGGAAGGAACTCCTTCCATTTTGACGAGAGCGCCGGTGGCCCCGGAACCGTTTTCCACCCAAGGGAACTTCCAGTACTCCATTCCCGGTATTGGAGTTTCCAGCTTCGTGAGGCTCGTTTCAAACACAGATTCGTAGAACGACTTGGCCCGGTTCATGTCTTGGACGTAAACCTCAAACCAGTTGATCGGATTTTTCATGGAGTCCTCCATCTTGTCGGTTGTGAACGGATTGTCCGTTTCCCACGGAATCGATTCCAGTTTATAGATCCGGAGAAGAATCCGCTTCTCTTATCTTGCTCTCGCCGACAGAATCGGACACGGCCTGTCGAGACAGGCCAGAAGGGCTACGAGAATCGGCGGGTCGAGCGGACCCGGAGGGCGAAGGGGGATTTCGAGGCGACCCGGACTGGACACCTGGGTGAGGGGGAGAACTCCGACCAGAAGATTGTCGCTGGGAATCAGGTAGGAGGTCGGGTCGTGTAAGGAGGCGATGCCGGCAGCCATGAGAAACCCTTCGGGAGCGCCACCGGGAATATGGAAGGCACCCGGACCCATCAGAAGGGTGCCGGCCACGGGATACCGCTCCGGGATCGATTTGGGGAAGAGTCCCACAAAGACGGGGCCGGAGAATGAAGATGTAGCCCGGACCATTCCCCGAAGACCCGGGTATTTGCGCCACTTTTCCTGGCGGTCGATCCGGTTTTTGAGATCTTTCGGCGTAAAGCCGTCGACCAGTCTCCTGAAGGCGACGGGGGACACGCCGACAAGGGACGTGAAACGGCTGGTGAAGCTGCCCAGACTGCTGAAGCCCAGGTCAAAGCAGATATTCGTGACTTTTTCAGGAGTTTTCAGGAGAAGAATCTTGGCGAACTCGATACGGAGGGCGGCCAGGTACTCTCCCGGGGGGATCCCCACCGTCCGGCGAAACTGGCGGATGAAGTGCCATGGAGTGATCCGGGCCTCTTCGGCCAATTCGGGGATGGACGGAGGCTTCCGAAGGAAGCGCCGCATGGTGCGGATGGCTTCCTCGGCACGTTTTTCGAAGACATGAGCTTTTTCATGAGCGAGGTCTTCGGATTGGGGCAGGAGTCCGACCGATATCATGGTTCACCTATCGCAGGGTCCGACGGAGTTTGCGCCAAAAAACGGGAATAAACCGTACTCACCGGAAGGCGCTCGAAAAGACAGCCTGACCTCATCGTCCGGGGTCGGATCGAAAGAGAGAGATTTGGAGAGTGACGGGAAAGGTCCGTCTTCATGGCTCCTCGAAAGAACGATTTTGGTCTGAATCAATAAATCATGGCAAATCGTTTGTTGGATTTTCCACAGGATCTGTGGATCACTTCACGTTAATTGAGGTTCTGCGACATCCTCTTAGGGTTTTCATCTCACAAGACGGTCGGATCTTTTTCTCCATCACGGATTCCCCGTATTTCGTGCGGTCAGTCGGGTGCCACCCAAGATCTTCATAAAGCTTCGTATTGGATGTGGCCGGCAGAATGCGCTCATATCCAATCAGGAATGTCTCCTTTTCGACATGGCGTACGAGCTGGGTTGCCAACCCCGTTCTCCGGGCCGGAGGAACCGTATAGACACTTGCGACCCAGGGCCCGAATTCATCGTTGTCTTCTTCCCTTTCCACCAGTCTGGCCGTCGCCAACGGGATCCCTGAGGACGAGATCGCGACCCCGGCGATCGGAAGACTCTTCATATTCGCTCTTTCGGAAAGAAGGCTTGTCGCCTCATTCAATGTCGATCCAGGTCGTCGATGGCCCCACTCGTCGAAAAGCCACCCGGCGACGACCGGAATGGCCTCGGGGTGAAGGCCCAAGGGTCGGATCATCAATTCTGTCATGGTGTTTCCCTTGTCCCGGCAGGGATCGGAGAGAGGGGAGATGATGGCGTCTCAGTCAAAGAGATCGATCTCCTGGCCGAAATCCCTCCGGGGGTTCCGAGTCCCAGGTCTTGATTCCTTTCTGGCACCCTTAGCCCGGCGCGGAACCATGCCACAATCTTCCGGTCACGGTCATCAGGGAAACGATGAAGCATATGATCGCCATTCTTGAAGAAAACCATCTGACATCGACTGCATGAGGCCAGAAGTATTTTTCCGAACTGCCGGACCTGGGCTGGAGGAATCAGGAGATCGCGATCCCCTTGGAGGATGAGGGTGGGGACATGAATCCTTTCGGGCCAGAAACGAGCCGAACGGTCTTTGTAGCGATCAGGCACGTCCCTCGGGCTTCCTCCGATCGCCGTGCGAATATGGCGTCTGATGAAGAATCCCCTGAGTCCGGACAGATGGTCGTAGGTTTCGGTCAAGTCGGTCGGAGCGCTGACGACGGCGGCGACTTCTACTGCAGCTCCTTTCTTCAAGGCAAGGTAGGCCATCATTCCTCCGCGGGAAAATCCGAGCAGACCGATCCGCCTTCCGGCAAAGGACAACCTCCTTGCAATCGAGATCAGATGCAGGACGTCGTCAACATCCCGGCCTCCGTATTCGTCCCTTCCTTCGCTTCCGTCGAGACCGCGGTACTGGACCGCAAGAACATTGAAGGGACCTTTCGAGGCAAGTCGGGAGACATACGTGAGAACCCGTCCATTAATTCCCCCGTCCCCGGGGAGGAAGATCACGACCGGCCATCGTTCCCCCTTTCCGGGGGGCATCGCAAGATAGGCCGTTTCGGTCAAACCTGAACTTCTGTATTCGAATCGAAATATTTCGACATGGCTCATCTTTTCGGAGGAATACGGGGAGGCCGAAAAAACGCCTTTTGTTGTCGAAAGCGTTGAAACAACCGATGTTTCGGAAATGTCCTGCAAGCTGTCCGCATACAAAGGGAGTTGGGCAAGGAGAAGAAAAAAGGAAACCGAGAATATGAGTATGGCCGCCCCGCCCTCCTTGATTGCGGGTTTCATGTCATCTCCCCACGGCCAAGAACGACCCCGAACTCGACCCCGGATTCAAAATCGAGCGTCGTGTTGACGATGTCGGTCCTTTCGTCCAGATACTCCTTGAACGGATAGACCTCTTCGAAGGCCGTGTACATGTTGTCGGCCACGATGATCGATCCGGACGTAAGGAGCGGTTCGACTTTCCTGAAAATACCGAGATATCCGGCGGCCCATATGTCGATGAAAACGAGATCGAACGGACCGGAAAGCTCGTCGACCGTTGCGAAGACATCTCCCTTCCTCAGTTCGATGAAATCCGAAAGACCTACCGCGGAAGCATTTTGCAGAATTCTCCGGCATTTTTTCTCCTCGGATTCGGTGGCAACGACTTTCCCTTGGCCCATTAGACGGAGCGCCTCGGCGAGGTAGAGCGTGGAAACGCCGTTGGAACTTCCCAGTTCGAGGATCCTTTCGGGTCTCGAGGAAAGAACGAGATTGAAGAGAAACTCTCCCGTTCCCGGGGAGACGCATAGGGAAAAAGAAGGATCCTGAATGGAGATTCCGTGGGTTCTCAGAAGTTTCCCCTTCTCTTCGGGAGAAAGGAGCCCATACTCTTTGACGATTTTGGAAAACGCCTCGTCGTCGCCACGAAAAAGAGACCTCGCCCTGCCCAGCACCTCTTCGTCGCTCTCGCGATGAAGGGCCGAGAGCAGCTCTCCCAGTGATCTGTTTTTTCGCATCGCATTCATGAAATCGCTCCTCGGTCGTTTCGGGACTTCTGAAATCTTCAATTCTTAACAACCTATGTCTTCTGCAAAGATTCCAGCAATTTGACCTCGCTGAACTGGATGAGCGGATCGATGTCGGTGTAGTTTTTGATATCTCCCTGGAGCAGGTCGGCATGGGGTGAGAAAGCATCAAAAAAGGCCTCGACGGAATCGAATCTGAGCTGGCATATGACGATGAAGGCCGGAGGCCCGTCAGTTCCCGCGGTGACGAGACCCTGCTCGATCGATACGCCCTTGAGGGCCGGACGGAGTTTTTCGACGGACAAAGGCATGTGGGTCTTCAGGTAATAGTCCAGGTCGAAACGACCACCTTCCTTGAAGGGGTAGAGAATGCTGACGTTGATCAAGATGTTTTCTCCATGTTCTGTGGGTTATGTCGGGCTTGTCTCTGCCATCCCAGCCGGATCCGAAGCGGTATCGAAAAAACTGTCCGCCTATTCGGGGGGGAGGACTTTCTGATAGTGGAAGGCGATCTTCCGGTAGCCCTCCCTTTCCCAGAATTTCTGGGCCTTCCCGTTTTTAAGATAGCAGTTCAGTTCGCTCGCGATGCAGCCCTGAGATCGCGCATATTCATGCACAAAGGCCAGGAGCCGCCGCCCCACTCCCATCGAACGGCAATCTTCCAGCACGACCACGTTGTCCGGCTCAAGATGCCGTCCCACGTAGTACTTGGTGAGAATCCACATCCCGCAAATGCCGACGAGTCGATCCCCGGAGTACGCCCCGGCGCATCGGTACCCCTGGGACACCATTTCCGAGAGCCGGTCCCGTAGGATTCCTTCCGGAATCGCAGGGTTCAGAATCCTCAATAGGGGAACGATGGAAAAAATGTCGATGTCCGGGATCAGATTGATTGAAATCTCGTTTTGCATCACCTCTCCTGGTTATGCCCGGGGCCAGGATGCAGGCGACGAATCTCCGGAATTCCCGATCGTCTCATCCCCGAATATCTGCCTTGGAGCTTCACGGAAGAAAACGGTCAGAAACGATTCCCCAGTGTTCATCCATGAATATATGGGGCATGGTCGGGCGTTCCCGCCGGGGAGCGCGTGTCCACCGGGCATGTGCCGTCCCGCTCTTCCGGTTCCGAATCCCTTCGGTCCTCGGCCGCAACCTCTCCGATCCAGCTATCTTTCGTACGTTCCCACCAGGACCCCCTTCGCCAGAACATGTCCGACCATCTTGCGAACAATTTCCCTCCGATCAGGCGGCTGCTGAAAAGTCAGATCGGAATCGAGCGCAAAGACCTGAAAGTAATAATGGTGCGGTCCGCTGCCGGGGACCGGCGCCGGTCCCATATACACGGTCCGTCCAAAGGTATTCTTGCCCACACAAAAAGGGAGTTCGAGGCTCCTCTCCCGCTTGTTTGCGGCGTTCGGAATCGCGCCTTCCGGGATTTCAGCCATCGGGAGAAGCAGATTGTAGGCGATGGCATGGACGAACGGTTTCGGCAGCGGAGCGTCCGGGTCCTCGACGATCACGACGACATCCCGGGTCCCGGACGGTAGAGGTTTCCAGGCGAGATCCGGCGAAAGATCGTCTCCGGATTGGGTAAGGCGATCGGGCATCAGATCGTTATGAGAGAAACTTTTGCTCGTCACCAGAATCGTTTCCGGAACGGTCGAAAACTCATCCCGATACATCACAAGCTTTCTGTCGCCCCCACGCAGAAGCCCAAACAATCTTTCCAGCATAGTCCCTCCCACAGTCAGAGCGAATCTTCCCATGTCATCCAATCGCGGCTCCCCTTCCGGAAGACCGAGGAAACATCGGATTGCGCCGCATGACGGACCACTGGATCCATCGAGATCTTACGTTCCGGAAAAGGGTTTTCTGCCCGGAATATCGATCTCTCCTTCCAGAAAGGTCACAGCGTTTCCCGAGAGGAGGACCCGATCATCCTTGACCCTACAGAACACTGTCCCCCCCCGTTTCGACAATTCCCGGGCCTTCATCTCGTTTTTTCCCAGCCTCTCTGCCCAGTAAGGAGCCAAGGCACAGTGGGCGGAACCGCACACCGGGTCCTCGAAAACCCCGACCTTCGGATCGAAGTAACGGCTGAAGAAATCGAACCCTTCTCGGACGTTCCACCCGGAGCCGTGACCGCGACCCCCTGAAAATCCAGAGAACGTAGGATCGCGTCATCGGGTGCGAGAGAGAGAGAATATCCTCGGCGCTTTGGAAGACGGCGATACAAGTCTTTCCGGTCAATACCTCAACAGGGATTTTTCCCAGACCCTTGACGAACTCCTCGGGAGAGGGGAAAACATTCGAATGGATGGCGGGAAAGTCCATGACAAGGACTCCATTTTTCTCTTCGACGACGAGATTCCCGGATCGGGTATAGAAAACAAGTGAATTCTCGGGATGACCGAGGTGCCGAAAGAGAACGTGGGCCGAAGCCAGAGTGGCATGACCGCACAGGTCGACTTCGCAAACCGGAGTAAACCATCTGAGATGAAATTCCGATCCCGAAGGAACGGAAAAAGCGGTTTCGGAGAGGTTGTTCTCGGAGGCGATCGACTGAAGAGTGGCGTCGGGAAGCCATGATTCGAGGGGAAGCACTGCGGCGGGGTATCCCTCGAACATGCGGTCTGCGAACGCGTCGATCTGGAACAGCCTGAATTTCAAGGTTCTCGTCCTTTCCCTTTTCATCTTCAGAAATCTTAGGGGGGAGACGACCTCAAAACAAGCTGTCAGAATTGACAGGTCGGGCCGAACCCTCCGCTCCGACCTCCCGGACTCACTTGATCAACCCGAGAGAGAGGGCAGCCGCCATCGCCTGGGCGCTGTTTCTGGCCCCAAGCTTTCGCATGGCGTTCCGGAGATGGAACCCGACGGTGCGTTCGCTGATTTTCATGGATTGGGAGATCTCCCGCGCGGTTCGACCCTCTTTTTTCCATCTCAGCACTTCCGCCTCCCGAGCCGTCAGAGGAGCCCCGGAGAAAGAAGGAGGGAAAAAGACCCCCGAGATCGCCACATGGAGGTGGGGGAGAAGACACTCGAGCAGCAGGATGTGGCGCTCGTGGCGGGGCAACTCGCTCCCCGAAAAGGAGAAGCAGCTTCCGGCGGACCGGAAAGACGACCGGTATCCCATCGTCACGCCCTCCCCAAGACCGAAATTCCGGGCGCAGTCGATGAACGCCCTCTCCTCCTTGCGGACAACCGTCCGATAGGTCTGGCTCCAGACCTGGGTCTTATAGTCTTCGAAATGCTTTCGGAACACGGGATCGACATGGTGGAAGCCCTGTTCCAGGTAGAGAGACAGCCAGGAGCGGGGAAATCCTCCGTTGACGATGCAATTGGGATTGAGGAGAGAAAGATTTCGTGGATCGTCGGAGGCGTGACCGGACAAGATTCCTGTCGTCGGGACAAGATCGGACACCTCCCTGAGGAGGTCTTCCATCTCCGTTCTGCTGCGGACGGAGAGGCTCCGGTAGGCGATTTCCGAAAGGGATACGAGGTCGGATTTCGAGAGTCGGGAGAGTTTTTGCTGCATTTCGCCAGCTTTCCTGTTCGAGAAATGGCTCTGTTTGAGGTCTCAACGGTCAGGAAGACGCTGCTCCGTTTCGAGGCCTCCTCCCGGGAATGCCGGTACAGGGATCGGAAGAGGTTTTCCCGGACTTCCGGAGTCAGCCGTTGAGCTTGTGGAGGATGACCCCGTTGCCCTCGGGATCGGAAACCACGGCCATTCTGCAGACGGGGGTGGACATCGGCTCGATGATCACCTGAATGCCATTTTTTCTGAGAGTTCCGACCATGCCGTCCACCTCGTCGACTTCGAACGCGATCTTTCCTCCGGCACGGGTGGACGGGCTCACCCCCTCCATCATCGTGGTGAGGGCGAAACAGCCGTCGGCCAGATCGTATTCCACCCATTTTCCCTCAAAGTCCGATGATGGCTTCAGGCCGAGACCCCCTTCATAAAAGTCGCGGGCGCGGACCATGTCGGTGACGGGATAAACGGTGAAGGCGATGTGTTTGACCATGGGATCCTCCTGTTTGTCTGCGAAGGTCAGTCGGACGGTTCAGTCGTCGAACCGGTCTTTGGACAATTTCTCCAGGCTTTGGCTTCCCGCCCTGTCTTTCCGGCCCGCTTAGGTCAATGATGGCTGGTCAGGCGATGAGTCTTCGAGACGTCGTCCTTCCGTATCGGGGAACTTCAAAGGAAGCAGCTCCGGCGACTGCATGGGATCGGGGAGAAATGTGGGGAATTCGTCCCAACCACCGCCCGGCCCCCTAAGGTGCCTCTGTCCCCCGGAACGCGAGCCCGAGGCTCTCCTCCGCGCCCGGGAAGCCCCCCGTCTTTGCGGACATAGCCCATTTGAACCCTCAGCCGTTGGCCGAAGTCTTTCCCCGCTGGGCCATCCTGAAACGGAACCATTGTGATGGCCATTCTCCGGAACATGGCCAGCACTCCCGAGAGGCGCCGTCCCGAAATCCGTCATCCAGGACTCCCAAATCGCTCTCCCAACGTCTTTCTCCACCTCAGGCAGACCGGGAGAACAACGTCATTATACGGCATCTTTCTTCGTGTTCGTGCGTCATGGCTCGCGAGGAAAGAGGCGATTCATTCAAAAACTCTCCCCGTGTCTCTCCTTCCCGGGTCCTCTCGGATCGGAGTTTTTCTTCAGCTCTGGCTTTGACGGGAATCTGAAAGCTCACAGCCTTGCAAAGGAGATCTTCAGGGAAAGGGCGACCGAATGGAGCCTCCTGTCTCGAGTCCAGAGCGATCCATTTCCGAAAGTGAAACCGAAGAAAGGCGATGGGCATCAAGATAGCCGATCCCTTTTCCGGAGATTCCTCGATGTTCGATGAAAAACAGAACGTCTTCTTCGGTGGAGGAAGGAGCCCGTGGCAGATTTTGAAGGAACTCAAGAATCTCCTTTCGATTCTTCAGATTTCCACAGGCGAGTTCCCCGACGATAAAAGGGTGGATCAGGACCTGGCCTGCTTCGAGAAGGTCCTGAAGGACAGGATCTTCCTTGCGCAAATGATCGATCCAGACAGAGGTATCGACAAGAACCACGCGGCTAGGTCCGACGGCTTGGCCGGCGTCGGGGAACGGACTTTGGTTGGGGTTCGCTCCCTCCCAGAAGAGCGAGACGCCTTGCACTTTCCCGCTCGATCAAAGCCTTGAGCCCTTCTTGCACCAGAGCCGCTTTTTCGTTCAGCCCACTCATCTTTTACGCCTTGGCGAGAAGGTCGTCGTCAATATTCAAGGTCGTTCTCACATGTTCTCCTTAGTTTTGCATCAAAAAAGTCATCAATTGATGACGATAATTATGACATAACTCCTGATTCCAATGAAGGTGCCTCCCCTCCTCAAGTTCGCGAAGTTTACCCTTTTGTCCCGTTTAAAATGAAATGGCACTTTCTCTGGTAGACTTTTACGCAATCACCCCTACCAGGAAAGGAAAGTGCTCATGGAAAATCCCTCCCTCCCGGAAAATGGGAAGAAAAAACGCTGGACCGTGGAAGAAAAGGTCCAGATTGTTCGCCGGTATCTGAAAGACCATATGGGTCTGGCGGACCTGGCGGAAGAAACAGGAAGCACGCCAGGACTGATCCTTCAATGGGCCAAACAGGCGCTGGAAGGACTGGACCAGACCTTCTCCAAGGGGAGATGCACCAGCAGAGAAAGGTTCTGCACCGGGAAATCCAGGAGAAGGACGATCGGATTCGAAAACTGGAATCGGTCGTCTCGGAACTCTCCACGGAGAACCTGCTGTTAAAAAAAAGCACTGGGGACCTCTCACCGGGACCCACGTTGCGCCGGAAACGGCGGAAGAGGTCATAAAGACCGTGAGATCCCTGAAGGAACGGGCCGAATTCCCCATCAGAAAGTCTCTTGCCGTTCTGGATCTCCCGGCTCGAACCTATCACCGCTGGGTCTCCCTGGAGGGCAAAAAACCCCGTCCGGAAGGAGTGCTGCCCAAGGGACACTGGATCCTGCCGGAAGAGCGAGAGAAGATCGTGGCCTTCAAGCGCCAGCACCCGACTGTGGGCGGAGTCCGGCTGGCCTTCATGATGCTGGACCAGGGGGTTGTGGCCGTCTCACCTTCCACGGTCTTCCGAGTGCTCAGAGAGGCTGGCCTGTCCAGCCGATGGACCCTTCCGGAGAGGAGAAAAGCTTCCCGTCAAGGCTTCTATCAGCCCAAGAGACCTCATGAGCAGTGGCATACCGACATCGCCTATATCAACCTTCGGGGAACGCATTACTTTTTCATCAGCGTCCTAGACGGCTATTCCCGCTCGATCGTGTTCTGGGATCTTCGGATGTCCATGACCACGGCCGATGTCGAGCTCGTCATCCAGAGGGCGTTGGAAACCCTTCCCAAGGGCGTTGCCAAACCCCGCATCATCTCCGACAACGGCCCCCAGTATCTCTCCACCGAGTTCCGCTCCTACTTGCGGGATCAGGAGGTGGTCCATTCCCGGATTCGGGTGGGCCATCCCCAGTCCAACGGAAAGATGGAACGTTTCCACAAGACTCTTAAGTCCGAATGCGTGCGGACCCAAGCCCTGGGGGGATTTGAGGAGGCCAAGAAAATCATCAAGGCCTACGTCTATGAGTACAACCACGAGCGGCTTCATTCCGCTCTCAACTATCTAACCCCGGCCGACTACCTCAAAGGGGAAGAGCACATCAAACAGCGCCTGGAGGAACGGAAGACCACCCTGGAGCAAGCCAGACAGGATCGTCGCCAAAAACAAAACCAGCTCCGTCAGGTTGTCGGGTTAGCCTGACCAGTGCAAACCAGAAAAGTGCCATTTTCGTTGACACAGCACAAGCGCCAAAGCCACTCAAAGCGGCACTGCGCAGGCTGAAAATCCGTGGTCGGCGCGTCAGCCGCAAGATCGAGGCGGCCAAGATCGAGGCTGGATTCAAGCCTAGAGCCAGGTTGCCCAAAGGCACGCGGTTGCCTGTTTCCAACAACCGCAGGAAGTCTGCTGCGACATTGGCAAGGCTGCATGCCCGTATTGCCAATATCCGAGCGGATTTCACCCATAAGCTCACCACTCGACTCTGCCGCGAAAACCAAGCGGTGGTGATCGAGGATTTGCACGTCAAAGGCATGCTGGCGAACGATAAGCTCGCCCGCGCTATCAGCGACGTGGGCTTTGGGATGTTTCGCTCGCAGATTGAATACAAGGTGAAACGCTACGGCACCCAACTGGTCATCGCTGACCGCTGGTATCCGAGCAGCCGCCTGTGCTCGAACTGCGACTGGAAAAACGAAGCGCTGACGTTGAAGGATCGAGAATGGACCTGCCAACAGTGCGGTACACACCATGACCGCGATCACAACGCGGCGCTCAACCTGCAACGGCTGGCAACCGCAACTGCCCTACCCGTAGCGAGTCCGACCGGCAACGGCGGCACTGCCTCTGGAATGGTTCCAGAGGCAGCCGGGAAAGTCACGCCTGTCAGATACGACAGTGGTCAACAAGACATGTCGGGGCAGGAAAAGAACGGTGCACACTTTCGTGCACTTTCTTGATAGCAGGTGTTTGATTACTGACGATTGCCGGTCCCCTTCGGGACGGTGGGCAAGAGAAGGATTTTCTGGATCAGGGCGCCCTTCGGCGTCTCCCGATAATCGATCTCGAGGTCCGTCCCTTTTTTGAGGGCCCTGACCCCCACCGTCCGGCCCCCGGAGTAGACCATCGTGTCGGGGACCAGAACCCCTCCGAAGAGGAAGACAAGAAAAGGGTCCTTCCCCAGGGTGGCGGTCAGGGTCATAGGGTGGTGTGACAGA
>DAHWGX010000070.1 GCA_027335985.1 Nitrospirota bacterium | reverse complement strand
GGGTGGGTCAGCCTGGGTGAAATCCGTCATCCGGGGAGATCGAGACCGCGTGTCTTCCAGCGCCGGTGCATCCAGATCCACTGTTCCGGGTGGTCCCGGATGGCCGATTCGAGGAAGTTCGTGCACAGCATGGTCTGGCGCAGGACGGATTCTTCCTTCGGAAGGTCCCGGAAGGGTTCGATCGGCGGAAAGAACCGGGCCGAATGATGGATCCCGTCCTCTCTCCGGAAGGAGAGCGCCGGAACGACGGGGATCCCAAGAGTGTAGGAGAGTCTGGCAAGACTCGTGTGGGTGAGGGCCGGACGGCCGAAGAAGGGGACGAAGGCGCCGTCGTCCTTGCCCGCGCACTGGTCGATGACGATGTTGACGATCTCCCCCCGGCCCAGGGAGCGGAGGATAGGCTTGGCTCCCTTGTCGGCGAGAATGGAGGGGCCTCCGCCGAACTTCAGGCGGTGGTCGAGGACGAACTGGTGGATCGTCGAGGCCTTGATCGGCCGGACGAGAGTGTTGACCGGGACAGGAGAGTCGATGCGGATCCGCCGCATGACCAGTTCCCAGTTGCCGATATGGCCGGAAAAGATGATCACTCCTTTGCCGGCTTCAAGCTGTGCGGCGACATGCTCGAATCCGCTCCATCCGTCTTCGAACAGCTCCCGGACCTGGTCGTCGGAGAGGATGGCGAGCCTTGCGAACTCGACGCCGACCCGCCCGAAGTGCCGGAAGACGGATCGGGAGAAGGCCCCGGCGCATTTCCCCGGCGGAAGCGGGAGCGTGCATCGGGAGAGATTGTCCCTCACGAGGCGCCCCTTCGACGGGCAGAAGGCCAGGAAGAGATCCCCTGCCCTGTCTCCGATCCAGAGCGCCGACCGGGAAGGAAGAAGGCAGAGGAACCTGACGAAGGTCTCCAGCAAGCGTCTGAGGATCCAGTCTCCGGCAGAGAGGGGGCGGGACGATGGCGGCCGAGTCGTCACGATCCGTGACTCGTCCGGCAAGCGAAATGCTTCCCGACAGGATCGGTTGCAATGGCCAAGCCGACTAATTCCCTGAAAGAGTGTTCGATTCGGGTTTATTGTCTTCTTTCCCGGCTTGAAAAACAGAATTTTATCCTGATCAATCCAAATAGTCCATCAATATGTTCAATAAGATCATCTTTCAGCCTCAAATAATTCGTTACGTTTTTCGGTCTCAGTCTCATTTAATTTGGAAATTGAATTTTGAAAAGATTGTCGGGAGACGTATGATTTCAGTCCGGAATGAAACGATAAGATCGCCGAATGAGCACGAAGGCGGAAAAGTTGCCGCTTTGCGAGGGGGAAGCCCTACGAGACGATTCTTTTGGCTTGTCGGAGTGATCCTTGTTCTCGCGCTGGGGGGTAGGGGAGAAGGAGCCTGGGCGGGAGAGGATCTGATCGAAGCAGCCGGATATAGAGATCTTGCGACCGTCCGCTCCTTGCTGAACTCGGGGGCCAACGTGAACCGGGCTGACAAGTTTGGTAGGACTCCCCTCATTGCGGCCGCCTTCAAAGGTCACGCCGACGTGGTGAAGCTCCTCCTGGCCCACGGGGCCAACGTGAACCGGGCTGACACGTTTGGCCTGACTCCCCTCTATTGGGCCACCCTCTTTGGTTACGTCAACGTGGTGAAGCTCCTCCTGGCCAACGGAGCCGACGTGAACCGGGCCAACAAGAATGGCGGGACTCCCCTCATTGCGGCCGCCTACAATGGTCACGCCGACGTGGCGAAGATTCTCCTGGCCCACGGGGCCAACGTTAACCTGGCCAACAAGAATGGCCTGACTCCCCTCTTTCTGGCCGCCTACTATAATCACGCCGACGTGGTGAAGATTCTCCTGGCCCACGAGGCCAACGTGAACCAACCCGACAAGTCTGGCAAGACTCCCCTCTCTTTGGCCGCCTCCCAAGGTCACGCCGACGTGGTGAAGATTCTCCTGGCCCACGGGGCCAAACCAACGAACAGCGTTCCGTCGCAAAAGGGGCAGTTAGAGTCGCATTAAGAGCGGCATTACTGGAATGGCCATTACTTTCAGATCTTTTCTCGCCCCTAAAATCAAGCCTCGATTCCCAAACCTTCGACTGGCCGCAAGATCTCTCTCTTTCGAACCGGGACTCCAAGGACGTCGTTGCCATTCTCACTTAACCGCTAGCCAATCTTCCGCAGCCGCCCGTGTGTCAAAGGTTTTGCTCTCGTATTTCCCGTTTTTCCTGAATATGACCCAATATGTTTTTACTTCGTTGCCACGCACTTGTATTTTCCGAAGATTGCTTTTTGTTTGCGAGGAGCCGTGGTGGGGTTTGTTGCAATGGGAACCTCCCTTTTTCTTGGTGATAGTACCGAAATGAAAATTTTTCCCTCGAATCAGGCTTATGGATTCTAGCACTTTCAAGGATTGTCACCGTTTACTTCTTCGTCGACCATGAGACGGAAACGACCCTCTCCGAAAAAACACGTCCTCTGTGGGCAGTCTCCGAAGGAACCCGGAAGACGTCTCCAGTTGTCACGTTTCGGGTTTCTTCGCCCACTGTCATTTCCATCGTTCCTTCGAGGAGCATCGTGACGACTTCCTCCGGATGGCAATGATCAGGAATCAGGGTTCCCGGCCCAAAGACCAGGTGCCTGAGCTGAACCTCTCCCACGGTGAGCATCCTGACATGAATTCCTTTTTCGATCTCTTCCGCCGGCAAGGCATTGAATGAATGGAAAAAGGAGCCCATCGTTCTCCTCCATGAACTTTCAGTGCGTCACTTCTTTCCCGACACCCATCGGAAAGCAGCCTCGAACACCGTTCGCCCGTTCTCCGGGATCCTCTCCCCATGGGCCGGAACAATTCTCGTGAAGGGCCATTCCAGAACCCTTTCCACCGAGGCGCGAAGCAGGCGTCTCTGTCCCAGCGTCCACAGGCGGATATCCCGGGTCGGGGAAAAACGCTGGTAGACTCCGAACCCTCGTCCCACGAGTCGCGTCATCAGACCCCGGCCGCCCAGACGGAAGCAGAGATCGGCAAGGAGAAGGGAACGGCTCTCCCGGTGAAAGAACACCGTCTCGCCATGAAAGGGACCCGCCAAAAATTCGTGCTGTTCGATTGCATCTCCCCAAGGGGAAATGGCCCGGGCCGAGAGAGGGAAGGTTCCGGGGCGGGAAGAGAAGCGCCTGAAAAGGGCCGGGATCGCATGAAGCTCCGCCAGGGGGAATGCCTTGAGCGCCTGATCGAGATAAAGATCGTGGAATCTTCCCGGAGCGACGATATACCGGACTTGTCCCAATTCCTCAAGCTGCGGCTTCCTGTCGGCCGTCATCTCCCAGGGAGAATGCACGAACAGACCACCGTCCGGCAGACGGATCGCCGTCATTCGCCGGCCGAGGACGATTCCGAAAAACTGCAGTGGATCTTCCGCAATCCAAAGGTGTTCGTCGATCCGTTGCAGCATGAATTTCCTTTCCCGGGAGTCGGAGGCGATTCTTCCGACAGCTCAGCGTCCTCTACCTGACAATTCGAAGGCGACCCATCGGCCCCGGAGGCAATGAACCCCTCCATGGCGTCCGTGGGCAGAATCTCTTTCATGGCCGGGACGAGATCCTCCTTTTCATCCGAACTCAGAAATGCTCTCCCTCCGGCCAACCTCCGGACGGTCTCCCTGTAATGGAGGAGGTAGCGCCTCTGGGCGGAGATCATCTCGACGGGTCGACCTGAATGCCCCTCCGTATAAAGAATGTCCGATCCGGACAACTCCTCTTCCAAAGCCTCGAGGCTCGCGAGCCATTCCGAAGTATGGCCGTCGTTCATGAAGGAATGGACTCCCCCGAAAACCACATCCCCGGCAAAGACCGCCCGGGAGCCGGTCGGGAAATTCGTCATAAACCGGCGCAGACGTCGACTTCTTTTCCCCATAATACACCTGAAACGGGAAGACGATCGCCAGGGATTTCGGGGTTAATCATTCGCGGCTTGCGTAGGCGATGTAATCCCTGAACCGTCGTCCGGGCATATCGGGGAACTTCAAAGGAAGCAACTCCAGTGATCGGATGCGGTCGAGGCGGAAGGTGCGGAATCCGTCCCGCCATTCGCACCATGCCCCGAGGGTCCACTTCGTCCCCCAGAATACGAGACCCAAGGGCCAGACGACGCGTTCGGAACGCTCTCCATCCTCGCGGACATAAGCCATGTTCACCTTCAGGCGTTGGTCGATGGCTTTCCGCAGTGAGGCCATCCCCGTCACCGTCTCCGGCGGGATAAAGAAGCCGGGGGCAAGCAGCGTCTCCTTCTCAAGATTCCCCCTCAATCGGTTTGGAAGAACGGCATCCACCTTCGCCAGCACCCGTTCCGCCGCTTTTGCCAGTTCGGCATCCGCCCAGGCGCGAACCATGCCCGCGCCCAGGACGAGCGCTTCCAGTTCTTGGTCGTCGAACATCAGAGGCGGTACCTGATATCCAGGATGAAGACGGTACCCGACACCCGCCTCACCATCGATGGGGACGCCGACGGAGACGAGATCCGCAATATCGCGGTAGACCGTCCTCACGGAGACCTCGAGCTCCTCGGCTATTCGTCGCGCGGTCTTGACACGGTCGCGTCCAAGTAGCAGGACAATCTGGAAAAGGCGATCTGCGCGTCTCATGGCACCAGTTTGCTCCGGAATTCCTGCCAACGGGATGGCAACAACAACATAAATGATAACCGGAAAAAGACTCTTCCCACTGACAGAAGGGTGTCAGGAGACACGGTCTAGGATATTTCTGACGACCCGATGGACGGGTCGACGGACATCCCCAATCACAGGAGGAACAGACTATGAAACAAGTCATCAACTGGTTCGAGATTCCCGTCGACGATTTCGATCGTGCGGTAACCTTCTACGAGAACGTCTTCGCCACAAAACTCAGGCGCGTGGTAATGAACGTCGGGGAAGACGTCATCACGGATGGTGTCTTTCCCTATGAGCCCCCTGCTCCTTCCGGTTCCATCTGCAAGAGGCCGAACCTGCAACCCGGGCCGGACGGTACCCTCATCTACCTCGATGCCAGCCCCGATATCTCAGAAGTGCTGGCTAGGGTATGGGACAACGGCGGCAAGGTGGTACTCGACAAAACCCTCGTCACCGACGACATCGGTTATATCGGAGTCTTTATCGACAGCGAGGGCAACCGTGTAGGAGTGCATGCTCGCAAATAACGTTACAAGCCGATCATGGCAGATCCCCGGAAGAACCTTTGCCGTCCGGGGATCTGCATGGGTCCCGGTTCAAAGCACTGGCCAGACCTGTAAAATTTGTCACTGATTGGTGACAATGACAACTCCGCTCGACCACCTCATTTTGGTCACCTGAAGGTTGGGATTCCCATCCAGAAATTCCAGAAGAGCTTTGACTTTGGGGGCATGATCCTCAGGCCAGTTCGACTGGGGCAGCATGTCGTCGATGATATAGAGAGCGTTTTGTTCCAAGAGACCGAGTGTTTCCTCCAGGAGGCGATACTTTCCCGGCCAGGTATCGGCGAATATGAAGTCAAAGCGATCCCCGTGTGCGGCCGAATCCAGAACGAACCGGTCCCCGTCGCCACAGATGATCGTCAACCGGGGATCGTGCCCGAGATGCCTATCTGCGACTTCGAGGATCGTCCGGTCGTTGTCCAGTGTGACCAGGGCCGAGGCCGGGCTCATGCCGTCGAGGATCCAGGCCGTAGAGAGCCCCGTTCCGGTCCCCAACTCCAGAAATCGGCCCCTCCCTTTCGAGCGGGCAAGAGTTCTGAGAAGGGCGCCGACCGTTCGTTCTCCCGCCATCCCGAATCCGATCTTCAGGGTCTCGGCCTCTATGGCCGGAAGAGCGGGCGGCACTCTTGGAATACTCCGATCGTCCATCAGGGCCCCTTTCCTTCGGAATAGTTCTTATTTTTTTCCCTGAGGGGTTTGCCACTCAGGGACCAGGACCGAATACAGGAACGAGTCGACCCACCGGCCTTCCTTCAGGCGGTGTTTCCTCAGAATTCCTTCCCGGGACATGCCGATTTTTTCGAGAACATGGGCCGATCCCCGGTTCTCCACAAAACACAGGGCCACCATCCGGTTGAGACCGAGACGGGCGAACCCGAAGGAGAGAAGTGCCCGGGCCGTTTCGGTGGCGAATCCCTGATTCCAGCTTGTTTGTTCGAGATAGTACCCGATCTCCCCTTCCCGGTTCCCCCGGTCGGTCACATGGATCTTGCATCCTCCGATCGGAAACGAGAGCGGCCCGCTTTCCTTCGAGACGATCGCCAGATCGTAAAACGAACGGGGCGTTTCGGCGGCACTGCGGATGGCACGCTGGAGGAACGATCCCGTTTCAGAAAGGGAATACGGTCCCCAGTAGGTCATTTGCGTGACGAGGGGATCGGAGGCGTAGCGGTGGACCGCGGTTGTGTCCGATAAATGAAAATTTCTGAAAAGGAGACGTTCGGAGTCAAAGAGGAAGAGATCCTCCGGATCGCCGACCCTGGAGTCCGCAGGGCGGGATTCCAATCGGATATGTTCCTCATGATTCCTCAGAAGCTCTTCCCGGGAGATCCGGCCTTCATCGAAATCGATCAGGTCGCAGGGATTGACCGATCCCAGCGATGAAAGATCGAGGACCTTTGCGGGTTCCGGGTAGAACAGCGTCCTCTTGGCGATCCTCTCCGGGGTCGGAACCAAGAGGGACGTCATGATCGCATAGGACCAAGCCCGGATTTCTTCTTGAGACCGGTCCTGCGCATTTTGCTGAACCCAATGCCCGACGACTTCGTCATCTTGGGACGAAAGGATCGCCTCGCGAAGATCCTCCGGATCGATTCCGGTAAACAGAAGGAAACGACCGTCAAAAGCCCATTCGGTTTTGGCCAGGAGATTCGGATGGTAGTCTTCCGGGAGGATCCCCCGGGCATGAAGACGCACCTTGTCGATCAAGCGCGGAAGAATCGCATATCCGGCCAAGCATTCCCGGGGAGAGCGCAACATCGTTTCCGGATCAAACCTCTCGTTCATTGAATCTCCTGTCAAAATTTGCCTTTTGGTGCCTCACCGGAAGGAAAGAAGAACGCCAGGGCCGTTCTCCATTCCCATCATAGGCTCGTTTCATCCTGCCGTGCAGTCGGCAGGATGGCATCACCCGAACGTCGGGGAATCAAATGGACATGGGCGTGCATAAACCTTTGGCCGGCTATCGCACCAACGTTTGCTCCAAAATTGAATCCTCCGACATTCGGATCCTCTTTGCAGATAACCTTTCGACACAGCGAAGCCAACTCATGGATGGCCTCGCGTTCTGCTGCACTGGTTTCGAAAAAGTCCGAAGCGTGCCGTTTTGGAATGATCAGCGTGTGAAGCGGACGAGCGGGGAAGTTGTCCCGGATTGCAAATGCCAAGGCGTTCTCGGCAAGAATGAGTGTCAAAGAGGTTTGGCAGAAAATGCACTCGATATCAGTCATTCCTGTCTCCATACAAGGGTTACTTCGAATGTTCTTTCTCGGACAACGCCTCCATCACCTTACGCCAGCCCGTTTCAGCCTCCGGACCCACCGATTCGAAGGTTCTGGCCAAGTTTTTAATCTGGGTCCCGGTCAGTTGGGACTCCAATTTGCTCCCGGCATCCGTCAGGGTCAGAAGTTTGATCCGCCTGTCGTAGGTCGCTGTCTGAGCCGTGACAAGCTCCCTCCCGACAAGCTGTCGAATCGGCCCGTTGAGGGCCTGCTTGGTCACCCCGAGGATTTTCAACAGGCCGTGAACAGGCGTCCCGGGATTTCGGCCGATGAAATAGAGGATCCGGTGGTGAACCCTTCCCAGCCCCATGTCTTCAAGAATTTCGTCCGGACGGGACGTAAAGGACCTGTATGCGAAATAGAAAAGTTCAATCGATCGGAGATATTCGGAGCGTTTATTTAGGTCAATCATATTGACATTGTATCGGCAAGTCATTACCCTGTAAACAGGTCAATCATATTGACATTATTTTTTGGAGGGTCCATGCCGAAACAAAAATCTTTTTCATCAAGGATCGGAGACCTCCATCCCTCCCCAATCCGCGAGGTTCTGACAGCCGTCGCCCGTCCAGGAATGATCTCGTTCGCGGGAGGACTGCCTTCGCCGGAAAGTTTTCCCTATTTCGATCTCGACATTCCCGCCGACAGGCTTCAATACGGCCCGACTGAAGGCGACGAAGACCTGCGCCGCCGAATCGCCCAGGACCTTCAAGAGATATCTCTTGACGTGGATCCCAAACAAATCCTTGTGATTTCGGGATCACAACAGGGCCTCGATTTGGTCGCCAAGCTTTTCATCGATTCAGGAACAGCCGTCGCAGTGGAGTCACCCACATATCTCGCGGCCCTCCAAGTGTTCCGGTTCTACGGTGCGAGGTTCGCATCGTTTTCACCGAACCGCCTCGAACCGGCCTTCGCTTTCGAGCCACCGGTATTTCTGTATGTGATTCCCACTTTCCAGAACCCTACGGGTTATTGCTACTCCAAAGACGAGAGGGACGCACTGGCCCTTGCTTGCGACCGGCAGGGCGTGACTCTTTTCGAAGACGACCCCTACCGGGATCTGGTCTACGATCCTTGCGAAACGACTCCGATCTGCGCCCGAATCCGTAAGACTTCCTGGATCTACCAGGGATCGTTTTCCAAGAGCCTCGCTCCCGGACTCAGGCTCGGATTCCTGGCTGCATCACCCGACCTTGTTCCCTACTTGGTCAGGCTGAAGCAGGCGGCTGACCTCCACTCGAACAGGGTCAGCCAATGGCTCGTCCTGAAAATGCTCGAAAACCCAGAACGACAGGAAAGACTTGGATTTCTTAGGGATCTTTATCGTCGAAAACGTGACGACTTTTCCTCTCTTCTCGGAAAACACTTTTCCCACACAGCCTCATGGGATATTCCCAAAGGAGGCCTCTTTTTTTGGCTGAAACTGAAAAACCCCGCCGATACTCGGGAACTTCTCCAGTCGGCTTTGGATGGGGGAGTCGCCTTTATGCCCGGGGAGCCGTTTTATCCTGAACCCACAGTCCGTCTTGGAAACCTTCGGCTTAATTTTAGCCATGCGTCCGAGAAGGCGGCAGACCGGGGACTGGCAACGCTTGCAGATTTATTCTGACCACCAATCGCTTCATTTTTCGGTTGCAAAACAGAATATCGGTGTAATAGGCCTCGTGATCGATCTGAACCCGCTTCTATCGGCGACAAAAACGTCCTTGCCTCCATGTCGCGGAGGAAATTCTTGATCTCGAGAAATCGGGATTCTCATTCGACCACCGTTCGAAGTGGGATTTCAGTGAAACCCAAGACTCGGATTCATACCCCCTGTTACTCAGGCGGTCGAAACGTGAAATTTTCGAGAACCCGTCATGGTCACTGAAGATCGTGTAAAAAAAATTGGTAGCGTAGAAATTGGGAGACCTTGAAAGAAAAATCGCCCTTCTTTATATCTGTGTAAGAGCTTCGACCAAGAATCTCTTCACAAAAAGAAAGGCGATTATGGGAGTGACCCCACAGAAAACAGATATCACGGTGGAATTCGACTGTCAATTCCGGGTTCAGTTGAAGGACTGTCGGTTGGTGACGCTTCTTGCCGGATTTTGTACGCTGTTGCCCCAGATTCTGACAGACTTTCTTCAAAAGGCCCTGATCGGATATGGGGAACTGGTCATGGCCCGGAGCAAGAAACCGTTCTGTTGCAAAAAATGCGGCAACGACCGGGAATTCATCTGGAAGACGCGGCATGGCAAAGAGACGAAGATTCTGACGACCTTCCAGTGGGTCGTCCTGCAGCAGTTGCAGGTTCAGTGCAAACGTTGCACGCACAAGTTCTACATCACCCGGAGCCTTCTGGGACTCGAGGCCGGAACGCGCATCCCGAAGGAGGTGTTCCGGAAGCTGGGGCTCATCGGGTCGCTCACGACCTACCGGGTGGCGGCCAAGATCGTGAGCACCTTCGGGTGGATGATCGACAAGATGACGATCTGGAAGGCGGTCCAGAAGACCGCAGCGGAAATCTCGTTCGTCCTGGATCCGGAGGAAGAAGCCCGGGGAGAAGCGGACGGGACGGGAATCGGAATCAACGGGATCAAGAAACGCGGCAAGGAGCTGAAGGTGTTCATCCAGTACAGGAAGGGAGGAGGCGTCCGGGTCGCAGGGGTGGACATCGGCCCCTACAACGGGAGCGGGAACAAGCTGTTCAAGCCCAGCCTTGAGGCCTTCAAGACGTTCAAAAACTTCCTCCTGCTGACCGACGGTGATACCTCGATCCTAGACGGCCTGAAAAACAAGGTGACCATTCTCTTCCAACGCTGCCTGTGGCACGTTCCCCATCAGCTGAAGTTCGTCCTCTGGAAGGACAAGAAACAGGTCCCACGCAAAAGCGCGGAATGGCTCCACATCATGAGCGAGGTTCTGGAGATCTGTGCCATCCGCTCCGGGGTGGAGGAAGACGACGTCATCCGGGAGATGATCGCCTCGAAAACAAAGCGACTGGAGGCCGTGATTGCCTATTGCCAGGAAAAGGGATGTAAGACGACGGTGTCCTATCTCCAGAATGCCCGGGAGGATCTTTTTACCGCCCTTTCCAACCGTCTACGGGGAAAGACGACAAGCCGGGTCGAACGACTCTTCCGAACCGTAAACATGAGGATCAATGTCGGGAAGTGGAGTACCAAAGGCGGACTCAATGTCACAAAGGTCAGGCTGGCCTATTACTACAACGGGTTCGATGCCTGATGGATAAAACAGGGAAGGGCGCTCAGGTCTCCTGTTGACAACGCTACCAATTATTTGTCAAAAAGTCATAGGGCTTTCCTGTCAGAAGTTCTTTATTTGCTCGCATATTGATTATGCCTCTGTAAAGATGCGGAGGCTTGATTACAGTCACCCTTTCTTTGGGGGCAAAATCCGATAATCCCGTCAGGCATGAGCCCAAACCGGCTTGCCCTTCAAGAACGAGTCCCCCGGCAAGGACAACCCCCCAGTGATCCCCCGGTCCACCTCGCTTGGGTCGTACAATCAGATCGCTTGTTTCAATGTATGGGATGGCTTCATTTATATTCCGAAAGTAAGAACGAGGCCATGAATCAATGTTGCCTTCCATGATTTTCCCTTCTAAAGAAGCCTGACACCCGACACAGCCGATCCGGACCATATTGATATCCACAATGGTCACAGCGTGGTCTGACAGGATCCCTTTGACGATTGCTTCCCGAGTCAGATTGAGCAAATTTTGGAACATGACCTCTTTTTCCTGACACATCGAAGAGAAGCAAAGTATTCAGTAGCATAATGTTGCTCGTCGACAGGCATGTTGAAAAACGAACGGACGAGATCTCGTTTCAGGTGTTATCTATACACTCAGGTGTGTTTGGTCATTCCTGATTAGCACGATTGTTCAGCCAGTCGGAGCATTGGCTCCGGACGGGGTCCTGTTCCAAGGGCGGCCGCCAAGAGACGCATGGGCAGGGACTTGAGACGAAAGCGTCGGTTGAAGCGATAAGCAAAGGCGGCCAGGTA
>DAHWGX010000035.1 GCA_027335985.1 Nitrospirota bacterium | reverse complement strand
CTCTTTCAAAATTTCAGGATGTGCCCCTAGGATCCTGAACAAGTTGGTGACGGCCAGAATCGGTTTGGCCTTGCCTCTCTCGTATCGGGAAAAAGCATTCGGCCCGCCACCTGTCAATCTTGCGGCTTCCCGCTGGGTGAGTGAGTTTTAATGTCTTTCTGATTTTGGCCAATCCAACCTCTTCTACCAGCATAAGGGTGACATCCTGCCGGATTTTGCTTGAGGCATGAGTTTTGTCTTTGACGGAGACGAAACAGCGCAACAGTTTTGACCATGAAAATGGTACGATATATTCAAAAGTTATTGCCGGACATCCAAATTCGGTTCCATGCTCCTGGCTCACCCGAGGACCAATGAATTTCTGTCAAACGGCGAAGACTCCGGGGGTATCATGAGTGAGATCATCATTTATGAGGACAAAAGCGGAAAATTGAGCCTTGATGTGAGGCTGGACAATGATACTGTCTGGTTGACACAACTACAGATGGCGGAGCTGTTCGATACGACTCAGCAGAACATTGCACTTCATCTTAAAAATGTATTTTCCGAAGGTGAGCTTGATCAAAAAGCAACTTACAAGGATTTCTTGTTGGTTCGGAATGAGGGTGGAAGAGCCGTAAACAGGAATGTGGCGCACTACAATCTGGATGGCATCATATCGGTCGGCTATCGGGTCAACAGTAAAAAAGCTGTGATGTTTCGACAATGGGCCACCAGTGTATTGAAGGAGTATCTGGTCAAGGGTTTTACGTTGAATCCTGACCGACTGGCGATCCTCGGAGTCAAGGAAGTTCAGGATTCACTGGAGATGCTTGCCAGAACGCTTGATCGACAGCCGGAGCTATCCTCGGAGAGCCGTCAGATTATTCAGTTGATCCACAATTATGCAAAGACGTGGACGACCCTTTTTCAGTATGACGAGGGATCGATTCCGATTCCTCCGGGGAAATCTCCCCGAGAAAGAATAGATTATTCCGATGCGGTCCGGGACATTCAGCTTTTCAAGCGGACATTGATAGAAAAAGGGGAAGCCGGAACACTTTTCGGTCAGGAGCGAGAGAATGCGTTCAGGGCCATCATCGGGAATCTCGAACAGGACGTGTTCGGGGAACCCTGCTACAAGAGTGTGGAAGAAAAGGCGGCCAATCTCCTGTATTTCATCGTCAAAGATCATCCATTCTCCGACGGAAACAAGAGGATCGGAACTTTCATGTTCCTTCGATATCTTGAATCTCAGGGCGTCCGACACGACTTCGGACCTGGGGCACTTCCTGCCCTGACGCTTCTCGTTGCCGAATCGCCGCCAACCAGCAAGGATTTGATGGTCCGGATCGTGATCAATGCCATATCGGCCATCTCCACGATGGTCCGGTGCGAGAACGGGGAAGACGTCCGGTTGATCGGCGCAGGGGGGAATCGAGCCGAACCCTTGCCACATCTTCCGGAAAACGGCTCCGCACCGGGCGGTCCGAGAAGCTGAAGTCGGGAGAACCGGGGCACATCCAGGCGATCGAACCAGGAGACCGTGGGATCCTTGCCGAGGCCCGACCCTCTATGAAGCCACCCGCGATTGCTTCCCCCTGCCGCCTGAACAACCAACGCATGCGATGCACCCAGCCATCGATCACCCTTGGAGATTGGGAACCCCCCCCACCGGTGCTTGAGCTGAACCGCCCGGAGCCTCACAAGGACCTGTCCATGAGTCGAGATCCTTGAACCTCTTCGGCGTTTGGGCCAAAGGAATGAAGGACTTCCCCCCCCGGTTCATCGAGCGTCAGGCTTCGGCCACCACCCGGACAACGGTTCCCCCCCTCTCGGTCGCCTTCGCGATTTTGCCCTTCTCTTCATTAGGCCCGATCAGCTTGCGGGCTGACTTTCACCCGAGCTTTGAATGGCCCGGTCAGAAATTGGAAAAAGAGACCCCCCAAGGGAGAATGGAAGGAAACCGGGGAGGTTTTCGATGACGACCGTCAGACCGAAGAATGAACCTGCGAAGAATTCATGGCGCTTCCGGAAGGGGGACCCTTCCGCTACGAAATCATCGAGGAAGACTTGACCGGGACTCCCGCGCCCCGAAATCGCGATTTGCCTCGGACTGGGCCCCGACACCCACCGCCATGGCCGTCGCCACAAACAAATTCACGCGGAGGCCCGCTTTGAAGGCCTGGCGCATGACCGCGTCCTTCGTGTCTTCGGGTCGCCGGAGCTTGAATTTTCCCTACCCCCTCTCCTCATCCTCTCAAAAAGGGAACCGGGCCCTGTCCCGCATGTCTTTCAGATCGAACATTGCCTTGGGATCTGTTTTCCCGCAGACCGCCGTTTCGATCACCGATTCCTCATCCGGATGGAAACCCGTGGGCCTCCAGGGCTGGCCGAATATGACCGGACCACAGACACCGGCCAGGGCATTCAGAGATTCGCAGTCTCTCCCCTGACCTCTATCGCTCGAAACCCCAAGTGACCCTCAGATTCTTCATTCTTCCCCTCCTGAGGGAATTTCGCCCTTTCACCGACACCGCCGTCAGGGCGATCGAACGCTCTCCACGCGGCCGTAGAAGATCGGGTCCCCTTTCGATCCGGACCGGGAGTGCAGGGAATCATTTTCAGGGACCCCTTCTTCCGAGAGATCCGGGCCTCCTTCAGAGACTTTTCCCGGGAAGGTCCGACATGTCGGGGATCTTGCGTCCCTGGATGGGATCGACCGAAAACCGTTCCCCACTATAATTCTAAATTAAAAATTAATTATTTTTATAAATTATATTTTTATCTTTTTAATTAAACATCTTATTTAATATGTTGATTTTAATAAAATTGATGTTAAAATTCCCCTATGAATACTGGCATGAAAAGAATGACAATCCGGCTCGACGACTCTCTCTACCAGACCATCAAGGAACGCGCCTTGAGGGAGCATCGCTCGGCCCATGCCGAAATTCTGGATGTCCTGGAGAAATTTTTCCATCAGTCCAGGGAGGAAGAATCGTCCAGAAAGCCTTCGGGATGGGCCTGAAGCCCATCCGATCGGCGCCTGCGATTTCCCCTCTTCGTTTCGGCACCTGATTCGCCGCGCCTGTTCACGACACCTGCGGACCGCATCGCCGCAGGTCTTTTTCCGACAACGCCGCTGGAGAGAAAAAGAATTCCGACCCTGATCTGAACGCCTACCGAAAGGGGACTGCCGATGAGATTGCCTGCCTCGAAAGGACCGAACTTTCCCGATGACGAGACGATCCGACAGGCAGGACAGGCCGACGGATCGGCCGGTCTCCCTTCCGGAAGCAGCTACGAGCCGGGGCCTTTCGAGCGGACGATCCTCGCCGCAGGAGAGGCGGCCATCAGCGAAGTCTATGCGCAAACGGCCCTCCGCCTTTCCAGACTCGAAGGGATTTCCTCGAACCTCTACGACGCGTACGACTCCAACCAGCACCGCTTCAGGGAGACGCTCCTCCGCTACCACAAACGCAAGGAATTCGTCGGCCGGGACGAGATCATCCCGGTCCCCTACGCCCTTCACTGGCTGATCGTCTTCCTGCTCGGAGTCGGGGAGTTCCCCTTAAACGTGGTCGTCTTCCGGATGTTCGGAGAGCCGGAGCTGATGACCTACGTCATGAGCCTGACCCTCTCGCTCACCCTTCCCCTGATCGGGGTCTTCCTGGGGCTCCAGGTCCGGACGCTGGTGAGGCCAAAAGTCGCCACCCTCATCATGACCGTCCTGGCCCCGGGAACCGTCCTGGGGGCCCTGACCGCCCTCTCCTTCATCCGGAACATGTACGTGACGCTCCATTCCGAACACCGGCTGGGAGACGCCTCGGGAAACATGGTCTATGCCATGTTCGCCATCAATCTCCTGATCTTCATCGGCGCCTTCATG
>DAHWGX010000058.1 GCA_027335985.1 Nitrospirota bacterium | reverse complement strand
AGTTGTTTGAGCTGAACCGCCGATCTGTTCCGGCTTCCCACCATCGCCTCCAGGACTCGGACCAGAACACTTTTCCCGTTTCCGCCACTGCCGACAAGCATCAAGGCTTTTTCATATTCGGTGCTGGCCGTCATGGATAGTGCAAGAAATTCAAGGACGAGCCGAACCCTCTCCTTGATGTCCGGGGTTCCATCGAAGACTTCTTCCAGAAACCGCTCGAATCGCGGGCATGTGGCTTCCGGGTTGTACGTCACAGGGAGCCGGATGCGCCGGAAGTCTTCGCGTTTGTAGGGGTTAAGTGTCCACTTCCCGCTCCCGTATCGCAGAATTCCATTGGCCGCCGGAATGGATCTCCGGTCGGTACGGTCAAACTCCACCTGACGGAAGAACCGGGCCTTTGCTGATCCGAAAGCTCCACGGATGAGGGAGTCCTTGACGGGGATTTGATTCTCCCTGCACACGATTTGCAGTGCCCGCTTGACGGCCTCGTCGGGAAGCTCGGTCCAGACGCCCTCCCGCTCGTCGAATCGCCAGAATCTTTGTAGGGAAAAGACGAGGTTTGTTCCGTCATCGAGGCATTCCGCGATCGAGAGTTCATCTCCTACACTGGAAGCCTTCGCCTGATTATCAGGCCGAACGATCTGAAGATTTTCAATCTGCCCCCCCGCATAGAGATA
The DNA here is from genome assembly GCA_027335985.1 of Nitrospirota bacterium. The sequence continues at coordinate 3,017 of DAHWGX010000058.1, read as the reverse complement.
GTCGTCGATCCCTTGCTTCTCGCCATTCTCGCCCGGTGGTATTCGAAGGATGACGACATCGGCTCCCTTGCTCTCAAGATATTGGGTGAGCGCCAATTCCGCCTGTTGAACCTTCGGATTGACAGCCGCGTCGCTGTCGAAAACGATCCGGACTTGCCGCCCCTTCAAAGGAACGTCTCGCCATGAGGCAAGTGCCGTCGATCCGCCCTGATGGTTCTTGCCGATCCATCCCCAAACACCGGAGAGAGCGATTGCCACATGCCCCCGGCTGTAGAGGGCATCGCCTTTCTTGATGCCTTCGGTGATCCACAGCATTGCGGAGGGATCCTTGATGAGGTGTGTCACGACGGGGCAAATATCAAGAACGTTCCGGGCGTGTGAAGGTGTTTCATACTTCACAGGCTTGCCCTCGCGGGCGCGGGGATTGTCGGGCCGGATCTGGCATCCGGCGATTGTTCCGGTGGGATCATGGAGCGGGATTAATAGGGCAGGGAGGTTGATCTGTGCTTGGGAGAACCCGAGACTTTTGAGGAAGGTCCGATTTTTGGCCGTGTCGTCGAGCGTTCGATATCCTCGAGCCCTGGCAACATAGTCGGAAACACCTGAAGATCGGAGCATGGCCGCGTGCTCCTTCGACAGCCTTCCAGGTGGGAGATTCCCAAGGATGGAGGTGAAGTCGACGCCTTCCGCTCCTTCGAGACGCTTCCCGTCTGGGGTGACTGGAATATCGAGAAAGGCCGTGTTATCATTGACTTGAGCGTTTTGTGGGCGGTCTAGCGAGGCCGCCTCTTTTTTTGCCATCTTATTTCCTCTCTTTGCAGTTGGCCCCTCCAAGCCATCCGCGCGTGGTTTTATCCAACGAGTCCTGAAACCGACTGATCCCGTGTCGCGACGCAACGTCCGGCCAGCCATGCCTCCAAATCGGACCTCCGATAACGGATGGCTCTTCCTACTTTTAGATAAGCTGGGCCAACGCCAGACCATCTCCACCTGGGGAGCGTTGTCGGGGAGACTCCCAAAAACTCAGCCGCGCCCTCATTGTCCAGAAGGACGAATTGCACGTTTTCCATTTTTTCCCTCCAACGTTGTAGCTAATTTCTCGTGACGTTCTTAGCCTACAATCCATTGACGGGCTTAGATAATCTGCCAAACTGGAGTTTTTTCGAGGCGGTTTGGTAGAGAAGGAAGGGGAGTTATTTGATGGAGCGGACGGCGCTTTCGTAGATCCGGCGGAAATCACCGGGGTCTTTATTTTCAACGAGGGTTAAGACAAGACGACAAAAAGCGTAGGGAGGGGCTTCCTTGTCCCCGGAATAGACGGAGGGCTGGATGGCCCATTTCTGCGGGGGCTTTCCGGTGTGCTTTTCCCATAGTATCAGGGCGGCCTTGATTGTGGCCCTTCGGGTATGCCGGGTGGGTTCCCTTGTCACCAGGATTCGGTCACATTCCGCTAGCATGTGAGAGAGAGCGTCCGCATCCTGCCGGATCGGAGTTCCCCCCTTCGGAAAGTCTTGAGAGGCGGGGAAAAGGTGCCTGAGAGCGGGGCTTTTGTCGCGGAGGGAGCGGGCTTTTTCGAGTTGCCGCCGGTAGGCGCGGACTTCTTTCTTTCGGGCCTCGTGTGTCAGCCATTCAATTCCCGTGACGAGGATCTTCGTCAGATCCGGGATCAATCCGGGGGGAGGGGTCCAGGTGCCGTCCCCCCGATCCCTGGGGGAATCTTTCAAATAGGGCCGGATGAAGTTGAGGATTTCAAGCTCTTTCCGCTGTATCTCTTCCCGCTCGCTCTCTTCCGTCTCGGACAGGCCGGTCATTTCTTCTCGCCCCTGAAAGGGGTGATGTTCGTTTCGTCCCGGTCGAATCCCAACATGCGGTCGACGGCCTTCGTCATGGCCGCCCGGACGGGATCGAGGGCCAGCCGGCTGTATACCATGGTTGCGCCGGTGCTTTTGTGACCGAGGGCCTTTCCGATCAAGGGCAGGCTTTCCCCCTGGGTGGCTAACCATGAGCCCATGGTGCGCCGCAAATCATGAATCCGAAGATCCCTGATCCCGGCCCTTGCGCATATCCGCTTCCATCCGGCCTTGGGCTCGATCATGTGGCCCACTGTCCCGCCGGGACCGGACGGAAAGACGAAGAACGGGCTCTCGATGTTCTTCTTGCGCTCTTTCAGGAGTTCGACGAGCTGAGGGTGGAGCGGGACCACCTGGGGCTCTCCCGCCTTCGTCTCGGGGATTCTCCACCGACCCTCTTCAAGATCCAGATCCTTCCAGGCCATTGAAAGGACGTTAGACCGCCGGGCTCCAGTCAGCAGGGCCACAATCACGAAGTCCCTAACGTTGGGGTTCGGTTCTTCCCGGACAGCCCAAAAGAACATCGCCACTTCGTGGGGCTGGAGCCAGCGGTCCCGCTTCTCTTCCCGGAACATCCGGATTCCTGCCGCGGGGTTGGGGAACGTCCATCCGTATTCGCGGATTCCCCATGCGAAAACCGCCTTGACGAGGGCCAGCGTCCGGTTGGCCTCGTAACGTCCGGCGGCCCCGATCTTCGTATGGATCGCCTTGACCTGATCGCGGGTGATTTCGACGGGGATCTCTTTTGCCAGGTGCGTCAGGTGACGCTTGAACCGCCGCTCGTCCTCCCGCCAGGTCTTCTTGCGGTCTCGGGCCTCATAGAGCCATGCGTCGAAAATCTCCCCGAACGTCTGCGCCTCCGCTTTCTTCCTCTTCTCCTTGGCCGGGTTGATTCCAAGCGCGTATTGGCTGTTCAGGGCTTCCGCCCGTTTCCGGGCGTCTTCCGGGTGGACCGTCGGGAAGGGGCCGATCCGGACGGATTCCGTTCTTCTGTCGATCCATCGAATCCACCGAAAAACCTTGGCACCGGACTCTGTGACCTCAAGATAAAGATTGGGAACCTTGTCATCCCTGTACCGAACGCGCTTTCCGGTGGGAGAGAGCCGCTCGATAGTGGTTTTCGTGAACGAGAACGGAGTTGACCGTGTTTTCTTGGTTTTCCCGTCT
>DAHWGX010000053.1 GCA_027335985.1 Nitrospirota bacterium | reverse complement strand
AAGCCGTCTCGTCTGAAGATCGAGGGCCTTGTTCCAGACGAACCGGACGCACCCCGCATGGCGGGACAGGAGTCTCTCCTGTTCGATCGTCGGAACAAGACGGAGTTTGAAGGCTTGAATTCTTTTCATGGTGGGCATTGTCGCAGAAAACCCCGCACTGAAAGCCAGTGCATGGACGGCCCTGCCGTCCGCGCTATGCTTCCCCGCGCCTTTCGGGCGAGGTTTGCCGCGCGATTGGATCAAGTGTCAGGGGCGGGGGAAGGATAGGGCAGTGAGAGAATGACGCGAAAACAGAACTCTGCCAGTTCGATGTGTCGAAGAGCGTCATCGAGAGTGTTCCCCCAGACGGTGGTGCCATGATGGCGAATGAGCAGAACGGGGAGGGGGGCCGGAATGTTTCTGAGACGGTTCTCGATATCTCTCGCAATCCGGTCGACGGAGGGATCATTGTCGAAAATTGGAATCGGCGGGGCCTCTTCTGGAAGGGGGAAGCCCATTCCCTTGATGACCTCGAGGGGAGGGAGAGGGAGCGCTGTCTTTCCTCGGAGGGAGGCCAGAATGGCCTCGGGGGTATGGACGTGGATCACCGCGCCCGCCTGAGGGAAGAGTGTGTAGAGAACCCGGTGAATGGCTGTTTCGGCCGACGGCTTTCTGTTTCCCCCGTCGAGGGGCGCTCCCTCCCCGTCAAGTTCGAGAATGTCTTCCCCCCGGATTCGCCCCTTGTTCGCCCCGCTGGGAGTGATGAGGATTCGCCCCGCGCTTCGGAGGGAGAGATTCCCTCCGGTTCCTTCCATCCAGCCTTTTCGGTAAAGATGTCGGGAAAGGCTGGCAAGGGCGATCTTTTGCTCGGTCATGGTCATAGGTCTCTTAGGCTTTTTTGATGAAGTTCGAGATAGTTCGAAATTTCGAAGAATGTCTCGAATGGAATGTAGGTTCTCCCCTCCTCATCGAGCTTCTTGGCAAGGAGGCTTCGGGCAAAGACGAGGCTTCCCAGTCGCGCCATGGAAAAGTCCGTCACGGAATCCCCCACAACGATCCGTGTGGGGACATCGAAGGAGTGAAGAATCCCGGGCTTGTAGACGAGCTCGTCATGGGCGGCATACGGGGACGTGACCTTGAGAAATGGGCCCGAGAGATCGACCTTTGCGGCCACAATGCGTTCGATCCGGCTTCTGTAGGGAGCAAGTCGGGCATTGACCAGAGGTTCGATGCTTCCGGAGAGGACGACCAAAGGGATTCCCAGATGGTCAAGCGTGTTCAGGAACTCTTCAAATCCTGGCCTCAGTGGAGCTTCCCGCATGCGCTGCTCCATGGCAGGGAAGGCAGAAGAGGAAATGGTTTCAAGAACGGCGGGTACCCCCTCCCGGAGGGTGATCTCGCCGGAGAGGAGTCGGGGAATCATCCGGTTTGAGGCCTCGGGGGCAAATTCTCTCATCAGCAGGGAGAAGGTCTCCTCCTGGGTGATGGTCCCGTCGAAGTCAGAGAAAACGACGGTGCGGGGCGTGTGCGCTATGTTCCCCATTTAAGGACCGCCGCCTTGAGAGGACCCTCAGGAATGGCCTCAGGAGAAAACGAAGCCTTGTCGCACCAGTGTTTCCATGCCTCATGGAAGGCACGCACCCCGGCGGCCGGACCCTGAGGGTGATCCATGATGCCGGTGCCGGCATTGAGAATGATTTCCCTGGTTCCGTCCGGAAGGAATCGGGGGAGGGCCCCCGGGTGAACCCCCGCTGAAGGGACCGGTGCGAGACCTCCTCGTCTGAGCGTTTCCCGTATGGTTGTTTCGGTCTCCGACGAGATGGGGAGATTTCCGGCGCTTGTGGGATAGAGAACGGCATCGGCTCCCCCGTGGACCATCAGGGTGCCGAGCAGGACGTTCATGTCAAATCCGTAATCGGGGGAGCCCCCCAGCGCCCCTGCCATGGCCGGGTGGGCAAAGATCGGCAGATTGGTGTCGGGGTGGGATGCGAGGGCTTCCATGACGGAGAGTCCATAGGCAAAGGGGGAGAGAAGATAGGCGTTGGCCCCGGCATCCCGTAGCCTTCTCGCCGAGTCGAGAAGGGTATCGGCCCGACCCGAGAGCGTCACGGCGTAGAGCATGGTGCGCTTTTGGGTGCGCTCGATCTCGTCTAGGACCGGGCGGCAGGCCTTGATCCGGGACAGGGCTGTCGATGCGGGTGTGTCCGGGAGAATTTCATCGTCCTTGATCAGGTCGAGTCCGGCTTCGCCCACCTCCCGAAGGATTCGGGCCAGGTCGTCGGGGGAGAGGCCCAAGGCCGGCTTGAAGATAGCCATGAAGAGAGGGCGCCCGGAGACCTTTGCCAGGCGGGCGATCCCCTCGAAGCCCCATCGCCCCCGGGTTCCATAGTCGGAGGGAAGCTCTAGCCTCCGAATCTTGGCCGGTCCCGCCAGGGAGTACTTTCCGAGGACCATCACCAAAAGAGACCCCAAATCTCCCGAAACATTGTGGAGGGGATAACTGACCCAGGCCTGTCCCCTGCCATCGGGAAGCATCTCGACCGATTCCATGACCCCCTGGTAATCGGCAATCTGTGCCGCCATGCCAGGGGAGAGGGAGCCGACTGTTTGTCCCAGGGCGAGGATCTGACCCTGCCGTTTCGGGTCGATCCCTTGGGGAAACTCATAGAGGACCCGGATTTTCCGTTCCGGAGAGGAGGACGGTGATGTCATGCGAAGGCGGAAGAAAGGGGGCGTCCCGTATAGAGGGGAACCCAGCCTTCCCGGGAGGTGAAATATCGGACGGCCTTAATGCGCCGCGCTGGCGTCAGCCGGAACCAGTGTTCGGCGCCTCGAGGGACGTTGATGAAGTCCCCGCTTTCGACGAGAAGCTCCACCTGATCCCCGTCAGGCAGGACAAAACCGAAGATCCCTTCGCCTTCCACAATGTAGCGGATCTCGTCATCATCGTGGGTGTGACAGGATCGAAACTTTTCTTCGAGAGCGGAGAGTCCCGGGAGATCGGGGTCGAGCACGATGAGATCCTGTGTCTGGTAGCCCAGAGTTTTTTTCAGATGGTCAAAACGAGGAAGAAATGAGCTCAGAACTTCCTCCTGTTCCGACAGGGTCAGTCGCGGTTTGCCCAAGAGGTGTTGGAGGGGGCCAGTCTCCGGAACAGGCCAAGCGTCAAGCCGAACACCAATGGTGTTAAGGATTTTGGCGATTTCCGGCAGTGCTGTGATTTGACGCTTGTCGGTGCGAAAAAGAATGGCCATGGGTTTCGATCCTTATTGGCGGCTAAAAAACGCGGTAGAACCACCCCGAGATGGAGCTCGACAGCCAGATGACGAGAAAGACCGGCCCGAGCTTCGAGTGGAATCGCCCCAGTGGGTGTCCTTTTTTTCTGAGGACTCCCAAGATGGCGAGAAGGACGAAGAGCCAGAGAGCCCCCTGGGCGGTAATGAGATGGAACCAGTCCAATGCCGGGGGGACCGGGTGAAAGCGGATGCGCCCCTGGATTCGTTCGTATTCCATGATGGCCGTTCCCGTCACGTCACAGGTGAAGCCTGCCAGTGCTGCAAAGATATGGCCTCGCCGAATCCGGATAAAGTCCGAGGTCTGGGGTCCGGAAAAAAAGGAGCCAAGCCATCGACCGGTGGGGGCTCCGTAACGGGTTCTTATAAACAGGGCTGTCAGATATCCGGTGAGGGCGAGATAGATCAGCAGAGACATGGAAATGACGTAGGGATTCACGGGGGGCCTCAAGCGGGTTGGGGTTACAATCCTTCTCTCCTAGTTTATCAGCCTCCTTCGGTTGAAGTCATCCTGTTGTGGGGGGAGACGGAGGCGGTTCTTCCCGAGGGGAGCGTTCAAAGAGAAAAATGGGTCCCAGGAGAATGAGTGCAGCCACCGCGACTGCGGCATAGACATCGGAGAAGGAGAGAAAGAGGGACTGAGAGGAGACTTCCTTTTCAATGAGTCCAATGGCGAGACGGGAGGCCTCCCCCGGAGAAATTCCAAGGGAGGAGAGGTGGGAGATGATCGTTTGCTGGGTCTGTTCCGTCTGAACTCTGTTGGCGGTGAGATTGGCGGTGGTGAGATAGGCCTGGTGAACCTGCTGGGATCGTTGAAGGAGTGTCGCAAGAAGGGCGATTCCGATGGATCCGCCCAACTGGCCGATCATGCCCGAAACGGCGGCGCCGGTGGCGAGCATCCGGCGAGGAAGCGTGGCCAGCGACATGGTCATGAGGGGGGGGAAGAGAAGGGCAAGTCCGATGCCCCGGAAAATGTTTGGCCAGAGGAATGAGTGGGGGTTGGCCGTGGGGCCAATGTGGCCATATCCCCAGAGCGCGATTTCGATCACGACGACTCCGGGGACCATGATCATCCAGACCGGAACCTTGCCCATCAACGATCCGGAGATCATGGTGGCAAAAGTAAAAGAGATGATGCTTTGAAGGAGGACAAACCCTGTTTCGAGGGGGTCCCAGGAGAAGAGCTCCTCACCCATCAGGGGAATGGTAAAGAGCGTTCCGAAGTAGACGGATCCCAGCAAGGCATAACCGGCCGACCCAGCCCAGAGGGAGCGATTCTTGAGAACCCTCAGGTCCAGAAGGGGGTGTCTGGCGGTGAGCTCCCGAATCACAAAGAGGGCCAGGAAGAGAGCTCCGGAAAGGGCCGCGATCCGAATGGCCGGAGAGGAGAACCAGTCATAGCGTTGACCGTTTTCCAGGGCGAACTGAATGCCGGGGATGGCTCCCACAAGAAGAAGAACTCCAGGAAGGTCAAAAGGTTCATCCGAAACGGAATGATGGGAGTCGGGAACATAGCGATAGGAGAGGTAGGTGAGAAAGATTCCTGTGGGTACGTTGATGAAGAAAATCCAAGGCCATGAATGATTGTAGATGAGATAGCCCCCCACGACCGGACCGAGGGCCGGCCCCAGGCTCACGCCAATGCCGAAGACGGCATTGGCCATGGCGACTTTTTCCGGAGGGAAGGCATCAATGATAAGCGTTTGACTCGTCGCAAAAAAGGCGGCTCCCGCCATTCCCTGAAGAAGCCGGAAAAGCACCAGAGGAAGGAGGTCCCGAGAGAGTCCGCATAAGAGGGAAAAGAGGGTAAAGAGGATGATTGACAAGGTGAAGTATCGTCTCCGGCCGAATCGATCGGAAAGGTAGCGGGTCATGGGGATCATGAGAACATTGCCGATGGTATAGGCGGTGATGACCCAGGCGATTCCGTCGATGGTGGTATCGAGCCCCCCCATCATGTTGGGCAGGCCCACGTTAACGACTGTGGAATCCAGTGTCTCCAGGACGGTGGCCCCGACTGCGGCCGTGATGACCAGTCGGGGATTGCTTAGGGGAGGGATGTCGGCGCTTCGCTCGACCGGGGCTCCGGGTTCCATCGTTTATCGGATCTTGTGGGTGAGAACGACGGGAACAACCGACATGCCGATTCGCAAGCGATGGTCCGGGTCGGATCCGGGGTCGATCAGGATCTTGACCGGTACGCGCTGGACAACCTTTGTGAAGTTGCCGGTGGCATTTTCCGGCGGCAGGAGGGAGAGAACGGCCCCTGTCGACTGGGCGATACTGTCGACGTGTCCATGAAAGGTCTGTCCGGGAAGGGCATCGACTTTGAGGGTGACGGGGTCACCCCGCCGAATGCCATGAAGATCGGTTTCTTTGTAATTGGCGACAACCCACATGTTGAAGGGAACGACATATCCTACAACCTGGCCAGGGGTCAAAAACGTTCCCATCTCAATTGTCTTCCCCGTGATTCGGCCATCGACGGGGGCGCGGACCTTGGTATAGCGAAGGTTGATGGAGTCGATGGCAAGAACGGCCTCATCGCGATGGATCGTCTCTTTCAGGACCTTCATGGTTTCTGTGTCGGCTTTGGTTTGGGCCTGGGCCATTTGGTACGTGGACATGTCCTTGTCGAGTCGCGATGCCGTGGCAAAGGCTTTCTTGGAAAGATTCAGTGTCCGTCGGCTCTCCCGTTTTGCCAGATCGGAGTTGGCCCGATCCCGCTCAATCGTGGCGGAGAGGACCTTCAGTTGGGCCATGTCTCGGGCAAGGGCTGCCTTGTCTTTGTCATAGGTGGATTGGAAAAGTCGGGAGTCAATTTCGATCAGGACATCTCCGGCATGGACAACTTGGTTGTCCTTTATGAGAACCCGGGCGACCGGACCGGCAATTCGGGAAGTGATCGGGTCGAGGTGGCCTGTTATCTGGGCATCATCGGTGGAGACGTGGCTTCGGGTGTAAGAGGCGTACAGGACTGAGGCGCTCCCGATTCCAATGACTGTTGCGACAGTTGCGATCAATGCCTGTTTTTTCATGAGGGCCGAAGTTCCTTGTTCTGATGTGACAGGTTGTCGTGCTTGAAAATGAGGTTAATTGATTAATTAATAAATTAGTTCACCGATGATCTGGGGTCAAGTCATCCTTTCGCGTTTTTTGACAGTGGGCGAGAAAGTCTGGATGTCTGGCGAGTTTTTTCTTGACGTTGTATCCTTCCTGAGTCCATGAAGTTTTCCTTTTCCTTCCCGAGCCAGGAGCGCGTGCAATGAAAAAGTGGCCGATTCCGATTGAGGTATCATTTCGGACATTTGTCGCGATCACCTTTGCCGGTTCAATATTTTTTCATGTTGTTGGCTTGGGTCTTCACTCCTATCTCAATGGCCAGAAGAAGGCCCTCATCGGAAAGATTGAGTCATTGGCCGAAGCGGAAAGCCAAGTCTCAGAAATCGATGCGAGCCTGTCGGCATTTCATGAGGAACTCCTTCAGAGTCTCACGGAAGGAAAGTCCCAAGAGGAAGAACGGAGAAAGCTTCTCATTCAGGCGCGACTGATCAGGGTTCTGATACATAATCTTGGCCGGATTGATGGTCGAAATCATAATCTTCTGCCTTCGGGCTGGGCCACCCTCGAAAAAAACGGGATCGCCTGCCTCAGACATCCTTTGCCAGGAGGCAGCCCCTGTCTTCAGCAGCTTCTTTCCCAGGTTGGAGTCTTTCAGCTCCATGTCACAGACTCGCGGAGGAATGAGGTCCGTCGCCTGTCCTTAGTTGAACATCGTCAGCTCCATCTTGAACATCTCGATACATGGCTCTATTGGGGATCGACCATTTTGGGACTCCTTTTTATGGCGATGGGATGGCGGAACGTTGTTCTTCAGGTGGGGGAACCGATCAAGGATGTCGCCGGATACCTCCAAAGCTTTGATGAGAGCATTCCTAAAAAATCTCCCCCATTGATTCCGCCACTCTTTTCCATCAGCGAGCTGTCGATCCTGCTTAAAAACATGACGCGAATTTACAGGGATCCCCTTACAGGGGCATTGGTCAGACGCGCCATCATAAAGATTCTCGCACGGGAGATGGTTCGCGCTGAAAAGGAAGGATTTTCTTTGGCGGTGGCTATCTTCGATATTGATGAATTCAAGCGGTATAACGACCATTACGGACACTTAGCCGGAGATGCACTCCTGCAAAGTGTCTCCACCCTTATTCAGGGGAAGCTCATGGAAGGTGAGTTCTTGGGGCGCTGGGGAGGGGAGGAGTTCCTTGTGGTATCTCCCCGAATCACTCCTGAGACTGTATTAAATCATTATGCCGAAATCAGAGGAGTTGTGTCTTGCTCCAACCCAGTGGCGACGGGAGAACGCGCCCTGGTGACTGTTTCGCTTGGAGCGGCAATCCGTGTGTCGGGGCAGACTGAGGATGACTTGATCAAACTGGCTGAACGGGCACTCTCACAGGCAAAGCAAGAAGGAAGGAATTGTCTGGCTGTGGCACCACACAATGAAGCTTGAAAAGGATTGGCCAAAGCCGAAGTTTGTGAATTCCCTTCTCATTCATGTAATGACGTCTATTCCCGAGTGTCGAGATAGGAAGAAACGCTCACCCCTCGGTCAGTTTTTGAGGGGATTTTTTTAAATCCTCTACACCGGAATTGGGGTCTGTTGATCTTTTTTGTATATTTTATTATAATTGAAACATTGAAATGTTTTCGGAAAATTTCTTCGGACGATGTTGAGACTTTAGGAGGGAGAAGATGGTGACCGATGGAGGTATGAATCCGGATGTCCGAGAGGTTGTGAGAGAACGCTATGGAAAAATAGCCCGGGATATGGAGGCTGAAGGTTGCTGTGCTCTCAGAAGTTCATGCTGTTCTTCGGGAGAGAAGGCGGGTGGCCTTTCGCTGAAGCTTGGCTATTCTCCGGAAGAGCTTCAATCACTACCGGAAGGCGCCGATCTGGGACTCGGGTGCGGGGCACCGTTGCGTGAAGCTCGTGTCGAGGAGGGAATGACAGTCCTCGATTTAGGCTCCGGGGCAGGGATCGATGTTTTCATGGTGGGAAGGCTTGTCGGCAAAAATGGTCGTGCGATTGGTGTTGATATGACCCCTGAAATGATCAGTCGTGCTCGCAAGGGAGCCCGAGAGGGGGATTGGAAGAATGTTGAGTTTCGCCTGGGAGAGATCGAAAATCTTCCGGTAGCAGATGCTTCAGTCGATGTCGTCATATCAAACTGTGTCGTCAATCTCTCTCCGGATAAAGCCCGTGTCTTTTTGGAGGTTTTTCGGGTTCTTCGTCCTGGTGGGAGAATGGTTATATCGGATGTTGTGGCTCGCTTTGAGCTTCCTGATGAGGTCAGGAAAAATTCGGAGCTTTACTCCGGTTGCATGGCCGGGGCTCAGACTCCGGAAGTCATCGAGAGGCTGATGAAAAGCGCGGGATTTCAGGAAGTCAAAATAGATGTTAGGGAGGAAAGCCGAAGCTTTATTACCTCCTGGGCACCAGGAAGCAATATGGCCGATTGTGTTGTGTCGGCTGTAGTCTCAGGCCAAAAGCCGTCAGAGGCTCATTGATCTTTGTGTTAAGTCCTTGCTTTATTTGAGTAAAGGATTTTGTGGCAGATGTCAGCCAAATACCTCACATCGGCAATGAGATTGAAGGCATCCTCTTTTGTCGGAGGGAGTGTGTCTCCGCTGGAAAAGGGATCTCCAAAGGTCATGAAATCGGCTCCCCCTATCGAGGTATCCTGCGCTGAAGTCTTTTCTCCCAAGAGCTGATGGAGTCTTGTCCAGTCAGTGGTTGCTGGAAAGGGAATCTTTTCCTTTGATGAAAGGAGCAAGGGGCCGGGCTGTTGAAACCTGTTTCGTTCAATCCCCGAGAAAAACAAAAGGGCCTGAGCAAGAAAGTCGAGAGCTTCGTTCCC
>DAHWGX010000021.1 GCA_027335985.1 Nitrospirota bacterium | reverse complement strand
TCTCCATGCAGCGGTGTACCTCATGCGACAGGTACCCCGGCATGGATGAGATAATGCTTTGTGCAATTGAAAAGGCCGTCTCAAACTCCAATGAAAAACCCGGCTTAATATTTAGCACTGCCACTTCGAGAATCATTATTTTTCCATTTCTCCCTTCGAATCCCTTCCCGTTTCAGCCAAATTCGCCCCTTGCCGCCTTCTGGCTTCACTCTCCGGACCTTTACAAGAAGCGTTCCCTGGTCCGGCTTGAGTCTCCAAGTCTAGATCCGAAACCGCCCCAAGAAGAAAAACTGATCGGAAACTATTGTGCCACATTAAACGGTCACGGTTTAGTACTTTCCCAAGAGTTCTTCAAGAGAGCTTGAGAGTGGTTTTTCGTTTTTCTCCCTCCGTTTCTGGAAATATGCCATTTTCGATTTCCTCCCTGAGAAATATTGGTTGGAATGATCCAGCATTTTTGAAGTCCCGGCATCAAAAGGGCATCAAAACAATTTCCTGGAGCGAAGGTGGGTTTTTATATAATGGCTTAAATACTGGTGCCGGAGACCGGGATCGAACCGGTATGACCTTTCGGTCGAGGGATTTTAAGTCCCTTGCGTCTGCCTGTTTCGCCACTCCGGCGCGGGAGGAATGGGGACATATTTTTCGAAGAGTAGCATTTCCGGAGGTTCCATGTAAATTGACAAGGGAGTTGGAATGCCACTATTCTTGAAAGATGCTGGTTTGCGTGGTCCCACATTGTCGTGAAGGATACACCAGATAATCTTGCGACATTTACCGAATCATTGTTTTAAATGGAGGACAAAATGAAAAACCCCCTCGATTCCCTGTGGGGAACGGTCATCTCTGGATTTGTGCTAACAGGCATCCTCTTTTTCGTCGTCAAAGGCCTCGTCAACCACTAAACCGGAACCCTTCCCCGAACAAGGAGTCAATCACATGGAATCCCAGGCACCTGAACTGATCGTCCGTTGGTTTCACTTTCTGGCCGGCATCATGTGGATCGGCCTTCTTTACTACTTCAACTTCGTCCAGGCTGCCTTTCTGAAAGCCGCCTCCCCCGAGGCCAAGGCCGACGCCTTCAAGAATCTTGTTCCACGCGCCCTTTTGTTTTTCCGTTGGGCAGCCCTCCTGACGGTTCTCTTCGGGCTTTCCATTCTCGGACAGAGGCATATTCTCCTGAATGCCTATACCCTTCATGGCAGTGCGGCGGTGATCGGCATGGGGGCCTGGCTTGGGACCATCATGCTCTTCAATGTATGGGTGTTCATCTGGCCGAACCAGAAGAAGGTCATCGGTCTTGTTCCCGCAGAAGCGGCGGAAAAGGCCAAAGCCGGGCGTGTTGCATTCCTGGCAAGCCGCGTCAACGTGATGCTGTCGATCCCGATGCTCTTTTTCATGGGAGCCTCCTCTCATGGAGGGGCCCTCTTCATCGGCCACTGATTCGACAGGACGACAGGGAAACATCGAAAAAGGCCAGGGTTTGAACCCTGGCCTTTTTTTTGGGCGAAAGCCTCAGGTCGGTGAATGGAGATAGGACCAGACGGTATAGAACAGCAGAATGCCAAATCCCGCCTTCACGACGAGAATCAGGATCTTGAGTCTCCGGTGCCGGGCATCTTCCCGGTCATCAGCACGGCGGGGGTCCATCGAGGATCTTTTTATCGAGAACCGTGATGCCCGGGAGTCCGGGAATCTGTCCGGTGTCCGAACTTGCGAGCCCGAGCCTGTATACGATAGGGGTGGCCGTAGGAATGTTGAGTTCGAGGATCTGCTCCCGGGTCATTCTGTCGAGTTCCATGACCATGGCACGCAAGGAGTTTCCGTGGGCAACCACGAGGCAGTGCTCTGCCCGCAGGAGAGCGGGAAGGATGGATGTGTGCACATAAGGGAGCACCCGATCCTTGGTCATCTTGAGGCTTTCTCCTCCGGGGGGAGCCACGTCAAAGCTTCGGCGCCAGATGTGGACCTGTTCGTCTCCGTATTTTTTAGCCGTTTCGCTCTTGTCCAGCCCCTGGAGGTCTCCGTAGTGGCGCTCGTTCAAGGCCTCCGATTTGTCGACAGGGATACCCCGATGGCCTGAGGACTCGAGTATGAGAGAAAGTGTTTTCTGGGCCCGCATCAGGTTTGATGTGAAAGCCCGGGAAACGGGATATCCCGACAGCTGCTTGCCGGCGAAGCGGGCCTCCTCCTCACCTCGTGGGGAAAGGTCGACATCGACCCATCCCGTGAACCGGTTTTCCTTGTTCCACACGCTTTCGCCATGTCTCACCAGTATAAGTAGTGCTTCCTTTCCCAAGAAAGGCCTCCCCGCGATTGGATGGTTGGTTCCGGACAAGTGTCGATGGCCTTATCCTACCATAAGGACGATGATTCCGGATCAGCGTCCCGAGGGGTGGCACACTGAACAGGGACAGAGGTTCCGGAGAAGTTCGAAGGAATATATCCCCGTGTCGTGTCCATCGGAAAATCCTATGGACAGGGCATAGTTGCCGACAAGATGCCAGGAAGCGGGGCGGACGTCTCCGGGGATCTCCTCCTCACGGAGGGTTCGCTCCCCGGTCCATTCGTTGACGCAGGCGGCACAGGGGCAGGAAAGCCGGAGAAATCGGTTGTCATAGAGGGATTCGTGGCCGTCCCGCCAGATGATGCGGACGGAACGGGAGTCGGGGGCGTCGATATTCTGCGGGGACATGGTGGACATGGTCTTATCCTTTCGATGCCATTGGAGTTGAGAGCCCCTGATGACAGGATTGTCTGGTCATCATGACAGGTCTTCCTCGGAGCGGAGGGGACGGCTCATCAGTTCCGCCAGGGTTTCCCTCAGATCGGCTTTTTCGTAGAGGATCCGGTAGACCCCCCGGGTGATGGGAAGCTCCACGGCGTAGCGAATCGAGAGTTCGAAGGAGGACTCGGTGGTCGTGACGCCCTCGGCGACCTGTCCGAGTTCCGTCAGGATGGTCCGGAGCTCCCCCCCCTGTCCGAGACGCAACCCCACCGTTCTGTTCCGGCTTTTATCTCCCATGGCGGTCAAGAGAAGATCTCCCACTCCCGCCAGACCCGAAAAAGTCAGCGGTTCGGCTCCCATGCGCAGACCCAGTCGGGTCATTTCCGCGAGGCCCCGCGTGATGAGGGCGGCCCTGGCATTGTCTCCCAGCCCCATGCCGTCCGCAATTCCCGTGGCGATTGCGAAAACGTTTTTCATGGCTCCTGCCACCTCGATTCCGCGGACATCCCGCCGCGTGTAGACCTTGAAGCACCGCGTATTGAAAAGACGTTGCACCTCGCTGGCCAGGACGGAATCCGCGGAGGCTGCCACGACGGCGGTCGGAGCCTTCTTGATGACCTCTCTCGCGAAGGAAGGGCCCGAAAGGATCGCATAATCCGTGGCGGAAGGGGAATAGGATTCGGCGACGATCTCCGAGACAAGGGACAGGTTTCCCTGTTCGATTCCCTTCGATGTCCCGATGACGGGAATCGGAGTCAAGAGATGATTTCTGGCGGTGGAAAGGACCTCCCGACAGGACTGGCAGGGAATGGCCAGGACGAGAAGGGTGGCCGTCTCGAGGGCCGCATGGAGATCGGATGTGACAGATAGGGAATCGGGAAGAGGAATGCCGGGCAGGTAGACCCGGTTTTCCCGGGTCCGGCAGATGTCCTGGGCGAGAATGGGATCCCTGATCCACAGGGTCGTCGGCCATCCGGCTGCGGCAAGGTGTCCGGCCAGGGCTGTGCCCCACGATCCTCCTCCCAGGACGACGGGGGCGGGATCTTTTCCGATGCGGACAAAAGAGTCGAGCGGTTCAGATGTCATCGGATCCTTTCAGGGGGAAGGGGCCTGGGCGTTTGAAGAAGGATAACAGTTTTGGAATCTCGGGTCGAATGGGTCCCGGTTTCCGTAGAGGACGCGAATCAGGGCCAGACCCTCGGGGGGAAGAGGAGTGATGGGCCGCAAGGGGGGAGTCGCTCCCGGACGAAGCAGCGCGGGGATCTCCGACCCGCTTCTCCGACCCTCCCCCACCTCCTTCAGGATTCCCCCGATCATCCGGACCATGCGATGGAGAAATCCCGGCCCGGAAACCCAGAGGGCATATCCCGAGGGCAGGGGTTCCCATAGGAGTCCGGTGATGGAACGGACCGGATCTTCGGGACAGGAGGAGGCCACGGAAAAATGGCGAAAATCATGGCGACCGATGAAGATCTGGGAGGCCTCGACGGCCCTGGTCAGGTTGAAGTCAGGGTGAAGGGGGCCGGAAAAGGGATCGGCTACGGGATGATGGGTCAGGGTGTTGGGAAGAAGCCGAAAGGAGTATTTGTAGATTTTTCCCGTGGCGCTGTGGCGCGCGTGAAAGCTTTCGGGAACGGTGCAGGACTCGATTACGCGGATTTCCGGGGGAAGGCGGGTATTCAGGAGTCGCGCCAGGCGGTCATGCGGGATGGAAAAGCCCGGGGGAAGATCGGCGTGGGCCACCTGTCCCCAGGCCGACACGCCGGCATCGGTCCGACCGGCGCCCGTGATCCTCACCCGGATCTTGGCGAAGCCTTCCAGGGCCTCTTCGATCAATCCCTGGACGGTCCGATCCTCCGGCTGGACCTGCCACCCCGAAAGGGCGCGGCCATCGTAGGCCAGGAGAAGGGCTACCCGGACGCTCTCCATTCCCCTCAGGGTGCGGCCCAGGGTTCGTTGCGGCAAAGGGCCTCCCAGGCTTCCTTGAGATCCAGGAATGCTTCGAGCTCCTGGGAGAGCGCCTCTTCCCACCCTCTCCAGTCGTCTGGTGTTCCGGCTCCGGAAGGGGCCTCTCCCCCGCCGAGGGTCTTTTTGTAGGCCAGTTCGGAGCGGTGGCGGGCCAGCCGGTATTCCTGGTGGCGTTCGTCGAAAACCGCCAGGCGTTGCACCTTGAGTGGATCCATGGAGCTCCTCTTGAAAGAGATATCAAAACCGCAGTCTTCAGTAGGGTCCAGCGAAAAGAGGAGGGAGAGCCCTCCTCTTCAGATTTCAGGCCAGGGTCCCGAGGGTGATGGGGGTGAACTCGGAGTTCAGGACGCTGATGCGGGAAGCGATGTTGCCCGCGATTTTCAGATAGGCCTCCGAAAGCGGGCTCTCCGGTTGGGCGATCCCGATCGGGCGTCCCTGGTCTCCCGCCTCGCGTATCGACAAATCGATGGGGATTCTGCCGAGGAAGGGAACCTTGAGCTCGAAGGCCGCCTTCTCTCCGCCTCCCTGGGAAAAAATGGGGGTTTCATGGTGGCAGTGCGGACAATGAAAGGAGCTCATGTTTTCGACGATCCCGAGGATGGGAACATTCACCTTCTGGAACATCGCGAGACCCCTGCGGGAATCCGACAGGGCGACCTCCTGGGGGGTCGTGACGATGATCGCCCCCGTCACCGGCACAAGCTGGGCCAGTGAGAGCTGGGCGTCGCCCGTTCCGGGAGGCATGTCGACGACGAGGTAGTCGAGCTCCCCCCATTCTACATCCCGGACGAACTGGGTGATGATCCCGTGCAACATGGGGCCGCGCCAGATGAGGGGCGCTCCGGGGGGTGCCATAAAGGCCATCGACATGACCGGGATCTCGTAGGCCTTCGGGGGAAACCAGCGGTTGTTCACCTGTTTCGGCAGAGCGTTGACCCCGAGCATCATGGGGATGTTCGGTCCATAGACGTCCGAATCGAGGATGCCGACCTTGGCTCCGAGCTCGGTCAATGCGATAGCCAGATTGACGGCCGTGGTCGACTTGCCGACGCCCCCCTTTCCGCTGGAGACGGCAATGACATTCTTGACCCCCTCGATGGCAGCCTTTCCCTCACGGGCTCCGCCTCCGGTCGTACGGGCGGTCATGTGAATGTCCACGGAGCGGATCCCTTCGACCGGGGCCAGGGCTTCCATGCAGGCCTTCTTGATCTCCTCCTTGAGGGGACAGGCCGGGGTTGTGAGGATGACGGTAAAGGTCACGTTCCCGTCCTTGACGGTGAGGTCCTCGATCATCTTCAGGGTTACGAGATCCTTCTTGAAGTCCGGTTCGATCACGCGTCCCAGGGCCTTCATGACTGACTGTCCGATTTCCTGATCTTTTTCCTGACTCATAGAGGCTCCCTGATGGGTTGAAAGTGTGTGTCTATCCTGACGAATCGTTCCTTTGAATGAGCGGAGTAAAAAACTCCTTGAATTCCCTCATGCTCGAATATCCTGTCACCCCGTCGTCCCTCAATAGGTCGATGCGGTCCGGGAAGGTTGCAAGCACTTCATATTCCCGTCCCTCGGCGTCCCGGACTCCGGGACGGAACAGGTGATCCCTCCAGCAAAATCCAGGATCCGGAGGGACCGTCTCAAGAAGAACCCGGAATGTGGCAGGATCGATATCGAGGCCCCCATGCCGGCTTTCCCGGGCTCTTCGAAAATCCTCCCACGTCACCGGGCGCCCCGATCCTTTTCTCGCCCACAAAAGGCGGGCGACCAAGGCTTCCGCAGACAGGGAGGCCGAGGAAAGGCGGGTGCGTATCCGGAGAGTGCGGGGAGGGGTTACTGGTTGTCCTTCCATTCTTCCAGCCAAGCCATCTGGATGGCTTCGAGGACTTTTTCGTTCGAGGACTTTGGGTCACCCGAAAATCCCGGGAGGGCGAGAATCCACTGGTGCATGTCGGTGAAGCGGACCGTAAGAGGGTCGACCTCCGGATGGTGCTCGAAAAGCTGATATCCGATTTCGTAGGTCTCATTCCAGTTCATAGGCCGTTCCTCGTTTAGTGTTCGTGGGATCCCTTGCTGCAGGGGGGGATTCGCACGGAGATGTCCCCCTTGATATGGGCCTGGCAACCCAGGCGCGATTTGAGGGTCAGTCCTTCGGCTTCGTCAAGCTGGTCCTCTTCGTCCTCTTCCATCAGGGAGAGGCGGTCGAAGCCGTCGTCGACAATGACATGGCAAGTCGAGCATGCGCAAACCCCCCCACAGTTGTGCTCCAGAGGGACATGGGCTTTTTTTGCCGCTTCGAGGATCGTGGCGTTCTCTTCCACATCCACCGTGACGGGGGGGAAGGTTTCGGGAAGACGCTCGTCGGGGCGAAACGAGACCTTAGGCATGGGACCCTCCTTCCTTGGAAAGGGCCATTCCCGAGAGAGCATCGGAAAGTGACTGGTTCATCAGTCGTTCGGCCAGTGGCTGGGTCAGACGGTCGAGAGCCTGCGTCTCGTCGCGAACCTTCCGACCGTCGGATCCGTCCATGGCCGTTCTGAGGAGCTTCATCTGCTTGCGGATGGCCTCTCGGTCGGCGTCCGGGAGAATGTCGGACCCGACCCTCTCCAGGGCCCGGTCCGTGGCGTTGAGGACCGTCTGGGCCTCGGTCTTCGCATCGACGAGAAGGCGCGTCGCGAAATCTTCCTGGGCGTGGGAAAAAGCATCCTTGAGAAGGGACCGCACATCGTCCTTGTCCAGACCATAGGACGGCTGGATCACCACGTTGGACATCGTTCCGGTCGTCTGCTCCCGGGCGGTCACTTCGAGAATCCCGTTGGCGTCGATCTGGAAGGTGACCTCGATGCGCGGGGTTCCGGCGGGAAGAGGGGGGACTCCCGAGAGGGTGAAGCGCGCCAGGCTCCTGTTGTCCTTTGCCATTTCCCTCTCCCCCTGCAGGACATGGATGTCCACATTCGTCTGGCCGTCGACATAGGTCGTGAAAAGCTCCTTGGCCTGGGCGGGAATGGTGGTATTGCGGGGGATGAGCGTGCTGGTGACTCCTCCGATGGTTTCGATTCCCAGAGAAAGCGGCGTCACATCGAGGAGGAGAAGATCCTTTCGTCGGCCCGAGAGGATGTCGGCCTGGACGGCCGCTCCCTCGGCGACGACCAGATCGGGATCCACTGAGTCGAAAAGAGGCTTGCCGAAGAAGGCGGCCACGGCTTCCTTGAAACGGAGAAAGCGCGTGGAGCCTCCCACGAGGATGACGCCATCCACGTCGGCGGGTGCCGTCCCCCCGTCCGCGAGCGCTGCCCGCACGCAGGAAAGGGTCCGGTCCACGAAGGGTTCCACCAGGGCGTTCATCCGGGAGCGCGTCAGTGACGTCCGGAATCCGAGCGCCGGAATGGCAACCTCCACCTCCGATTTATGGGAGAGGGCGATCTTGACGCGTTCCGCCTCCTTCCGCAATAGATCCCTTACTTCGGAACGTTCCGCGAGCGAGGCCAGTTTGGGGTTTTCCTCGAGCCAGGCCGAAACGATGGCCCGGTCGAAGTCCTCGCCTCCCAGGTGCGTATCCCCGCTTGTGGCCCGCACTTCGAAGATTCCCTTTCGGATGTCGAGAAGGGAAAAGTCGAAGGTGCCTCCTCCGAGGTCAAAGATGGCGAACAGGCCGTCCTTCCCGGAGCCAAGGCCATAGGCCAGAGCCGCCGCGGTGGGTTCGTTGATGATTCTCAGAACCTTGAGTCCGGCAAGAGCACCGGCATCCTTGGTGGCCTGTCGCTGCGCGTCGTTGAAATATGCCGGAACAGTGATGACGGCTTCGGAGACCTCCCGGGAAAGAGCCTCCTCTGCGCGGCTTTTCAGGTCGCGGAGAACCAGGGCCCCGATTTCCGGGGGGGTCAGAAGCCGGTTGCGATAGGGGTCGGGAACTGCGGGAGAACCCTTGTGGTCGACGACGGGGTAGGTCAGGCTCCTTCGCTCGGACTCAGTCTCCTCAAAGGATCGTCCCATCAGGCGCTTCGCCGCATAAATGACGGTTGTTTCCGGATCGTTGATCCGCTCCCTCGCGCTCCATCCCACACGAACCCCGTCCTTTGAAAGGGCGACGACCGAGGGCAGGAGAAGGCGTCCCTCCCGGTCCGGGATGACTTCGACCTGTCCATCTTCCCGGCGGTAGGCCGCGAGTGAATGGGTGGTGCCAAGATCGATTCCCACAACGATTCTGTTCACGAGGCCTCCTTGACTTCCTTGAGAAGATTCTGGAGATAGGCGCGTTTTTCGAGTCGCTCCGACAAGTCCGCGAGGGCCTTTGAAAGCGTGTCACTCTCTTTGTCGGCGTCTTCGATCAACGCATCGATTTCCTCAAATGAGTGGAAAATATCCCGTTCGATGGGGTCGATCACAGCCCGGAGCCGCTGTTCGGCGGCAGCCGCTCCCTGGCTCGAAAGGAGAGTGTCGCGCTCCTCCTTCAGATCCATGATTTCCATGAGGGCGCTTGAGGAGAGCACAGCCTTCCGGTTCGGGCGAGCCGGCTCGCGCTTGATGTGCCCTATAAAATAGTGCGCCCGGAGAAAGGGGTCCCGAAGAGTCCGGAAGGCCAGGTTGACCAAGGAAGAGTTTCCCAGAGTGATCGACTGTTCCTTTTCCGAATCTTCCACATGGTGGTCCGGATGAAAGGTTCGGCTTTTCTCGTGGTAGGCGGCCACAAGGAGTCTCGGATCGAGCGCCAGACGCACGGGAAGGCCCAAAATGTTGTAATAATCCCTTTCAGGCCCGAATGGCTGGACACGGACGCACGAGGGGCACACATCCTCGTCGCCGACGTTTTTTTCACAATTCCAGCAGACGGAATGGCTATGTTCTCGATTATTCGGGTGGAGAAGCTTAGCCTGGGATATTTTTTTTTCCGCAGTTCCAGTGTCAGACATCGGACTCTCCTGAAGTCAAAAGAGGGAGAATGTGTCTCTCCCTCCTTCGACGCATCTTTCATTGCATTGAGGACTTTTGATCGGCTTCAGGCCGAGAAGGAAGAGCCGCACCCGCAACTATGGCTTGCGTTCGGGTTGTCGAACTTGAATCCTCCCCCCATCAGGCCTCCCCCGACATAGTCCAGGGTCGAGCCATCGAGGTAGACCTTGCTTTTGGGGTCGAGTACGATCCGGATCTCCCGTGGCCCATCGATCACCTCGTCGAATTCCTGGGGAGCCTCCTCGAGCTTGATGAGGTAGGACAGGCCGGAACAGCCCCCCCCTTCGATTCCCAGGCGAAGAAAGTGGGATTCCTTGTTCTGGTTTTTCTTGAGACGCAGTACTTCGCTTGCGGCCGCTTCGGTCAGCTGAATCATGGATCCCCCCTTCTCAGGCGTGTTGTTCCTTCTTCTTCTGGTAATCCGAAATCGCCCCCTTGATGGCGTCCTCCGCCAGGACCGAACAGTGCAGCTTGACGGGAGGCAGATTGAGCTCCTTCGCGATTTCGGTGTTCTTGATTTTGAGAGCGTCTTCGACCGTCTTTCCCTTGACCCATTCCGTTGCCAGGGAGCTCGAGGCGATCGCCGATCCGCAACCGAAGGTCTTGAACCGGGCTTCTTCGATTACCCCGTCATCGTTGATCTTGAGCTGAAGCTTCATGACGTCCCCGCATTCGGGGGCCCCGACGATTCCCGTTCCGACATTTTCTTCCGTCTTTTCGAAAGATCCCATGTTCCTCGGGTTGTTGTAATGATCGATCACCTTATCGCTGTATGCCATTGTAGCGCTCCCTCATCCTGTGTGTGCGAAGTTCCTGTCCAGCCACCCTCTTGGGGTGACACTGCCCGGAAAGCCGGCGATCAGTGCGGACTCCACTGAACGCTCTTCAGATCAATCCCCTCCTTGGCCATTTCATAGAGGGGCGACATCTCGCGGAGTTTCTCCACAGCCTTGCGGACGCTCTGTATGACCGCCTCGATTTCCTCCACTGTGTTGAACCGGCCCACCGAGAATCGGATGGAGGAATGAGCCAGGTCCGTTCCGACTCCCAGGGATTTCAGCACGTACGAGGGCTCGAGAGTCGCCGAGGTGCAGGCCGAGCCTGAGGAGAGGGCGATGTCGCGAAGTCCCATGAGCAGGGCCTCCCCCTCCACGAAAGCGAAGGAAAGATTGCTCACGGCGGGGCTCCGGTGTTCCCTGCTTCCGTTGACTTCGACATATTCGATCGCCTCCAGGATCCCGTTCTCGAGACGGTCCCGCAAAGCTTTCCTGTGGGATATTTCCGCGGACAGGTTCTCCCGGAGAATCCGGCAGGCTGCCCCGAATCCGACAATCCCCGGGGTATTGAGCGTGCCCGATCTGAAACCCCGCTCATGCCCTCCTCCCTCGATTTGAGGAGAAAGCCTCACTCTCGGTTTTCTGCGGACATAGAGAGCCCCCACGCCCTTCGGTCCGTGAATCAGATGGGCGTTGAAGGTGAGCAGGTCGATATTCATGGCGTTGACGTCGATGGCCATCACCCCGGCAGCGTAGGCGGCATTGGTGTGGAAAAGAACCCCTTTTTCGCGGGTGATGGCTCCGATTTCCGCGATCGGCTGGACTGTTCCCACCTCGTGGTTGACTGTCATGATCGACACCAGGATCGTATCCGGGCGTATCGCCGAACGGACCGATTCCGGATCGACCCTTCCGTTCTGGTCGACGGGGAGGACGGTCACCACAAAGCCCTGGGCTTCAAGAGCGCGGACAGGGTCGAGGACGGAGCGGATTTCCGTTTCGACGGTGATGATGTGGTTTCCCTTCTCACGGTACATGCCGGCCACGCCCTTGATGGCGAGGTTGTCGGATTCTGTCATCCCCGAGGTAAAGATGATTTCCTTGGGATCGGCCCCGATGAGGGCGGCCACCTCTTCGCGCCCTTTTTCGCACAACTCTTCGGCCCGCCATCCGAAGGCATGATTCCGGGAGCTGGGGTTCCCGTATGCATCGGTAAAGGCGGGAAGCATTGCTTCCAGGACGCGCGGATCAACCCTTGTGGTGGAGTGGTTGTCCAAATAGACTTGATCCATCGGTGACTCCTTTCAGAACGGCCGGCTCCTGTCCCAGCTCCCGGATCGAGAGGGCTTCGAGAAACCATAGAATATTGTTTTGGAGTTTTTCCAGCGGGGACCGGATGTCGCACTGGCCTCTCTGCTGGCATGATTTGTCAGTCCCGTCCGAGCAGCTGACGATTCCGACCGGTCCTTCGACTGCCACCAGGACCTTGAGGACGGAGATCTCTTCTGCTGGAAGCTTCAGGGAATACCCCCCCTTCGGTGCGTTGTGGCTCTGGATCAGGCCAGACTTGGACAACTTCTGCATCACCTTGGCCAGGATTTCGGGAGGGATGCTGTACAGAGCTGCGATATCCCGGACATTCGATATCCCTCCATCTTCGGCCTTGGCCATGAGGTTTAGGGCCAGGAGGGCATAATCGACTTTCTTCGTCAGTTTGAGCATCGAATTCTCCGACCTGATTTATCGCAGACCAAATTAGTCTGTAATCAATATATCAGGGGAGACGGGGAGCGTCAAGGGGGCGTCGGGGTTCCGGCTCCAGGTGGGACTGGGGGGCCTGGGGTGGCGGATTGGAGCCAGAGGGTGTCGAAGACTTTCTGTGCGGCGTGTATTCGGCCCTGGGAGAGGATGTTGGCCAGCATATGCATCTGGCTTCCCCCATCCGGAGAGAGAGAGCCCCATCCCCCGGAACCGTAGAGAAGGATCCGCCTGTCGAAAAGGGCCATAGGGCGAATATAGGTGGGGAGACGGGCCGGAAGAACCCGGACGGGAACATGAGCCGTTGCCAGCGCGAGAACCTCTGAATGATAGCGGGCGGCCGCCTCCGGGGAGACGAGCACGCGCACGGGAAGTCCTTTTTGGCGGGCCTTCTTCAGGGCCCGGAGCAGACGGTACGAGTGCGGAAGGCCGAAAAGCAGAACGTCTGCCCGATGGCTGGCTGAAAGAATCTGCTCGGAAAGGAAGGTCCGGGCGAAGGGACCTCGTCCGATGGCGCGATGACCCTGTGAGCTCATGCCGACGCCAACCCCGAGAATAGAGCCTACCAGAACCACGATCAGGAGGGATTGCCGTTCGAAGGGAGAGAAAATATATGTCGTTTTTCTGGAACGCGGTGGGACATGCTCGAGAAAGAGGAGTCCTTTTCCGGTGAGGAGAATGAAGACGAACCCTCCGGCGAAACCGATGACCGGCCAGGCCGTGTCGGAGAAGGTGGCGAAAAAATAGACAAGGCTTCCCAAAATGGCCGGGACAAAATACGCCAGGCTCTCCTGAAAGCGCTTCGGCTCCGCGCCGCCGAGCCATCGACGGGAGAGCCCATAGTGAACAAGGGAAAATACGGTGAAGATTCCCATGCCAATCCCTACATCCATGAGACCTGTCTGCTGATCCGACATCGCTCCGCCGACCAGTCCCATCAGAAAGGCCACGAGGCCGAATATCTGACCCGAGACGGCTCCCATCAGGGCCGCCGAGAATTTCTCGTTCTTGTCCTCTATTTCCGGATCGATGATCCGGAGGGACGGGTCAGTGGTCACCTTTGGCCGATCCTTTGCTGGGGGGGGGAGGGGCGGAGGGGGAAAGCCCCGTCAGGGAGACGGACATCATGTGATACTGTCCGGCAAAACGTTCTCCGACGAAGAGGGAGAGGGTCACAGGGTAGGAGGCGGGCCTTCCTGGGAAGGTCAGGAGGGTCCGAAAGGTGTCTCCTCCGACAAAATGATGGTCCGCAGGAAACTCCGCCGTCCCCAGAAGAAGGGTCCCGTTTTTGTCCACCAGGCTGGGAGGCTCATAAGCCCCGACCTGGTAATCGTTGAACTCGGGATGCCGGTGGAATCGGATCAAAAGGTCGATATAGGTCTTCCCGTCCTTTTCGAGAAGTCTCTCGGCGGTGAAGCCGATGACCTTGTTGTCGGAAACGGGCGCGTAGGCATCGGAGTAGGCGAGGGGCGCCTGGGAGGCGTTGAGCGGTCCCGTCGCCATTTCGGCCGGAGGGGCCTGCCGCTTCGCGATGCCCCGGAAAAGATCCACTACGAAGACGCCCCCCGCGAGCCCGGCAACGATCATGAGTCCTATGGGAGAACGGAGGACCTTGAGGAGGGGGGAATCGAACAGCTTTTTCAATGGCGACCTCCGTGTGTGATCCGGGAGACCGTCTGGCCCGGAGAGGGTTCCTGGGTGTCCAGGAATTCGACCTTCACGCGGGCAACCCGTTGACGGTCGATCTCGACGACGGTCAGTTTCATGTTCTTGACGAAGAAAAATTCTCCCCCGCGGGGAAGCGTCTGAAGCTGTGAGAGAACGAAGCCTGCGAGGGTTTCGTAGTCTTCTCCCTCGGGAATCGGGATCCCGTAATCCTCCGACAGGTCGCGCACCGAAAGGGATGCGTCCACGAGATAGGATCCGTCACGGAGACGCTCGACCGGCTTGACGATCTCGTCCGATTCGTCCTCGATCTCGCCTACGATTTCCTCGAGGAGGTCCTCCATCGTCACGAGGCCGTCGAGGGCTCCGTACTCATTCAGGACGAGGGCGATCTGTGTCCGCCTCTTCTGCATCTCCTTGAGGATGTGGGGAACCTTCATGGATTCCGGGACAAAATAGGGGCTGTGGAGGATCCGCTCGATCTGGAAGGGAGAGCTTTCCGTCAGGATGTCGACCAGATCCTTGTAGTAGAGGATTCCGACCACGTCGTCGGTGTCGCCCCGGAGGACCGGATACCGGGAATAACGGTGTTCCGAGAAGACCGCCTGTATCTCGGAGAGGCCCATTGTCGTGCGAAGGGTGACCATTCTGACCCGAGGCACCATCACCTCGCGGACCGAGATGTCCGTGAACTTGAAGACGCTCTGGATCAGGTCCTGCTCGGTCCGGTTGATGGTCCCGTGCTCTCCACCTTCCTTGAGGAGGAGCTCGAGTTCCTCCGGACTGATCGGATATGAAGAAGGGCCGGGGGTGACGTGAAGGAGGCGGAGAATCAGACGGCTCGTCAGCGTCACGACCCGGACCGGTATCACGATGAGTTCGGAGAGGAGAAGGACGGGTCGGGAGAGGCGGAGGGCGATGCGCTCGTTGTTCTGGATGGCGAGCGTTTTAGGGACGATTTCACCCAGTACGAGCATGCCGTAGACTTGGAGGAGAATCACGGCAAAGACGGAAAGAGGAAGCACGACGTGATGTTCTTTCAGGTCGATGAACATCGCGAGAATCGGTTTGAGCTTTTCGTAGGAGACGGTTCCTGTCGCCCCGGAAGCGAGGCCGGTGGAGAGGGTCATCATGACCTGGACCGTGGCAACGAACTGTTCCGGCTCTTTGCGGAGTTTGAGGAGGGCCCGGCTTTCGGGGGTTCCGGTCCCGGAAAGTTGCTGGACACGGGACAGCCTGAGGGAGATGATCGACAACTCTGCCGCAGCGAGGATCGCATTGAAGAGGACAAGGACGGCTATGGCGAGCGCATCAATCCAGAGGGGGGTCATCGTTCCGGAATCCTGGAGAGGGGGATAGGAAGAACAGGACCCCTAACAGCGAGTGTCCGCGGTCCGGGGAAAGGGAATAGGTTCTGATGCATCGCTCCTGGGTTGGCTCCCCACCGAGGTCCCGTCTTGGCCACTCCCGCAGGGAGCGGAACCGGATTCGGCGGAAAGCCTCGCCCATCGCATCTGTCTTGATTGCGGCGACGGGAGGGGAAATGGATCGATCGGTTCTTGACAAGTGGACGCTTACTGCCTATATTGGGTATGCGTTGACGTTCTCATCATAAACTATTTTCCTGGAACTGAGCAAGGGGGCCAAAAATGTACGATGCTCACAAGTTGGTGGGTTCCAATCCTAGTCTCATGGGCTGGATGGGCTTTCTCGCGATTGTCGCCGTCATCTTTGCGTGGGGATACGCGACCTCGACCAAGACCAAGTAGCTTTTTCCCTTTTTTGAATCCTCAGGCCTGAAGGAGAGTCCATCTCTCCTTCAGGTTTTTTCTTTTTTTCCCTCGATCCGATCCCCTCTATACTATTTCTTTCCCGACGCCATATGCAGGGACCCTTTTTCTCAAAGAGGACCTCTCGACCCCCATTGCTTTTTTCGCGTCTCTTGACAAGCCCCCCTTTTTATTATATGTTATTTTATTAGTAATATATTAAATAATAAAGGAGGCATCATGGAGACCAGGAAGATCGAGACGGATCTGTTGATTATCGGGGGCGGAACGGCCGGATGCTATGCCGCCATCATCGCCAGGCGGGAAAACCCCGACCAGTCGGTTCTTGTCGTGGACAAGGCCCATATCGATCGCTCCGGATGTCTTGCCGGTGGCATGAATGCGATCAACGCCTACATCAACCCCGGAGAAACGGTCGACTCCTTCGTGGAATACGTTCGGATGGACGCGATGGGCATTCTCAGGGAAGATCTGGTCCGCTCCCAGGCGGAGCTCTTTCGTGAGGTAGTCGAAACGGTCGAGGCGATGGGGCTGCCCATCGTGAAGGATTCCGACGGAAAATATTCTCCCCGGGGTCGGTGGAACATCAAGATCCACGGAGAATCCCTCAAGCCGATCCTGGCCCGTGAGGTCAGAAAATCCGGCGCCGATGTCCTGAATCGCGTCGTCGTGACCGATCTCATCGTGAAAGATAAAGCCGTCCACGGAGCCTACGGATTCGGGCTTGCCGACGGAGCCTTCTATGTGATCTCCTCCCGGAAAACCCTGGTGGCGACCGGTGGCGCCTCCGGTCTCTACCGTCCCAACAACGAAGGACAAGCCCGGCACAAAATGTGGTATTCTCCCTTCAACACCGGGGCGGGATATGCGATCGGGATCCGGGCGGGGGCCGAGATGACGAGCTTCGAACATCGCTTCATCGCGCTCAGGACCAAGGATACGATCGCTCCCACTGGAACGCTTGCGCTGGGTTTCCGCGCTCCCCAGGTCAATTCGAAGGGGGAGGAGTTCATGAAGATCCGTTGGGCTGAATCCGGAGGGGAGGGCGCACCGACGCCGCTACGCCTCGAGGGCCCGCTCCGCGAGATCGCCGCCGGAAACGGACCCTGCTTCATGGATACCCGTCATCTGACCAAGGGAGACCTCAAGCGGTTGTACGAGGCCTACCTGGACATGTATCCCAACACGGTTCTCTACTGGGCGGCCAACCGCATCGACCTCACGGCGCAGCCGGTCGAGATCTGCGGAACGGAACCCTATCTGGTCGGAGGTCATTGCCAGGCCGGCTACTGGGTCGATGTGGACCGGAGGACGACGCTCGATAACCTCTTTGCGGCAGGAGATGTGGCGGGAGGGGCCCCCTATAAATTCGTGAGCGGGTGCTTTGCCGAGGGGGCGATCGCGGCCCGCGCCGCGGCCCGGGAAATCCGGGAGGAGTCGAAGGCCATCCTCTCCCCCGACATGGAGGAGGTTGCCAGGGAAAGGGAGCGGACCTTCCGCTGGACAGGAGGGACGCCCGGGGATTCGAACCGTATCCGTCCCGACGAGGCCGAGGCGAGACTTCAGAAGGTCATGGACGAGTACGCTGGAGGAATCCGGACGTCTTACGCCATGAACGAAGCCGCCCTTGTCATGGCCCGTCAAAAGCTGTCCGAGCTGGTCGATGACCTCCCCCGGATCAGGGCGGAGGATGAGCATGCGCTGATGCTGGCCCACGAAGTCGCCGACAGGGTGGATGTGGCCCAGGTCCTCGTGGCCCATCTTCTGGCCCGGAAGGAGACCCGGTGGCCCGGATTTCAGAGCCGCCAGGATTATCCCGAGAGCGATCTCCGTTATGAGCACTTCATCAACTCCGTGGCGCTGCCGTCGGGAGAAGTCCGGATCATCCACCGAACGCTCGAGGGTGAGGAGATCGCGTGGAGGGAACCCGGTGTGCCGGATGAGGAGAGGAGCCTACAGGGTGTCTGAGCCGTTCTTGGGACCGTTCGTCAAGGAAAGGGAGTGAAATGGGTATCGCCGTCAGCGACAGTCTGTGTCATGGATGCAAGAAATTGCCGGAGGCCCGGTGCGTGGTGGCCTGTCCGGGAAACCTGATCCGTATGGATCAGGCAGGATCTCTCGCGGTGATGCGGGAGCAGGCCGACTGTTGGGACTGCTATGCCTGCGTCAAGATGTGTCCGGTGGGGGCCATCGATATCGTCCTTCCGTACGAGCTGGCCGGACGCGAGGCGAGGCTCGTGCCGAAGCTCAGGCGGGAGTCGATCCGGTGGACGCTCTCGGTCGCGGGAGAAGCCGACCAGACCTTCGAGCTTGCCACCCGGGTTCCTGAAGAGCTTCTCGAGACAGAGCCCTGAGTTCACCCCCAATCCAATAATAAGGAGAAGCGATGTTTCTTTCAGTTCCTCACGGAGGACGGCTCGTCACCTCGACCGTCTCGCGATCCGCCCGTCCGGAAATGGTCCGGGCCTACGCCAGCCGGCCGTCCATACGCCTCACTGCCCGGGAAATATCCGACCTGGGGTTGATCGCGGTCGGTGCGGTAAGCCCCCTCGACGGATTCATGGATGAAAAAACCTATCATTCCGTGGTGGAGCGCATGCGTCTCCCCGACGGTCTTGTCTTTCCCCTTCCGATCGTTCTTCCCGTTCCCGAAAAAGAATTCCGATCCCTCCGGATCGGTGAGGTGGTGCGCCTCGTGGACGGCGACGACCGGCTTCTGGGAATCCTGACGGTCTCCGATCTTTTTCGCCGCGACCTTTCCTGGGAGGCCCGGGAGGTCTACAAGACCACCGATCCGGCGCACCCGGGTGTGGCGGCGCTCGAACGGCTTGGTACCCCCTATGCCGTGGGCGGAAAAGTCAGCGTCTTCGACGATTGGGCGGAAGGGCCCTTTTCGGAATTTCATCTCACCCCCACCGCCTCCCGGGGTCTTTTCGAGGAGCTGGGGTGGCAGACCGTCGTTGGATTCCAGACCCGGAATCCCATCCATCGCGCTCATGAATACATTCAGAAATGCTCGCTCGAGATTGTCGATGGCCTCTTCCTCCATCCCCTGGTCGGAGAAACCAAAGAGGACGATGTCCCTGCAAAGGTGCGAATGGACTGCTACCAGGTCCTGCTCGAACGCTACTATCCGAAGACCAGGGTCGTGCTCGGAGTTTTTCCCGGTGCCATGCGGTATGCCGGCCCGAGGGAGGCCCTGTTTCACGCCCTGGTCCGAAAGAACTACGGATGCACCCATTTCATCGTCGGGCGGGATCACGCCGGAGTCGGAAGCTACTATGGTCCCTTCGAGGCCCATGCCCTCCTGAGGCAGTTCTCCTTCGACGAACTGGGGATCATTCCCATCTTCTTCGACACCGCCTATTATTGCCGGACGTGTGAAGGGATGGTCTCCCACAAGACCTGCGGACACGATGAAAAATCACACGTTCTTCTGTCCGGAACCCGGGTTCGCCAGATGCTCCGGGAGGGATCGCCTCCTCCTCCCGAAATGACGCGGCCGGAAGTCGCTGCGGTTCTGATCGGTCATTACAGGAAAAAAGAGGAGCAGGTGCCGGTGTCGGCCGAACGAGTGCGCTAAAGAAGGGATGCGGTCAGGGAGCGGAGGATTCGGAAAGCCGTTTTGCGAGCCGTCTCAGGAGACTCTGATCCGGCTTGGCAAGATTGCCCATCCAGAGCATTTCGGTGGTCCTTTCATAGGATTCGGTGGGCTCGGCGGCGGAAGAAGCCTCCTTCCCCTGGCCCTGCAACAGATAGTCGACGGAGACATTTCCGAGGACCGACAGCTTCAGAAGGATTTCGACGGGGGGTGTGCGCATCCCCCGTTCATACCGGGATACCTCCACCTGTGTGACCCCGATTTTCCCTGCGAATTCACGCTGGGAAAGATTTCCTCGTATCCCCCGGATGCGCTGGCCCGTTGCCTTCGTGTCCCAGTTGACCTCGAGTCCTATCTGGTTTATATTCAACGCTGAAATGCCTTATAGGTATAAGTTTGTTTTTATATCTAAAAACCCTTCAGCGGATTATAGAAGTTGGACGAGGAAACGGTCAAGGAAGTGAAGATCGCGCTGATACGGAGAGGATGGACCCAAGGTGATCTGTCTGTCCGGATTGGCGTGTCGCAGGCGTACCTGAGTCTCATCCTGAATGGACGCCGCGAGGTCCCCTGGATCGAGAAAAGGGTTTTGGTGGCGCTGGGGCTGGAAAGCAGGCCTTCCGGATCTCAGTTGCGGGACGGACCCGAAAAAAGAAGGCGGAACCGGGGCCGGGTCGCCGCGACATAGAGGGCCCGGACGAAAGCCCTGTCCTCCCGGAACCGGTTGAGATCCGTCCAGTCGACGATCACCGAATCAAAAGTGCTTCCCTGGGCCTTGAAGACTGTCGTAGCGTACCCGTGTCTCAATGGTGCGAAGGCCCTCTTCAGGCTCCAGGTCCTTCTGGAAAGGGCGGCGATCTCCTTCCGTCCAGCCACACCCTCCGCTTTCAATCTCCGGATTTCCCGAAAATGATCGTCGACCGTCCTCTGATGGAGCACCCCGTCATCGGGGACCAGCACAGAAAAATCCCCTCCCGTTTCATCCTCGAGAAAGACCCTGTGAGCTGGAATCTCCGGATAGTCGGGGTGCCTTTCGGGAAATATCTCGAGGACCGTCAGTGTCTCCCCCGCCGGCAAAACTCTGAGGTCCCCATCCGAGGTCTTGACCCCCGTTGTTTCATTCAAAAGAGTCTGTTCATGGGGCGCGAAGGGGGTGGAGAGCGTTCCGTACTCCTGATGATAAAGAAGCGTGTTGTAATGTTCGACCCGCCGATTCGTGTAAGCCAGGATGCGGATGTTGTCGCCGTTTTTTCCCAGGTTTGAGGCCCATCGAACCGCCTCTCCGCTTCCTCCCGGGATCCAGAGAAGTTTTCCGGGATGGGAGCTGTCTTCCGGGACAAGATCCTCGAGATTCTTGAAGAGGGAAAAGGGCGTCGGGCGACCCTCCTCGGGTTTCCAGCTCAAGAGGCTCTGGGTCAGAAGATGAACGGGATGATCCCCGGTCTGGCGATGGACCCGGTCGAGGGAGAGGATGGGATAGGGGCGCGAAAAGACCGGCGGTGTCTCGAGGTGGATGGAATCCACCGGAGGAAGCTGATAGGGGTCGCCGACGAACAGAATCCGGGCCGTTCCCCTGGCCGTATCGAGCGAATGGAGAAGGTCGGCACCCACGAGGGAGCATTCGTCGACGATGATCCAGTCGAAGAGTGAGAGATCCGGGGCAGGGCCGGGTGTGATCGAAAAGGATCCGTCCTCGTTTTCGGATAGCCGGAGACCCAGCAGAGAGTGAAGGGTGGTGAAGAGAAGGGGGGAGGCGGGCAACCCCCGATGCCCCGTGGCCTCCCGCAGGACCCGGAGGGCCTTGTGGGTCGGGGCAGTGATCGCGACCGAGAGTCCCCGGGCTATGGAGGCCATCAAAAAGGAGGCCGTCAGCGTGGTTTTTCCAGACCCTGCCGGTCCGGAGAGAATGACGGAAGGGATTTCAGGATGCTCGAGGAGCCCAAGAAGCGAGGCTTGCGGAGAGGCGGAGTCGGGGACCCATGTTTTCCGGGAGGGCCAGATCGATCGGAACGGCATCGGAGGACCGTCAGCCGAGACCCGCCTCGGAGAGCCATCGGGAAAAGAAAACGCTGGCTCTGGATTCCAGATCCGGTCCGAGCGTCTGCGTCTGGCGTCTGAGGAGGGGGAGATCGATTTTCCGGGTGGCGAGCTCAAAGGCATGACCCAGAAGCCATCGCTCGAAGTCGCGAGTCCGGATTTCAGGGTGGAACTGGAGAGCCAGTCCGAAGTGTTCGACACGGAAGGCCTGGTGAGGAACCGAATCGGTCAATGCCAGGCTCGGAATTCCTTCCGGAAGGTCGAATGTGTCTCCATGCCAGTGCAACATGGGATTCCCGTCTCCCAGAAGGGAAAGAGGGGTGTGTCGCCCGTCTTCGGTCAGCGCGAGGGGAGACCAACCGATCTCCTGTGTGCCGGAGGGATAGACGCGGGCTCCCAGGGCTTTGGCCATCAGCTGGGCCCCCAGGCAGATGCCGATCGTGGGCTTTCTGAGGAAAAGTCGCTCCCTGATGAAGTCGATCTCTCCGGGAATGTGGGGATACAGATCCTCTTCATACACTCCGAAGGGTCCCCCGAGGACCACCACGAGATCCGGGTCCCCGGGAGCAGGCAGCCGGGTGGAGGGAAGGGCCGGTTCGAGCGTCCGGAGACGGAATTCCCGCCTTTCCAGAAGATCTCCCAGAGTTCCCGCGTCCTCGAAGGCGAGGTGGGACAGAATCAATGCGGTCCGTGGGGGCGAATGGGAGGTCATCGGTGGATAGGCTTGAAACGAAGGCGATGAGGCTTGGCCCCTTCCGCTCCCAGCCGCCTGCGTTTGTCGGATTCGTATTCCTGATAGTTCCCCGCAAAAAAGCTCACGGTGGACTCTCCCTCGAAGGCCAGGATGTGCGTCGCGATCCGGTCGAGGAACCAGCGGTCGTGGGAAATGACGAGGACGCAGCCGGCAAATTCGAGGAGCGCATCCTCGAGGGCCCGGAGCGTTTCGACGTCAAGATCGTTGGAGGGCTCGTCCAGCAGCAGGACATTCCCTCCCGAAATGAGGGTCTTCGCAAGGTGCAAACGACCTCGTTCCCCTCCGGAGAGTGTCCCCACGATCTTTTGCTGGTCAGGCCCCTTGAAATTGAAACGGCCGATATAGGCCCGGGACGGGGCTTCGTAGCGACCCACGGTCAGGACATCGGATCCCCCCGAGATTTCGTCGAAAACGGTCTTGTCCTTCGAGAGACTCTCCCGGGACTGGTCGACATAGGAGAGGCGAACCGACTGTCCTGTCCGGATCTCCCCCGAGTCGGGGGCTTCCTTCCCTGTGATCATCCGGAAGAGAGTCGATTTTCCGGCTCCGTTTGGCCCGATGATGCCGACGATCGCCCCGGGAGGAATCGTAAATGAGAGGTGGTCGACCAGAAGCCTGTCCCCGTACCCCTTCGACACATCGCGGAATTCGATGACCTGCTCTCCCAGGCGCTCTGCCACCGGTATGAAAATTTCCTGGGTTTCGTTCCTTTTCTGGTATTCCTGGGAGGAAAGCTCGTCGAATCGCGACATGCGGGCCTTGGATTTGGCCTGACGTCCCTTGGGGTTCTGTCGCACCCATTCGAGTTCCTGTTTCATGGCCTTGATCCGGGCCGATTCCTGCCGGGATTCGACCTCCAGTCGGGCCTCTTTCTGCTCGAGCCAGGAGCTGTAGTTTCCTTTCCAGGGGATTCCAGATCCCCGGTCGAGCTCCAGGATCCATTCCGCGGCGTTGTCCAGAAAGTACCGGTCGTGGGTGACGGCGACGACCGTCCCGGGGAATTTCTGGAGGAACTGCTCGAGCCAGTCCACCGACTCGGCATCAAGGTGGTTGGTCGGTTCGTCGAGAAGAAGCATGTCAGGGTTCGAGAGAAGGAGCTGGCAGAGGGCCACCCGTCTCTTTTCTCCACCGGACAGCGTCTCGATGCTGGCCTCCCAGGGGGGCAGGCGAAGCGCATCGGCGGCTACTTCCATCTTTTGTTCCATGTTGTGGCCGTCACCGGTGGCGATGATCGCCTCGAGACGGGCCTGCTCCTTCGCCAGGGCGTCGAAATCCGCCTTGGGTTCCGCATAGGCGGCGTAGACCTCCTCGAGTTTTCGGTGGGCGTCGAACAGCTCGCCCAGGCCTTCCTCCACCGCGCTGCGGACCGTCATCTTCGGATCGAGTTCCGGTTCCTGGGGAAGGTAGCCAATCCGGATGCCGGGCATCGGGATCGCTTCCCCGATAATGTCGGTGTCCACCCCCGCCATGATGCGGAGAAGGGTCGACTTTCCCGAGCCGTTTAGGCCCAGAACTCCGATCTTGGCCCCCGGCAGGAAACTCAGGGAGATATCCTTGAGAATTTGACGCTTGGGAGGAACGATCTTGCCCACGCGGTTCATCGTGAAGACGTATTGTGCCATGGAACTCCTGCCATGAAGAGAAATGTGAAGGGATTCCCGGGGAGCCGGGGTCTTCCTGGAAGATTCCTCCTATGATAGAAGGATTTCCGAAAGAAGTCTCACCCCGGGTCGGGTCGGGCCGGAAACCCCGGGGAGGGAAAGCCAGGCTGGCCGTTCTCGCAGGAGAGAATAAGGCCGAAGAAAGATTCAGTTTTTTACAAGGAAGATGTTCGCGACCACAACAAGGCCCGCCGTAACCGCAAAGATGGCCAGGACAATAGAGACGAGGATCACCGAGCCCGCCAGGATCGGGTATTTGTCAATGAATTTTCGCATCATGATCGGTTGTCCTTTCGCATTGTCCCTCCGGATAATGTGAGCAAAGCCATTAGAAAAGCGATTTTCAAGGGTCCCCCCTTTCCCTTTGTAGTCTACTCCACTCTCCGGGAAAGAGGGGAGCCCACCATTTTTTCCTACATTCCCCGATAGCCGAAGGGACCGTTGAAGTAGAGGGTGGCCGTGCCCATTGGCGTGACGGTCGCGGGGTAGTTGGCCTCATAGACCGGCATGGCCACGCCCGCTCCCCATGTCACGGAAAACTGACGGGTGTGGGGCCAGGTCATCTCCACCTCGGGAGCCCACCATAAAAAGGAAAAGGGAGGCGCGTTGGCCGCACCGAAGAAAAGATTTTGCCCGCTCTGGGACTCTCCGTAGAGCTCGATCAGGTAGCCCGCCCCCCATTCGGTGTTGATCACGTGCTCGACGGCGCCGGCATAGTAAATAAGGTTTCCGTCCACCATGTGAAAGTTTGCGAGATGGTTGTGGTTGGTGCTGTTGTCGAATTCATATCCGACGCCGACGGTGGAGGGGTTCTCGACGATGTCCCCCAGCTGGAAATAAAACATGAAGGGTTTGACATGTTTATGCACAAGAAGCATGAGACCTTCATTGAAAGTGCCGTTTCCAAGCTGGTCGGCCGAATAATCCTGGGGGTTCAGGTTCAGATACTTTCCGGAGGGGATCCAGAAGTCGAAGGTGAGGGCAATGGCCGGCCGGGCAAGGGGCAGGTAGACATTGCCATCCGAGGTCAGCTCCCATTTGATCTCGAAGTGGGTATTCCCGACTCCGAAATAGCTGGCCGACCGCCCCGCCGGAATTTGCGGGGACCCCACCCAGGTTTGTTCCAGGGGAAGGAATGTGTCGAGCTCAAGATTGTGGCCGAGACCGATCGCAAGTCGCATCGGCGCGTAAAGATACGAGACGCCTGGAGACAGGAAGTCGTAGGCGAAGGGTTCCAGATACCAGGAGCCGATCGGCTCCACTTCGGCTGTCCCGGTAAAAAAAGGTCCGCTGGTGTTGGGGCCCCAGGGAAGGAAGGGAGGGGCCAACGCCTGGAAGTCCTTGGCCATCTCGGCGTCGTCCGAGAAGGGGAGAAAAAAGTCACTGCTGCCGGGATTGGCGGGAGAGATGGCCCGGGATTCGGGGGGGGAAAGACACAGGATGAAGACTGCTCCTGCAAGGACGCAAAAAAAGTGTCTGCCAAAAGGAAAACTCATGCCGAATGCTCCCGAACAGGACTGCGGTCAGTGTTAACGGGAGTATAAAAGCCCGGGGGTTGACGTCTCGTCGTGCTTTTCCAGCAGAACGGCCATGGCGCGCGCGCTCTGTCCGTTGTGGATCAGGGCCTTGGCCAGCATCTTCCGGTAACTGTGGGGCCAGGTGCGCCGGGGTTCGATGAGGGAGAGGAGGGCGAGGGCGCGAGGGTACTGATGATTGGCGATGAGGATTCGGGCCTCGTTCAGGATGTATGGCTCGTCATTGTCGTCGTTCTTGAGGACGCGGGCCTGTTCCAGATAGCCGACCGCCTTTTTGTAGTTCCCTTTTCTGAAGGCAATGTAAGCCATATTGTTCAGAATGGTCGGCTCTGTCGGATTGTCCCTGAGTGCCAGCTTCAGGTCGTTCTCCGCCGTTTCGAGATGTCCGTTCCGGATTTCCGAATAGGCCTTCTGTTCGTGCAGATAGGCCCGGACGGCCGGTTCAGTTGTGGCCGCGCAGCCGGACAGGAAGAATGTCAGTGCTAAAAGAAAGAGGGATGGCACTTTCCAGGTCATGGGAACGGATCCTTCCTTAAAACAAATTTCAGATTGATATTTTCTCATTCCGGACCCTCAGATGCCGGGCATAGTATGCGGCGGCCAGCCCCAGCACGGCAAAGTCGTCGACCAGCCCCAGGAAGGGGATCGTGTCGGGAATGAAATCGATGGGAGTCAACAGATAAAAAAGGGCTCCATATGCGATGAATTTTTCCGGAAGAGTGACGGTGTCGGAATGAATGATTGTCCACAGGGCCGATATCCGTTCAGACCAGTCCTTGCCCATGTCCTTGAAGGAAAAGACCTTGCCACAGTTTTTCTCGACATCGGCCTGTTTTTTCGACTGGGCTCCTATCTGGACCAGTCCGGTCAGTATCCTGTCTCCCGAAATGGTGCGGTCCTCTCCGAATTCGGCATCGAGCCCGAGATTCTGGATGGCGGCGGCATAGTCTCCGGAGGGAAGGGCGGAGGCGAGGATGGACTGGACCGCTTCGCTGGCCGGATTCAGCCTGCCTTCCGAGATCAGCCGTAGACAGGTCTCCCGGATCGCCGGAACATAGACGACAGGAATGGAGGTCTGCTCCGCCTTCTTCATCCAGCGTCGAAGGGTCATCCCCGAAAGCCCGATCTGTTTTCCCAGCTCTTCCGGGGAGTACCCCGTTTCTTTCAAGAGAATTAACAATTGTGAATTTGTCATGATTGAATGTTAGGATCAATGATGGAGAATGTCAAGATGTGAGGCCGAGATCATGACGCCTGCAGTCGAAGGGGCGGAGTTCAGACGGCCCTGTCAACGCCTCGTGCCCTCCCTGGAATGCATTTCCCTGAAAAGATCTGAAAAGAATTGAAGGCCGGTCTTGTGAATGTTTTAATAGGCTATGTTCGATGATGTTTAGGAGGACCTTTGAAAAACTCAAAAGTTGTTGCGACCTCAAAAGGGCTGATGCCGATTTCCGAGCGGCCGGAGATTGTTTTCGTCAAGGGCGTGGGATCTTATCTTTTTGACACTGAGGGAAGGCGTTATCTGGACTGGCTTCAGGGATGGGCCGTAAATTGTCTCGGTCATTCTCCCAGGAATCTCGTCCAGGCCCTTGCGGTCCAGGCGGAAGCCTTGATCAATCCGAGCCCCGCATTCTACAACCGTCCTGCCCTGGATCTGGCCGATCTCCTGACCTCCATGAGCTGCTTCGATCACGTCTTTTTCTGCAGCTCCGGCGCCGAGGCGAACGAAGGGGCCATCAAACTGGCCCGGAAATGGGGGAGGCTTCACAAAAAAGGTGCCTACGAAATCATTACCTTCGGAGATGCCTTCCATGGACGGACGCTGGCAACGATGTCTGCGAGCGGCAAGGCAGGGTGGGACAACATGTTCCCACCCCAGGTTTCCGGTTTTCCAAAGGCCGTACTGAACGACATCGCCTCCGTTCGCTCGCTTGTCGGTGAGAGGACCGTGGCCGTCATGCTTGAGCCGGTTCAGGGGGAGGCAGGCGTCTTTCCGGCCACACAGGAGTTCATGTCCGACCTGAGGGCTTTCTGCGACCAGCACGGTCTCCTGCTCATTTTTGACGAGGTTCAGACCGGTTGCGGAAGGACGGGGACCCTTTTCGCCTATGAACAATATGGGATCGAGCCGGACATCATGACGATCGGGAAGGGTCTTGGAGGGGGAGTTCCACTTGCCGCTCTCCTGGCGAAGAGCGCTTGTTCCTGCTTTTCGGCGGGAGAGCAGGGAGGAACCTTCTGCGGCAACCCGCTGGCCTGTGCCGTCGGATTGGAGGTCGTCCGAACCCTGCTGTCCGAAGGGTTTCTGGAAGAGTCCAGGAAGGTCGGGCAGACTCTGAAGGAAGGCTTGGAGCTGGTCTCGCGGGATTTTTCTCTGGGGGACGTTCGAGGGAAGGGCCTCCTGTTGGCGTTGGAGCTGGGGGCCGACCTTGCCAGCGAAATTGTCGGACGCGCGAGAGAGGCGGGCCTTCTCATCAACGCGCCCCGCCCCCGGTGTTTGCGATTCATGCCGGCCCTGAACACAACAGCCTCTGAAATCGAGGAGGGATTGCTTGTCCTGAGACAAGTTCTTGAGGCGACCCTGTCGGAGCAGGGGAAGTAGTCGTTGGAACGGGGGAGGGACGGAAAAGTTCTCTTTCTTCCGGGCGCCACGGGAGACGGGAATTTCTGGAAGAGCGCAGGAGAGATGCTTCCTTCCCCGTGGGAGAAATGCTATCTGTCCTGGCCGGGACTCGGCCGCCAACCTCGTCTTCGCGGGGTGGATGGGATCGAAGGTCTGGTCCGTATGGCGAAAGACACTCTCGATCGCCCGTCCGCCGTAGTGGCTCAGTCCATGGGAGGGATCATCGGTCTCGCGCTGGCCCTTGAGTTCCCTGACCTCGTCACGCGTCTGGTTCTGGCTGCGACCTCCGGGGGGATCAATGTGACGGCTTTTGGGGCCAAGGATTGGCGGGAGGAGTTTCTGGCAGAGTATCCCGACACCGATCGGTGGATTCTGGGGGAAATGCCCGACATGACCCGGCTGATTTCGACGTTGACCGTACCTACACTCCTCCTCTGGGGAGAAGACGACCCGATCAGTCCACCCTCAGTGGGAGAGTATTTGGCCGGGATCATCCCAGATGCAAGGCTGGTGATCATTCCGCGAGGAGGCCACTCCTTCTGCTCGGAAATGGCAGGACTCGTCGCTCCACGCCTGATCGAACACCTTACGTCATAGGGGGGGCTCGGTTATTCTTCTCCCACATTGAGGACTGGTCATGATCGGGACGGATCCTCGACAGGGGACGAGGAGATGGCGAGAACGAGCTCTCTTTCTACAGATCCGCATGGTTCGAGTTCTCCGGAATCCTGAAAAGATCTCCTTCCGCGACCGTTCCGGTTTCCTCGCCGACGATGACTTTCATCCTTCCTTATCAGGATGGTCGTCGCCACCATGCCGGGATGGGTGTGTGAGGGAAGGCGTGTGCCGGTCGCGAATTCCATTTGTCGCAGGATAACTCCGGGCAAATGAAGCGATTTGACGAGGACTTTTTTCTCGATCTGATCGTACGGATTCCCTGAAAAGGAGTGGGAGGTGCGCTCCGATTCTTTTTTCCTCAATTAAGCGGTTTTGTTTTTCTGACAGGCGGCGACAAGTGTGATGTCGGTCGAAAAAAAAGAACAATAACGTTCAGGAAGAGAGCAGAGCCCTGGATGTTTTGGAAGATGTCGAGAAGCATAAATTGGCACTTGTGCCATTTTATGGTCCCAACCAAAATTTTAAGGTAAGGGGAATATTGCAAATGGTTGCGGGGAGAGGATTTGAACCTCCGACCTTCGGGTTATGAGCCCGACGAGCTACCGAGCTGCTCCACCCCGCCTGAAGAATATAGGCGAAAAGGGATCTCTCTGTCAAGAAGAGGTAGTCATTGGTTGAAAATATCTTCATGGCCGGTTGTTTGCCGAGGGTGTAATGCTGGATGTTGGTCAGATGGAGCGGGAATCTGTTAAGCTTTGAAAACGGAACCACCGGACTTTTTTGGGGCTGGAAAATGTCCCCGGCGAAGGCGATGACCTTTCCGCCGAAGGGCTCCGACCGATACGCTAAACTGGGAGATCTGTGCGGTCGATGAATTCTGATGCTGATCTCGTGGTACTGGGAGCCGGTTCCGCCGGCTATGTCGGAGCCATTCGGGCGGCTCAACTCGGGATGAAGGTGACGGTCCTCGATCCCGCTCCCGTGGGGGGGACCTGCCTGCATGACGGCTGCATCCCGACCAAGGCCCTCCTTGAAGTCGCGGGATTCCTTCGCTCCCTGGCCGAGGCCGACCGATTCGGGATTTCCGTCCCTCCTCCGTCCCGGAATCCTGAGAAACTGGCGCTCTATCGGTCAGCCATCATCGACAGGCTCACCCGCGGTATCGAGTTCCTGTTCAAAAAGCATGGCATCACTCATGTCCGGGCAAAGGGCTGGCTCGTGGCCCCAGGGCTCGTCCGGGTCGCGGATGAAGTTCCCAGCGACCTAAGGACGCGCTTTGTCCTGCTTGCGACCGGCTCACGACCCCGTCCCCTGCCGGGAGTGCCCTTCGATGGACGACGGATCCTCAGCAGCACCGATCTTCTTCGTCTCGGGGGATTCGACGGGCGGATCGCAATCGTTGGAGGTGGGGCGATCGGCTGCGAATTTGCGGACATCCTCTCGGCTTTCGGAAGTCATGTCCATCTTCTGGAGCGCGAATCCCGGCTCCTCCCGCTCGAGGATCCGGAGGTGGGGGATGTACTGGCCCGGGAGTTTTCGGGGATGGGGATCGATGTGCGGACCGGAACGACCTCCCTGTCGATCGTTCCGGAATCCTCTCATCTCTCTCTTGTATTCAGGGATGGAAAAGGTCGGCAAGAGGAGGCTCAGACGGAGGCCGCTCTGGTCGCCATCGGCCGAGAGCCGGTCCTGGAGGGGCTCGGGCTTGAAAACGTCGGTCTTTTGCCGGGGAAAGGGGGCTTCCTTCCCGTCGGGCCAACGGGAGAAACGGCTGTGCCGGGAATCTATGCGGCGGGTGACCTGGTCGGGGGGCTTCTTCTTGCCCACAAGGCAAGCCAGGAAGCGATCATTGCCGTTGAGGCGATGACGGGACGAAGTCCCCACCCCCTTGATCCTGCCCGGGTGCCCCGGGTGGTCTACACGCATCCCGAAGCGGTCTCCGTCGGTCTGACCAGGGAAGAGGCCGAAGGGCGTGGGCACTCCGTCTCCGAGGGACGCTTTCCCCTTATGGCCAACGGCCGCTCCCTGATCGAAGGGAACCGGAGAGGATTCTTCAAGGTATTTTCGGACATGGCGACCGGCCGCATCCTGGGATTCCACGGGATTGGTCCCCATGCTTCGGAAATGATCGGACCGGTGGCCTCGGCGATGGGGGACAAGGAGGGGGCTCGCCGTCTCATGGAGGGGGTCTTCCCTCATCCCACAGTAAGCGAAGCCATACACGAAGCCTTTCTCGACCTCTTCGGGGAGGCCATCCATCGATGATCGCATTTCACCTTAAGGGCTGATCGTGGGATTTGTCTCTTTGATCTCTCCGATGCGGGATCTGACCCCCTGGAAGAAGATCCTCGATTACGGGATCAATTCCAATCTTGTGACGTCGTTTGCCGCCGATTCGGCCGGGAAGATCGTCCTGTTCGAGGACAGTCTCATCTTCATGACGAAATTGCCGGCACGGTCCCTGTCTCGGATGCCTGTTCGAGACCTGTGGGAACACCTCATGCGCAGGGGAAGTCCGCGACCCCAGGAGAAAGAAGGTGCGGAGGGGGATCTGTTCCGCCGGACCGACTTCCGGGGGCAGGCCGACCAGGGAACCCTGGTGTGGAGGGGTTTCCCTCTGGGCGTGATGGCTCCTCCCGCCGGCATCTATTTCCTTTCCTACTATGACCGGATGCCGAGCGACAAACAGATGGAGACGATCGAATATCCCGCCATCGTCCAGATGAAGGACAAAATCCATCTCGCCGTGGCCCGCCATCTGCTCGATGAATCAGACCAGCGGGTCCTTCACGACGAGATGCCGCGGTTGATGGAGTGGGAATCCGAACGCTTCAAGTTCAACCGGGTTTTTCTGGTCGACGGGGTGACTCTCGATGACGGGGCTCGTCCGATCTACCTCCAGTTCGAGGGCCCCGAAGACAATCTTCGGATGATTCAGGAAAATGTTTCGATCGGAGATATCCAGTTCTTCCGCAGGATGTCCGAGGGGGGGGCCCGTCCAGCCCTGATCGAGCACACTGAGAAGCCTTACCGCTACGAGGTGATGCTTCCTCTCACCTGGTATATCCACGTGATGGGATGGATCGGCATCCCCTTTCCCTCTCTCGACCTCTGGATGAAGCCTGTACGCCTCAACTTCGAGGAGATCGTCCGAAACATGGGGGATGCTCTTGGAGAAGAGCGCATGTCCCTGGGACTTCTTCCGCAATATGATGTCCATAGGGGGCTGTTCGAGGAGGAGAGCTTCCTGATGCTGATGGATGGCATGATTGTCCGTCATCCCCCCCGGCCCTTCGTTCTCCTGCGTGTCGAGAGCGACCCCGGCTCCAGGGACCTTCTCCAGGGAATTCTGGACCGATCCAAGAGGCCTTCCGACATTCTGGCCCAGGTCGGAGAGGATCTGGTTCTCCTTTTTCCGGACCAGGATGTCGCGCGCGCCCGGGGGATCGAAGACCGTTACCGCGAGCTTCTCGAAAAACTTGTCTCTGCCAATCCGGGTCTCTCGCTCACGATCTCTGCCTTTTGGTTCCCTTCCACCGCCTGGACGAGCCAGGATCTACTGAAGGCTCTAAAGGCCCGGCCGAAAATTCCGATCACCCCCCTTGCCGTCGGAACCTCCAACAAGAAAACCTTCGATGATTGGTTCAAGCGCTTTCTCGTGCTGAAGGACTGGGAGTGAAGCCTTCCCTGATTCATAAGAATGGTCAGCCGCTTCTCTTCTTTCTGGCGGCTTTTCAAGTCCTTCTTTTTCCGTATATTTCTAGGGCCCAGACTCCTCCCCGGGCCGACCATGTCTTTGTCCTCATCATGGAAAACAAGGGATATCGGGAGATTGTCGACGGAAAAGATGCCCCCTACTTCAACAGCCTGGCCGGTGGCCGGCTGACCAACGACTGGAGTCTCGCCCATCCGAGTCTTCCGAACTATGTCGGAATGATGGGGGCTTGGCCTCCCCTTCCTGTCTCGGACGATCCCCGTATCCGGATCCAGGGGGACAGCTTTCCGGAAGAGATGGTCCTCCACGGACATTCCGTCGGCTCCTACATGCAGGGACTTCCAGGAGCCGGATTCGGAGGAGCCAAGGCCCCCCGGCTGTTCGTCCGGTATGTCTTGAAGCACGACCCCTTTCTTCTTTTTTCGCGTCTCAGAAAGAGTCCCGTCAGGGGGGCGGTCGTTCCGCT
Organism: Nitrospirota bacterium; assembly: GCA_027335985.1. The sequence goes on along the minus strand of DAHWGX010000021.1, from coordinate 24,224 downwards.
CTCCCGTCTTCGAGAGGATCTTGCCCGGAGAGATGTTCCGGAATTTGCGCTCGTCGTTCCCGATCTCTGCCACGACATGCACGGAGCCTTCACATGCCATTTTCATAACCGGCACGAGCTCGTGAGGGCCGGTGACCGATTTCTCGCCCACTGGATCCCCCTCATCGAGAAGTCCGATCTCTTCCGGAAGGGCCATGTCTGGATTTTCGTCCTGTGGGACGAAGCGGGCTATGAAGGCAGGGGGCCTTCTTCCCAGGCTACGGGACCGGACATGACGCGAATTCATGCGGGGGGGAGAATTCCCTTTCTCTGGATCGACTCGACGGATCCGCGTCCCTGGCAGTCCCGATGTTTCGCGAACCACTACTCCCTGCTCGAGACGCTCACGTCAAACTTTAATCTTCCCGATCTGGCTCCTCCGGGGGAGCGGATTCCCTTGCCGGTAAAAGGGCAACACTGTCCCCCTCGCTAAATGCCCTGCCCCCCCCATTTCGATGTGATCAGGCGGTCTCCTTCACCCATATGGTTACAGAAAAAGAGCCGGCTTGATCCTCCCGGGAGGGTGGACTAAGATCAAATGTCAGGGATGTTCCCGGACACTTAACAGGGAAAGGGTAAATCGATGGAACGAATTTCCTTCGTGTTGGCCTCCGACTCTCTCGAAAAAATGCATGCCGTAGGCCTTATGGCTTCCGTTGCCGCGGTAAGCCAGATGGAAGTGAACGTTTTCGTGACGATGAACGCTGTCACCGCCTTCAGAAAATCGGCGGTGGAAAAGAAGAATTTCAAGGTGGACGGGGAGATCGGACAACAGCTTCTCCAGAAGGGTGGCCCCATGTTTTACGACCTTCTCCAGCAGGGAAAGATGATGGGATCTCTCAAGGTCTATGCATGTGCCATGGCCCTTGAACTTGTCGGGGAAAAACTCGACCAGTATGTTCCGGTCTTCGACGAGGTGCTGGGTGTGGCGGGATTTCTGGGGAAAGCCGAGGGTGGCCAGGTTCTTTTTGTATGACAACCGATGAACGGACAGGAGAGAAAGAATGGCAGAAGACACAGGGGTTAAAATCGATGAGATCGTCGACGGACGGGGCCTTTTTTGTCCTGGTCCTCTGATGGAGCTGATCAAGACCATCCAGCTCAAGCCTGTCGGGACGGTTCTTTCGGTTCTCTCCACAGACGAAGGATCGGCGAAGGATATTCCCGCCTGGATTCAGAAGGTCGGCCAGGAGTATCTGAAGACGGAAAAAAAAGATGGCTACTGGGAGGTCATCGTCAAAAAAGTGAAGTAAGCACCCGGATGCCGCTCTGTCCGGGAGAAAGATGAAACGGACCTGTCGAAGGGTCCGTTTTTTCTTTCAATGATCACCAGGGTGGTCTTCTCCTGCCATTTGGAGATAGCGGGCGATGTCGGCGGGAGAAAGGCCAAGCTCCCTCGGATGATAGGTCTGCTTGACCCGGGAACGGTCGATGGTGGACATGGTGATCGGGATGGGTTCCGGAAGGGGAACGCCCGGCTTTGCAAAAATGGCGAGCAGGTTGACGGGACCGGTAAGCGTGTCCGGATCCTTGTAGGAGGTGATCATGGCGATTCGTCCATCGGTGAGGAGCACGAGGGACGCCACGGGATAGATGCCCACCATCTGCACGAGGTTCGCGATCGCCCTCGGGTCGAGCTTGTGTAGTTCGCGCTCCAGAAGGTAAGAGAGCGTTTTCGCGGGGGAGAGCGGAGGACGGTAGATCCGTCCGGCCGTGAGGGCTTCGTAGATGTCGAGAACCATCAGCGACCGGCTGACCGGGTCGATATCGGGCAGGTCCAGCCCGAAAGGGTATCCCCCTCCGCCCTTCCGCTCGTGATGCTCCATGGCGACGTGGGTACAGACTCCGCGAACCATATCGTCCTTCGACTTCGAGAGAATGGAATAGCCGAGTTTCGGATGGCGTTTCATCGTATCCCACTCGTTCGGATCGAGCTTGCCCGGCTTTTTCAGGATTTCGAGAGGAATGAGTGCCTTTCCGATATCATGAAGAAGGGCCGCCAGTCCCCACATCGGGAGTTCCTCGTGCGGGACCCCGGTCTGCTGGGCCAGCCCCATGGCGAGAATCATGGTGTTGGTGGAGTGGACGTAGGACTCGTCGTCGACTTCGGACAAGGTGACGAGAAAGGAATTTTTCCGGGGATCCCGGAGAAGCATATCCAGGGTCTCCACCACCTGGTAGCGCAGAGGAGCCACGTCCAGCGCGGTTCCCATGCGCACATCCCCGAAACTCTTCGCGACGACCGCGACGGTCTTGTCGTGAAGGGCGTTCCACTCCTTGAGGGAGGGAAGAGGAAGGACTTCCATCCCCCGAAAGATCGAGCCTTCTCCCTCCTCCGTCTGCTTGTCCATTCCCTTGTCAGGAGCAGCAGCAGACGGCGGATCGGGAAGTCGGACGGTCACCATGCGGATCCCGTTCTCCCGAAGTTTCTGGATTTCATCTCTGGACTGGACTCGGAAGCGGTGAAACAGGATGTTGGTTTCAAGCCAGCTCTTGTCCAGAGCCACCACCTCCATGCCGATTTCGAGTTTGTCGATGGAAATGATCTTGTTCATGGGAGACTCCGGAATGGGGGAGGGGAGGGAACGGAGCCATCAGACGGTGCCTCCGCGAGTCGTTCCTCCGCCTCGGAAAAGCTTGTGGATTTTCCCGAGGCAAAAAGGAAAAGGGCCGCCTGGCGCTTCAGATGGAGTGCCAGCGGGTGGGATGGATCGTTTGCGATGTCCCGGAGAAACAGGGGGTCTCCCGGTGGAGGGAGCGGGCCAGCCGATCCAGCCGGCGGCGGAATGGTGACGGGGTGGATCTCCGGTCCCAGAGCCGGATCCAGAAGGTGGCAGAAGGTGGCTCTGTGGGGATGGAGATCCACACCTCCCTCGGCTCCGCAGACAAAAAGGATGCGCCGGGATGGGGCGGCCCCGTTTCGATCAAGGGCATGGCGGAGCTTGTCGATGATCGGCTCGTGAAAGATCCCGATGATCTGGGCCGCTGCACCCAGGGGATTCACGCATTTTTCGACGGTATTCCAGAGGGTCCGGAGGCCCAGTTCCTGACGCAGGGGCAGAAGGCGGGCGAGCTCCGGAAGAAAGGATTCCTGGGAGAGACAAAGGGCTGCCCCCTCTGCATCGGGAATCTTTGGAACCGGCAGGCGCGACGGGGATCGTCCGAGGGCTTTCCAGTCGTCGAGGACCCCTGGCCCCTGTTTGACCGGGACCTTCGGGAGGCCGTGAAGAACGATCCTGAGTCCCGTCTCCGACGCCGCGATCGCGGCCGGAACGACGAGGCTGGCAGAGCGCTTCTTGCCGTCATAGGGGTCGCCGACATCAAGGTCGAACCTGGTCGCAGGGCGAAGAGTCAGTGCGTCTCCGAGAGCATCGAGGAATCCTCCCATTTCTTCGGCCGTTTCCCCCTTCAGGCGAAGCCCCAGAAGAAGGGCGCCAATCTGGGCGGAAGTCGCAGCCCCGGAAAGGATGAGCCTGGCGGCATCGCCCGCCTCTGCGCGGGTCAGATCCCTTGCGCCGAGGGGGCCTGTCCCGACCTTTTTGATGTATTCCCTGATCATTTCCGGGTGCACTTAATCCTCATTTCCGCTCCGGATTCGTGTTCAAGGGGAGGTCGAAGATCAGACTCCTCCGAGACGTTTCAGGACGATGTCTCCCGCGACTGCAGCCGGAGAGAGCTCCCTGAGGTAGAGGATCGTCCTCAGGATGTCCTCGGGCTGGATCATCTCCGATTCGGGAACGGGGGCCCCCGACACGAGCGGAGTGGCCACATACCCCGGACAGATCGCAACCGCCTTCACCCCGCAGGGCGCCCCCTCTGCCAGCAATGACCCGGTGAGGCCCCTCAAGGCGAACTTGGTCATGGAATAGAGAGAAGATCCCGCCCAGGCCTCAAGCCCTGCCACGGAGGAGATGTTGACGATCAGTCCGTTCCTGTGCCGCTTCATGATCGGGAGGATCGCCCGGGAGAGAAGAAAGGGCGCTCTCAGGTTTACGGCCATCAACCGCTCGAAATCCTCGAGGGTCGTCTCCTCGACTTCGCCGAAGATGGCGATGCCGGCATTGTTCACCAGGATGTCGATCCTGTGGGAAAGGGTTTCCGTGGCGGCGTCGATGAGGCGTCCGATCTCTTCCGTTCGAGAGAGGTCGCAGGCGAAAGTGTGGAGCGTTCCCGCCCTTTCTCCGGACTCTTCCCTCAACTGACCGAGGCGCTGACTGCTTCGCCCGGTGGCGAAGACGCGGTGGCCGAGGGCGAGGAGGCCCCGGGCCACCGTCAGGCCGATTCCGGAGGTGGCTCCGGTGACCAGGGCATGGACCTTGGGGTCTCCGGCGGTCACTCTTCCGCCTCCCCCTCTTTCCGAGGTTTTTTGGACTCCGTCCAGAGAGCCTCCCACTGTTCGGAGGTCAGATCGGAGAGGGGGATCCCCTGCGATGCCGCCGTCCGTTCCATGAAGTGGAAACGGTCCCGAAATTTTTTGTTGGCGGAGGCCAGGGCCTCCTCGGGCCGGATTCCCGACAGTCTCGCAAACTGGGCCAGGACGAACAGAAGATCCCCGATCTCCTCCGAGAGACGTTCGGGGCCTTCGAGGCGTGCCTCGAGGACCTCCTGCCATTCCTCGAGGACCTTGGGACAGACCTCGTCGGGGGAACGCCAGTCGAATCCGACCCGTCCCGCCTTCTGTCCCTGTTTGGCCGCGACCGTCAGGGCGGGCATGGTGAGAGGAATTCCGTCGAGGACCGATCGTCTGTCCCGGTGTTCGGGCTCCTTTCTTTTCTTTTCCTCCCATGTCTCCCAGATCGCTTCAAGGCTTTTTCCGGGGGCGGGTGATTCGAAGACATGGGGATGGCGGGTCACCATCTTGCGGGCGGCTCCGTCGAAAATGGTGCCTAGCGACTGGCCGGACTTCTCCCACAGGATTCTGCGGGCCATGAAAAGAATGACGAACAGGTCCCCCATCTCCCGTGCGATGTTTTCGGAGTCATCCTTCTGGACGGATTCTTCGAGCTCGAAGATCTCATCCTTGAGATCGGCGACCAGGGCGGAAAGGGTCTGCTTTTTGTCGAAAGGACATCCGTTTTCCCCCCGGAGATGATCGACGATCCGAGAAAGCCGGCGGAACCCCTGCAGATCTCCCGGGGTTTCCGTCAGGGGATGGGCGCGATTGTCCGGGACGTCGGGAAGGTTTTCGAGATAGAGGGACGGATCGAAGCTCACGTGGATTCTCCTGAAGACGGGAGTGTCTGGATCCCCATTATACGGGGATCGAACTGCCGGGGAAAGACCTTGTCTTGATTGACCTGAAATCTTTTTTGACTAAGGATTCCTTTGAAGAAGCGTTGACCTCCCCTCAGGAGTGGGAAAAAATGGGGGGGCCGGGGTGTTGCTGGCTCAGTTCCAAGGGAGCGCTTGACTTGGCTGTCGTGAAGGTTCTAGAATCGGACCATTATGATACTTTGTATCAAAAAAAGGAGCGATGAGGGTGAGGAGACTCGAGCGGGAATCGAATCGGGAGACCGGAAGAGGATGGGTGCTTTTGGGGGGAGTCCTCTGGTTTCTTCTTGGAATGCCCTTATGGGCGAACGCCGTACAGGATCCACCCCGAACCGCCTCTCAGGAGATGACAGTCGGGAGCGGGGCTGAGCCACGGAGCCCCCAGGATCCGGATCCTCCACTCACCGTTGGGCAGGCCGTCCATATCGCCCTCGAAAAGAATCCCAACATCCTCTCATTCCGCAAGACGTGGGAGGGGACGAAAGATCTCGAGAAGACCGCCCTGGCGCCAGCCGATCCTCTTGTTCAATGGGAATACGGAGGAGGAGAGCAGGGGAATGCCCAGAATGTCCTCACCAATGCGGCCGGAGTGCCTTCGGGTGTCCAGAACGTGGGGCTTCCCTATCCAACCGGGAGCAACTGGGCCATCGTCCAGTCCTTTCTGTTTCCCGGAAAGGCGCTTTACGGGTACAAAGTCGACAAGGACAACACGAAGATCGCCTACGAAGGATACCGGGTCCAGCGGGTCCAGCTCAGGAACCAGACGGAGCTCTCCTGCTACCAGTGGCTGCTTTCCCAGGAAACGCTCCGGCTCAACGAGGAGCTCCAGACCTGGCTCATGCGGGTCCTGGAGATCACCAAGGCCAAGCTGTCTGTCGGATCGGTCCAGATTCTCGACGTGGTCAACGCCCGAGTGGCACTCTCCCAGGCTCGCCTCGACCGGCTGACGGCGAAATACCAGATGGCGGTGGCCAGAAAACAGCTCAACATGCTCCTCGGCTTTTCGATGGACCGTCCGACCCGGGTGGAAAAACTCAGGGATCCCTCCCCCATCCCCTTCACGATGACCGATCTCGAGGGCAGGGCGCTGGAAAACAGACCGGATCTTCTTTCGGCCAAAGCCACGGTCGATTTGAACCGGCATCAGCTGACCCTGTCCAAGCTCGGCTTCATGCCCGACTACCAGTTGACCGGATCCGAGGGAGGAGCATCCTGTTACGGTTTTTCCGGACTGAATTGCTGGTATGTGGGAGTCCAGATCAATGTGCCGATCTTCGCTCCCATCAAGCAGAACCTCCAGTACTCGTCCCAGAAGGAAATGCTTCGTGCGGCGGACTGGCAGTACCAGTGGCAGACGGCGCAGGTCCGCCTCGCGGTGGACAATCTCTATGCGCAGGTCGTTCTTGCCTACCGGCAGTACCGGATGAACGCCGACGAGATTCTTCCCCAGTCCCGGCTTGCCTTCGAGCTGGCCCTGACCGGATACGAGAACCAGAAAAACGATTTTCTCTATCTGATCAACGCTGTCCAGTCTTATCGCCAGGCCCAGTACAACCGCTACCAGAGCCTGATCGCCTATTATCAGTCCCTGAGCAATCTTGAGGCGGCGGTGGGCTCTCCCCTGCCTTTCGACAGTCATTCGGGCAAGTCCTGACCCGTTCTTGCGTGCATGACGGAACTCACCCCCGCTCCCGTTCTGCGGGAGCCAATGTAAGGAAGGCTCGATGCGGAAGGTTCTTATGGCTCTGATCGCGATGTCGTTTCTGTTGGTGGAGGGAGGTGCGAAGGACCTTCGTCCGGCATTCGCAGCGTCGGGAGAAAGGGAAAAGGAGGTGCGTCTCTCGCCCGCCCAGTCGGCGGCCGGATGGGTCCAGGTGATCACCGTGGAAAAAAAGAGCATGGAAACGGAGCTCCGTAGAACCGGCACACTCAACTTCGACGAGGAGAAGGTGTCGATCCTCTCGGCCCGTGTCGCCGGCCGTGAGGTGAAGATCCTGGCCTTCGAGGGACAGAAGGTCCACAAGGACGATCCCCTGGCCTATGTCTACAGCCCGGACTACACGACCGCCGAAGTGGAGCTGTTAAACGCCTTCAAGGTGGCCAGGACCCTTTCCGACAAGGCCGAGAGCGGCGCCTATATTACCGCCGCCGAGAGGAAGCTCCGGTTGATGGGGGCGTCGGCGGGGGACATCGACACGATCTCCCGGACACGGACTGTCTCCCGCTATCTGACCCTTCACGCTCCCCGGTCTGGGGTCATCCTGAACTCGGCTCTCCGGGCCGGCCTCTTCATGAATCCCGGCGACCAGCTCATGACGATCGCCGACCTGTCGAGCCTCCTGGTCTACATGGACATCTACGAAGGAGATTTCCCCCTCGTGAAGAGGGGACAGACGGTTTCTCTTGAAACGGTCGCCTACACGGAGAAGGTGTTCCCAGGCAGGATCGTCTACCTGGGTGGAATGGTCGATCCCAACACCCGGACCTTCCACGTTCGGGCCGAGATTCAAAACCCGGAGCGGCTTCTCAAGCCCGGGATGTTCGCCACGGTCAGGATCCGGCTGAACGTTCCGCATCCGGTGGTGGCCGTCCCCGAAGTGGCGGTCCTCCGTGATGAACATGGCTACCATGTCTTTGTGGAGACCTCGCCGGGAGCCTTCATCCTTCGCCGTGTCCAGACCGGACCGGAGGAGAAGGGATGGATCCGGATCGAGTCCGGACTGCGTCCCGGCGAAAAAGTGGCGGCGAAGGGGGCGCTCCTTCTTGAGGGGATCCGCGAGACCAATCTCAGCCTTTCAACGGGAACAGATCCCCCGCTTGGACGGATAAGGAGTCCCCGTCCATGAAGCATCTGGTCGCCTTTGCCCTCCGGGAGAGGGTGATCGTCTTTCTGGTGGCGATCACACTCTCCGTGGTGGGAGTCTTTTCCTACGAGAATCTCCAGATCGAGCCCTACCCCGATGTCTCGCCACTCGAGGTGCGGGTTCTCACCCAATGGGCAGGCCGTGGGGCGGAAGAGGTCGAGCGCCAGATCACCCTTCCGGTCGAGATCGCCATCAACGGGACACCCGGGATGAAGACCCAGCGGTCGATCTCGATGTACGGACTCTCGGTGGTCATAGCCGTCTTCAAGGACGGGGTCGACGACTTCGAGGCCCGTCACCGGATTTACAACCGCATCTCCCAGGCCAACCTTCCGGCCGGGGTGACCCCGGTTCTCGACATCAATACGCCTGCCACCGGTGAAATTTACCGCTACACTCTCACAGGAGCCCCCCTGGACCAGCTCAAGACGCTGGACGACTGGGTCCTGGAGCGTCGTTTCAAGGAGATTCCGGGCGTGGCCGACGAGTCCGGGATGGGGGGATGGATCCGGCAATACCAGATTCTGGTGGACCTGGCCCGTCTGAGGGACTTCAACATCCCCCTCTCCCAGGTGCTGGCGGCGGTCTCTGCCGCCAACAACAACGTCGGGGCTTACGTCATGAACTTCGGGGAGACGGCTGCGGTCGTGCGAGGCCTCGGACTCCTCAAGAACCGGGAAGATATCGGCCACGTCATGGTCGGGGAAGTCAAGGGGACACCCGTTCTTCTGCGCGACATCGCTACGGTCCGGATCGGTCCCCAGCCACGGCTTGGCCGGGTCGGCAGAAATTACGAAAACGACACCGTGGAGGGCGTGGTGCTGCTCCTTCGGGGGGCGAACACCCGCCACGTGATGAAGAGGATCCACGACAAGGTCTCTGAAATCCGGGCCCACGACCTTCCTCCGGGGGTCAAGCTGCTGCCCTTCTACGACCGGACCCAGCTCATGCACTGGACGCTTCATACCGTCCTGGAGAACCTTTCTCTCGGAATCGGGCTGGTACTTCTCACTCTTTACCTTTTTCTGGGGAACCTGCGCTCGGCGATCATCGTGGCCGTCACCATCCCGGTAGCCCTTCTGACCGCCTTTTCCATCATGAAGCTCCATGGTGTATCCGCAAACTTGCTCTCCCTTGGCGCCATCGATTTCGGAATTCTGGTCGACGCCTCGGTCATCGTGGTGGAAAACATCTACCGCCATCTCACCCAGGACAGGCAGAATAAGGAAAGGCCCTCGATTTTCGTGGTGATCTACGAAGCGGTGACCGAGGTGCAGTCTGCGACGGTCTTCTCCACACTGATCGTCTTCTCGGCCTATGTTCCGCTTCTCTTCATGAGCGGAATAGAGGGAAAGATCTTCTTCCCCATGGCCTATACCATGGGCGGGGGGCTTCTGGCGGCCGTCCTGCTCTCGATGACCCTCTCGCCGGCCTTTTCCTCCGTTCTCCTCAGGAATGTGGGGGCCCATCCCGACACGCCCCTGATGCGGGTCGTGAAGAAGGGGTACGATGCCATCCTTCTGTTCGTCCTCGACCGGCCCCGGCTGGTTCTCTCCCTGTCCGGGATCTTTCTGGTGCTGACGGTGGGGGTGGCCCTTCCCAGACTGGGGTCGGAGTTCCTGCCCAAGCTCGAGGAGAACAACCTCTATATCCGGGCGACCTATCCGGCGGCGATCAGCCTTGATTACGGGGCCCGTCTCACCGACGGGATCCGCCGGCTCGTTCTCGAGATTCCCGAGGTCAAGACTGTGGTCTCTGAAGAAGGGCGGCCGGACGACGCCTATGATGTGGGGGGGTTCTGGAACGCCGAGTTTGCGATTTTCTTCAAGCCCCATGCCCAATGGCGCAAGGGTGTGACGAAGGAGCAAATACAGAAGGAAGTCCTGGCCCGTCTCAAAACATTGCCTGGGATCACCTTCAATGTTTCACAGTACATCGAGGACAATGTCGAGGAAGCGGTGTCGGGGGTCAAGGGGCAGAACAGTGTGAAGATCTATGGACCCGACCCGGTGGAGCTCGAAAAGCTGGGCCACCAGGCTATGAATATTCTCGGGAGCGTTCACGGGTTCCACGACCTGGGCCTTTTCCGGATCCGGGGAGGCCCGGAGCTCGATATCCGGGTCGATCCACTGGCCTGTGCGAGGTACGGAATCCATGTGGCCGATGTGGAAGGGGTCATTCAGGCGGCGGTTGGCGGCGTCGCGGTGACTCAGGTCCTGAAGGAGGAAAAACGGTTCGACGTGACGGTTCGGCTCTCCCATCCCTACCGGAAAGATATCTCGGCCATCCGGTCCATCCCGGTCGACAGTCCGGACGGATCCCACATTCCCCTGTCGCAATTGGCGACCATCAATCTGAAAATCGGAAATTCCTATATTTTCAGGGAAGCCAACTCCCGCTATATCCCCGTGAAGTTCTCGATCCGGGGGAGGGATATCGGGACCGCGGTCGACCAGGCCAAAAGGGAGATCGCCGAAAAGATGCCCCTTCCTCCGGGCTATCGCATCCGCTGGTACGGAGAGTATAAGGAGATGAAGGCGGCCCAGCACCGGTTGGCCATACTTCTGCCTATCGCGGTCGGGCTGATCTTTCTCCTGCTCTACTGGGCGTACCGGTCCATCAAATATGCCCTGGTCCAGATTCTCTCCGTCCCCGTGGCGATCACGGGAGGAGTCTGGGCTCTTCTGGTCTCCGGCCATCACCTGAGCATCTCGGCCTCTCTTGGCTTTTTGTCCCTGTTCGGGATCGCCATCCAGGACGGAATGATCCTGATCAACTTCGTGACCAATCTGCGCCGGGAAGGCCTTTCCATGCGGGAGGCATTGGTTCAGGGAGGGAACCTCCGGGTGCGTCCCGTCCTGATGACGGCCCTGCTCGCCGGGTTCGGCCTGTTGCCGGCCGCCCTGTCGACCGGGATCGGAAACCAAGCCCAGAAGCCCCTTGCGATCGTGATTGTGGGCGGGGTCCTCTCCACCATCGTCTTCACCCTTCTCGTGCTGCCCGTGGTCTACTCGATGACGGGACGGCTTCCTCTCCTCGATTCTTCGGGAGAGCCCTCCGGAATACGGGAGCGTCGTTCGTCTTCGGTCTAGAATTGGGGCCTTGCTATCCCCGTCCTTCGTGAAAGGCGCGGGGAGAGGTCCCGTGGAATCCGATGGCCGGGTATTTTTCCACGACATACCGGAGAGCCCATTCGTTTCTGAACAGGGCGACGGGCTTCGTTTCGTGGTCGTAGACAAGCAGGGTGTCGAGGGTGCCGGACAGGGCCTGGATCTGCTCCGTGTTTCCGGTCAGCCAGCGCGCCCGGTCATAACCCACCGGATCAAGGCGGGCTTTGACATTGTATTCGTGTTCGAGACGAAACTTCAGGACCTCGAGCTGAAGAGCTCCCACGGCTCCGACGATCAGGTCCCGCTCCCCCTGGGGATCCAGCTGGAAAACCTGGATTGCCCCCTCCTCTGACAACTGGTCCAATCCTTTTTTCAGATGCTTGCGCTTGAGGGGGTCCTCAAGGATCACCCGGGCGAAGAGCTCGGGCGAGAAGGAAGGGATTCCCTCGAAATGAAAGACGCCTTTTTCGCAAAGGGTGTCCCCGATCCGGAAGACTCCCGGATCATGGAGTCCGATGATGTCCCCGGGCCAGGCTTCTTCCACGCGTTCGCGTTTTTGTCCGAGAAACTGGATCGTCTTTGACAGGCGGAGCGTTTTTCCGGTCGAGGCGTTGGTGACGGACATCTCCCGCAGGAATCGTCCCGAACAGACCCGGATAAAGGCGAACCGGTCCCGGTGCTGGGGATCCATATTGGCCTGTATTTTGAAGACAAAACCGGAAAAATGAGGCGAGTCGGGAGGAACGGGGCCCTTGTCGGACTGGTAGGCCCGGGGAGGAGGCGCCATCTCAAGGAAGGTCCTGAGGAAGATTTCAATGCCGAAATTGTTGAGGGCGCTTCCGAAAAAAACGGGAGTCACGCGTCCCGCAAGGAAGCCCTTGGTATCGAAGGAGGTTCCTTCATGGGACAAAAGAGCGATCTCGTCCTGGAAGGCACTCCGGTCCGGAAGGGAATCGAGAATTCCACCGATCTCGGGGCTGTCAGCCTGGAGGATCCTTTCGGAGGCTTTTTCCCCTCCATGGTCGACCGACTCGTAGAGATGCGCTTCCTGTTTTCTGAGGTCCCAGACACCCCGGAACCCGGATCCCGATCCGATTGGCCAGTCGAAGGGGAGAGCGGCGATGTCGAGTGTCCGCTCGATATCGGAAAGGAGGTTGAACGGGTCGACTCCTTCCCGGTCGACCTTGTTGATGAAGGTTAGGATGGGCAGGGAGCGCATGCGGGCCACCTCAAAGAGCTTGAGTGTCTGGGGCTCGATCCCCTTGGCTCCATCGAGCAGCATGACCACTGAATCCACTGCCTCGAGGGTCCGGAAGGTGTCCTCGCTGAAATCCTTGTGTCCCGGAGTGTCGAGGATGTTCAGGGTGTGGTCCTCGAAATCGAAGGCGAGGGCGCTGCTGGTGACGCTGATTCCCCGCTGGCGTTCGATTTCCATCCAGTCGCTGGTGGCATATCGGGCGGCTTTTCTGGCCTTGATCGATCCCGCGAGATGGATGGCGCCTCCATACAGGAGAAGTTTTTCCGTAAGGGTGGTCTTGCCGGCGTCGGGGTGGCTGATAATGGCGAAGGTCCGTCTCCTGAAAATCTCCCGGTCGAGGGACGATGCTTCCTGCGAGGATATGGTGGTCATGGGTCTCCATCAGTGGCGGGGCGCGCCCCGTATTGTTGCTTTGGTCCCGTCAAAAGGGATGGCGTCCCTCGACGGCGCGGATCAGAGTGACTTCGTCGACATATTCGATCTCGAGTCCCACCGGAATTCCGAAGGCGATCCGGCTGACCCGGATTCCCATGGGCTTGATCAGGCGGGAGAGATAAAGCGCGGTCGCCTCCCCGTCCGTTGTCGGAGAGGTGGCCATGATGACTTCCTTGACCTCCGGGTCGTCGAGGCGATTCAGGAGTTCCCTGATCCTGAGCCTGTCGGGGTTGATTCCTTCGAGCGGAGAGAGGCGACCTTCGAGAACATGGTAGAGTCCCCTGAACTCCCCCGACTTTTCAAGGGAGTACAGGGTCTGGATGTCCTCGACGACGATCAGGATGCCCCGGTCCCTGGCGGGGTCCCGGCATATCGTGCAGTGGAGGGGCGCCTCCGGATTGTCGGCATCGCGTTCGACGATGTTGCGACAGTCGCGACAAGGAACCAGTCGGCTGGCGAGGGTGCTGAGAGATTCGGTGAGGATTGCGCGTTCTTCATCCGAAGAGAGGAGCAGGTGGAAAGCAAGCCTGGTCGCAGTCTTTGATCCAATGCCGGGAAGGCGTCGAAAGGCCTCGACCACGCGGGCGAAGGGTTCGGGGAAGGCCGGTTTGTTGGGTTTGTGACTCCGTTCCATCAGAGGCCGGGTATCCCGATTCCTCCCAGGGGGTTGCCTCCGGGGAAGCCTGTGATCTCTTCCATGGCCTTCGCGGCCGCAATACGGACCTTTTGGGTCGCATCGTTCGTCGCCGCCGCCACCAGATCCTCCACCATGGAAAGGTCTTCGCCTTTGAGGAGGTCGGGGGAGATCCGGACGGACAGGACAACATTGTGTCCGTCCATAGTGACGGTGACGAGGTGTCCTCCGGCAGTTCCTGTGACCGTCATGCCGGCCATCTCCTGCTGCATCCTGGCCATCTTTTCCTGCATTTCCTGAGCTTTTTTCAGAAAGTCCTGTCCGAACATCAGGGCTGATCTCCTTGTCTGTGTTCCGGTTGGGGTTTGTCCGAGCGTACGCCGATGATTTCCGACCCGAAAAGCAGGGCGGCTTCGGATACGAGAGGAGGAGCAGGAAGCGTCCTAGACGCGGGTCCGTCTCCGCCTGCTCCGGGGATCGGGGTCTCGATCCGGAGCGGTTCAGGGGACTGGACTGCCTCGGAGAGGGCACGTGCGAGGGTTTCGCGGTTGGAGGCGATCCGGTTGTTGAAGAAGGAGTTGCCGGTATCGAGGAGAAGGGTGCCCTGTTCGAATCGTGCGATGCGGGCGGGCTCAAGGAGCGTGCGGCTCTCCTGGGAAAGACGGGACAGAGCCCTTCCCCAGTCGGAGGGTATCCGGAGATCCAGGGGCCCGGCCTTTTCGGAAGTGGACGGTGCCGTTCTGGGCGAAGTCTGGCTGGAGGCTTGTTGTCCAGGTGTCTGGCAAGCGGGAGAGGCCGGTCTGCCGATGGGACTCTCGGAACGCGCGGGGCGGATCTCGGAGGGCTCCGGAGGGGGCTGGCGGCGGGGAGAAGGATCCGGTTGCGAGAGAAGACGGGCCAGGAGTTCGGGGAGGGGAAGGATCTCCTTCAGGTGACAGATTCGTGCGAGAAGAAGTTCAAAGGTGATGGCGGGTTGTGGGGATCGCCTCAGGTCGTCCTCTCCTCGGACGAGGACAGAAAGGACCTGTTCCAGGAAAAATGCATTGGACCGGGGGAGGGCGGCGATCCGGGCCGCTGACTCCGGCGTCCACCCATAGCGGGGACCATCGAGCGGGGCCTCTTCGAGAAGACTGTGGAGGATGTCCCGAAATAGTCTGGAGAGATTGCGCACCTGTGCACGGGGGTCGATGCCGGCTTCGAGGACGGTCCTGGCCGTTCGGAGGGTTGCCGCCAGATCTCCGGAGAGCATCGATGAAAGCAGCGAGTCTTCAAGCGCCTGATCAGTGACTCCGAGCAGTTCGGCCACTCCGGAAGGGGTCGTGTCCGCTCCCCCGATCCGGAGGATCTGGTCGAGGAGAGAGAGAGCATCCCGCATGCTTCCTTCCGCCGACCGTGCCACCATGGCAACCACGGCCGGGTCGAGAGACAGCCCTTCCTTGCCGGCGATCCGGGCAATCCGAGCTGAGATTTCCGGGAGGGTCAGCAGGCGGAAGCGAAAGTGCTGGCATCGGGAAAGGACTGTGTCCGGTATCTTGTGGGCCTCGGTGGTGGCGAGAATGAAGACCACGTGCGGAGGAGGCTCCTCGAGTGTCTTGAGAAGGGCGTTGAAGGCGGAGGTCGAGAGCATGTGGACCTCGTCGATGATGATGATCCGGGCCCTTCCGGCCAGAGGACTGTAACGAAGTCCCTCGCGGATCGCCCGGACGTCTTCGACGCTTGTGTGGGAGGCGCCGTCCATTTCAAGAACGTCGGGAGACCGGCCTTCGGCGATCTCGATGCAGGAGGAACAGGCGAGGCAAGGTGTTGCGGTCGGTCCGATGTCGCAGTTGATCGCCTTGGCAAGGATTCGGGCGACGGTCGTTTTTCCGACGCCTCTCTCTCCGGAAAAAAGATAGGCCTGGGTCAGGGCTCCCGCGGAAAAGCCCTGGGAGAGGGCCCTTACCACAGCGTCCTGGCCGACGAGGTCGGAAAAGGTCTGGGGGCGGTAGATGCGGGCCAGGGATTTGAACTGGGACATGGGAGCTCCATGCAGAAGGCATTGGCAAAAGATGCAGGAGGCTTCGGGAAAGGAGACCGAAGGGACCCCAGGGGAATCCGGGGCACACGCGACGCACCGCTACCGTTGCTTCCTTCCGGACCTGGCGGGGTTTGCGGGATCTCGTTGCCCGGAGCCTGGGGGCCCATCGGTCCGCTCTCGCGAATTCGCCTTGTCAAATGGCGGAGAGAGGGGGATTCGAACCCCCGAGGCACTTCTTAGGCACCTACACGATTTCCAGTCGTGCTCCTTCGGCCGCTCGGACATCTCTCCACGCGAGGCGATCAAATGCAGAACATCCGACAATCATACCGTCAGGGACGACGGAAAACAAGGGGCACGGTAAGTAAGGCAAGATTAAAAACGGGATGACCTGTCTCCTCGTCCGGTCCTGATTCAGGGAAGGACGAGAACGCGGTCATTGCCGTGAATCAGGTCGATGAGACCCTTGGCATCGATCGGTGCGGCCCCCGGAATGGAGCCAAACAGGGAAAAGGTCCGGTCCGGGAGAACCAATGGAGGGGAGGTTGGGTCGGAAGGGCCGGTCTTCTCCAGATAGACGAGGGTCGACCCGGGACATTCGCCTTCGATCGAGCCTATGACTTCCCGGAGTCGGGTGTCCGGATTCTGCCGGATGAGGATGAGCATGTTGTCCGTCCTAAAAGAAGATCGTATGATCGAACCCTGGAATCAGCCGTCCCAGATCCTTCGGGGGCAGGGGCTTCCCACGGAGAGCTCGGGGAGGGGGTGTCGAAAAGGGTTCGTAAAGGATCTCCGCCGCCATGTCGAAAAACGTTCCGAGAAAGCGGTGGAGAACCTCTCCGTCCTCAAGGTCGAGAAGGTCGTCCGGAGAGGAAAGAAGAAGCGCGTGGGCTTCCCTGAAAAGGTAGACGCTGACGGGTATTTCACCCGCGATCAGACCGAGCGCCGACCGGATGGCTTCGGCAGGGCGAGGATCATTGGCCGGATCGGCTTTGATCATGAGCAGGGTCCTGTGTGAAGAAGCCACGGAAATCCTTTCAGGCAAAGGCCAAGAAACGATCGCACCCTTCGATGACCTGGGTCAGAACCACGAGTCCGCAGAAGGTCGTTTTTCCGGGGTCCGGAATTTTACGATTCTGGGCGGCGTAGGCGCAGGTATACACAGACGCCCCCCGGTCGACCAGCTCATGCACCCAGGGCTGTGCCAGGAAGCGGGCGCCTTCATCGAGAAGGTAGAGGTACACTTCATCGCCCGAAGCGAGAGCCGCGTCCGCGATCAGTCGTACGGTCTCGCCGTCATGTTTTTCGGGGTGGGTTGAAAGAAGGATTCCAATTTTCATGAGTTCCATTATTATCCCGTCAACGTTCCCGGCGCAAGAGGAGCGGACTCCCGGGTGGGAGTTTCCGTTCCGTTTCCGTTCGGGAAGATCACGACGTTGTGCGGGTAGGGGAGATCGATTCCCGCCGTTTTGAACTCTCTTGCGATCTTGAAGTTCAGGTCGGAGAGGGTGGTGTGGCGCAGGGTGACATCGTTGATCCAGTAAACGAGTTCGAGGTTGAAGGATGAGGCGCCAAATTCGGTGAACCAGACTGTGGGCGCGGGTTCAGGAAGAATGTCGGGATGGTTCAGGGCCAACGTCCGAAGAATGTCGACTGCCTTGTCGAGGAGGGAGGGATCCATCCCGATTCCGACTTTCAGATGCATGCGCGTCTTGGGGTCCCTGTGGCTCCAGTTGATGACCTTGTTGGCGATCAGATGCGCGTTTGGAATGATGATGGCGATGTTGTCGCGGCTCATGACGGTCGTTGATCGTCCCTTGATCTCAACGACGGTTCCGAGAACTCCGTCAATCTCGATCAGGTCACCGATCTGGATCGATTTTTCAAGGAGGATGACCACGAGTCCGATCATGTTTGCGGCGAGATTCTGTAGGCCGATGCCGATTCCGATACCCAGAACCCCAAGGGTTCCTCCAAGAAACGACAGCCGGACGCCAAGATTGTCCAGCGCAATGACAACGAATAGCGCGAAAACAAGATTGGCGGCAAAGGTCGACAATAGACCCATCATGTGGCGCGTCTGGGGGGAGGATTGAGTCTGGGCCCTGGCTGTCAGTGTCCTTTTGAGGAAGAGGCGAAGGACGAAGCCCAGAAGGACGATGAAGGAAAAGTCGATCAGGCCGGCAATGGTCACCGGCGTCTTTCCCAGATGAAAAAGAACGATGTCCCAGCTGGACCTGTCGTTTGTGATGGAATGTCTGGCCAGTGAACTGACCACTCCGAGAGAAAAGATGGGAGTCCTCCTTAGTGTGAAGGGATTTTCCTGGGGAGACAGGAAGGCCTGCAATCCGACCGTCTGAATGATTATCCTGAATCGGGATTCCCTGGTCCAGCGTCCGACCCTCTTTCGAGATGTGATTATTGTCATGATATGGTAGAATTCAGCCGGAATTGTGCAGGATGAATCTTTAGACCGGGGTCCGGGATGGGAGCGTCCATGCTTCGTTACCCAGAGAGCAAGATGTCCAGCGCCGAAATATTCCGTCTCGTTCTGAAGCGGATGACGGAGCTGGGATTTTCCTTCACTCCGATCCATTACGCCGTGGTTTACGAATATGTGTCCGGAATCAATCCAGGGTTGTCTGAAGCCCTCGATTCTCTCGTTAAATCCGGGAATGCCCTGTCTGACAAGGATGTTGAAAATATTTTTCTCAGGTTTGTGGCGCCGGAATACCTCCTTCCCCTGAACGACCATCGGGACTCTCTCACAAAGGAAATCCAGGAGGTGCTGGAAAAGATCTCCCGATCGACGTTGTCAACCACCCATGAAGCCGAACGCGTTCAGAAAGGGATGGAATCCTACGGCGCCTCCCTCCAGGAAAACGGCATAGACGAGTCCAGGCTCCAGTCGCTCATCGAGGCGATTCTCAGGGATACTCATTCCATCAAGGAAAGCTCAGTCAGTCTGAGCCACGATCTCTCGGAGAGCCAGAAAAAAATCGACCTGCTGCAACGGGAGCTTCGGACAGCCCGTGCGGAGGCATTGATCGACCCCTTGACGGAGCTTCTCAACCGAAGAGGGCTCAACGCCAGTATGATGGAACTTTTGTCGGGAACCCCCCATCTCGGGCAGGAGATGGCGGTTTTGATGCTCGACATCGATCACTTCAAGGCAATCAACGATACGCACGGACACATGGTCGGAGACAAGGCGATCGTGGCTGTCTCCCGGATCCTCAAGATGTGCGTCAGAAACCCGGGAGACCTGACGGCGCGTGTCGGAGGGGAGGAGTTCGCCTTGATCCTTCCCGGCGCCTCCGAGAAGGAAGGATTCGGAATGGCGGAAAAAATTCGTAAGGCCGTGGAAAAGATCGAGATAACGAATGTGACGAAACGTCAGAAAATAGGAGTCATGACGATCTCGATCGGTGTCGAGTCCGCTCCTTTTGGCCCCGACTGGGAGGGGATGGTGGAGCGGGCCGACAAGGCACTCTATGCTTCGAAATCGGCCGGAAGAAACAAGACGACTGTTTTTGGCAAGAGCGCCATGATCTGATCCTGTCCGGGGTGCACCCTGATCGCTTTCGGAGGACGCTCACTTGGCAGGAAGGGCCGGCTCCTGGTCGGTGCCCCGATGGCTACTGGCATTTTTTCTTCGTTCCTCCGAAACGCGACAGTACCTCGCTCAGTCCCATTGCAGTCCCCGGTTTTTCAAGATCCCTCCAGTTGAGTGCGAACATGCGTCGGGACGGGTTGACCAGCCTTCCCGAAGGATGAATATTGCCAGGGTGAAGGGGCCTGATGTCTCTTTATCCCGCTTTTAGGTTCCGGCCCGGGCGAGATTGGAAAGGGGAAGAAAAATGGCAGAAAACCTTTAATGGCGGAGAGGCAGGGATTTGAACCCTGGGTAGGACTTTTGGTCCTACATCCGCTTAGCAGGCGGACGCCTTCGACCACTCGGCCACCTCTCCAGGGGAATTTTCGGGTACCTCTTTCATAGGCCAGACGAGGAAGAATACCCCAATTCGGGATCGGGATTCAACTTGGCCTCAGATGACTCCTTCGGACAGCCCCCGAAAGAACAATCGGGTTGGCGGAGGGGGTAGGATTCGAACCCACGGAGCTTTCGCTCTACGGTTTTCAAGACCGCCGCCTTCGGCCGCTCGGCCACCCCTCCGACTTTGAAAATTTTAAGATATCCACGAAAAAAAGACAAACTTCAATGAATGACGGATGGCGCCCGGATGGGGGATGGGGAGAGCTGCTGAGAGCTCTGGGGGGTCGCTGTGGATGATGGCGGGCCGGGCGTGGGGGCCAGGAGGGGGTTGAAGCCGTTTGAGGGAGATTTCTGATGACCATTGGGAGCCATTTCATGCTTGATGAAGATGATCGATCGCCGGATTCCTTTGTCATGCGGATCGAGTTTTCGGGCCGACTCCTCCATCAGGAGCGCCTCCTGAAGGTAGCCTTCGTGGGCCATGGCTAGCCCCAGCATCATGCGCGCTCCCGCATCGGAGGGCCTGAGATCGATCGCTTTTTCCTCGGCAAATCGGGCTGCCTTCCATTTCCCAAGGGAAGCGTAGGCCCATCCGGCTGCCTTCCAGGCAGGTTCTCTCTTCGGATCTTTCTGGATGACAGCGTTTTCTTCGAGCAGCTCTTGCCTGAAATGGCCCGTGTTCCCTTCCGCGATACCAAGGCTGATTCTTGCCGTGATGTTTCCGGGGTCGAGGGTCAGAGCTCTCCGCTCCATCTCGACGGCTTTTTTGTTCAGTCCGCTTTTTCCGTAGGCCATGCCCGCCAGAGTGAAGATGATCGTATAGTCCGGATAGAGCTTGAACAGGGGGGTAAGGATGGTCAATGCCTTTTTCGGATGGTCCTCCAAAATCTGTTGCGCCGCTTCCTGAACTCCCTTTCGCAAGGGGGGAGGGTAGGTCGGGTCGTTCAGGGGAAGGGCGTAAAGGGGGCCGCTCGAGGTCGACAAGTAACCGAAAAGCAATAGAATTGAAGCGAGCCTGCGGACTGTGTGTCCCCAACCTTCTTTTTCATGGATAATGGATCTTGCTGGAATTGTCATGGCTTCAATTATGGGAAGAGTTTTTTAAAACGGCAAGCGAAAAT
Organism: Nitrospirota bacterium; assembly: GCA_027335985.1. Next base: position 3,478 of record DAHWGX010000021.1, on the reverse strand, counting down.
CCGCAGCTTGGGGTGAAGGGAGCGTCTGCACATGAAAAACAATAAGCCGAAGGTTGCCGTCGTCACGGGAGCTTCCTCCGGGATAGGGGCGGCCACGGTCAGACTCCTTTCTAATTGTGGATATCATGTTTACGGGGGGGCACGGCGCCTTGATAGACTCGAACGCCTCTCTCGGGAGACAGGGATGGTGTCGCTAGAGCTTGATGTCAGAAGCTCTGAATCTGTTTCCGCTTTTGTTTCGCGTCTTCCCGATACACTCCATGTTCTCGTAAACAACGCGGGAGGGGCCCTGGGGCTCGACCCCGTTCTGGAATGGGACGAGGACGGGTGGATCGAGATGTATCAGAGCAATGTTCTTGGAACGGTGCGGATGGGACGTGCTCTTTTCCCCGGACTTAGACGAAGCGGTCTGGGACACCTCGTCAATATCGGTTCTGTTGCCGCTCTTGAAACCTATGTCGGGGGAGCGGGATATACAGCCGCCAAACACGCCCTCCGGGCCGTGACGGAGACAATGCGCATCGAATGGCTCGGAGAGCCGATCCGCATCACGGAAATCGACCCCGGACTTGTCGAGACAGAGTTTTCCCTCGTTCGATTCCAGGGCGATGCCGTGAGAGCCAAAAAGGTATACGAGGGAATGACGCCCCTCTCTGCGGAAGATGTGGCGGAGGCCGTTGTCTGGGCGGTCACCCGCCCACCCCATGTGAATGTGGACAGCATTCTTCTCAGACCCCTCGACCAGGCCCGGGTCGATCGGGTTTACAGAAGACTTCCGGCTCCATGACATCCCGGGATGTTTTCTGGATGCAGGAGGCTCTCCTGCGGGCAAGAAAGGCCATGGATGAAAAGGATGTTCCCGTCGGAGCGGTCCTCCTGTTGGGAGAGGAAATCATCGGAGAAGGGTGGAACAGGGGGAGGGCAACGAATGATCCCACCGCACATGCGGAGATGGTAGCCATCCGAATGGCGGCTTCGCGCCTCGGAAACTACCGGCTGGCAGGCGCCTCCCTCTATGTCACCCTTGAGCCTTGTTTCATGTGCTTCGGAGCCATGCTCGAAGGGCGGATATCAAGACTTGTCTATGGGGCGAGAGAAGATCGGCGGGGAGTGACGGGGTCGATCTATGACCTCCACAACGATCCCCGGCTTCACCACAGGATTGAGGTTGTGTCCGGGGTTCTCGAGGAGGAGTCACGGAGTCTTTTGCGGAATTTTTTTGAAAAGAAAAGGGAAGGAGAATATCCGGAAATCGTCTAGCGTTTCCGCCTTTCTCCTTCCCGCGGTGAAATGGGCGGCTAAATCTAGAATCCGCCGAGTCCACCTTTCAGGGCATGGTCGATTTTTTCAAAGACGGCCATGAGAAGAAAGGGAAACGCGGCAAGAATCACAAAGGTGAGATTTTTAGCTCCACTCATTTTTCTTCTCCTCTTGATTTGATCGATAATGGAGGACTCCCAAGGAAAAAGTTCTCTCCTCCCACACTCCTTGTTTATCAAGATCCATGCCAATGCATTTCTGAGCGAAATTTATTTTTTTATCTATTTGAATAAATGATTTATCGAGGATAGCGATTTTGTGGTCCATTCAGGGGAGAAAGGGCGTTTCCGATCTGAGACGAATGCGGGACGCATTGGCGGGAAAGGGTTTCAGGAGGGAAACGTCTTGCGGCGGTCCAGATTGTACTTCTTCATCTTGCGCCAGAGTGTGATTCGGCTCATGGAGAGCGAGTGCGCTGCGTCGGAAACCCTTCCGCGATGCTGTAGCAGGACTCTTTGGATCATGTCTTTTTCCACGGCGGCGATGGCTTCTTCGACATTTTTCGAGCCCCGTGAGAGGACGGGCTCGATGGGGGCATGGAGGTCCGGTTCCTTTTTGAACAGGATTTCCCGGACAGGGTCGGGGGTATTGTCCACCGTGACGGTCTGATCAATCGTCAGGCTGAGGCACAGGTCAACCAGGTGCTTGAGTTCGCGTATGTTGCCTGGAAACGGATAGTCGCAAAATCTCTCGAGCAGGTCCGGTTCGAAATCCGGGGCTTTTCGTCTGTGACGGGCGGACCAGTTGCCCCGGAAGGTATGAATGAGAAGAGGGATCTCTTCCCTCCTTTCCCTGAGAGGAGGAAGGAGGATGGTCATGCCACGGAGGCGGTAGAAAAGATCCTCCCTCAAGCGGCCTGAAGACAGCAGGTCTTCGGGGCTGACGTTGGTCGCGGCAAGGATGCGGACATCAATCGCGTGTTTCTTTGTCTGTCCTATCCGTTCGACGATACCTGTTTCCAGGAAACGCAGGAGCTTGGCTTGAACGGAAAGGGGAATATTCTCCAGTTCGTCTAGAAGAAGTGTCCCTCCGTCAGCCTGGAGGAGTTTGCCGGTGTAGTCGGATGTCGCCCCGGTAAAAGCCCCTCGTGTATGCCCGAAAAGGGCATCGTCGACAAGGGATTCAGGAACGACGGAAAGATCGAGGACGACGAATGGATTGTTTCTTCGCGGACTCAGTTCATGGATTCGCTGTGCGAGAACCTCTTTGCCTGTGCCTGTTTCGCCGACAAGGAGAATGGGGATTGTTGTGCCGGCTATGCGGGACAGGGTCGGGGCCAGCGTGGAGTGCCATGATCCTCTGGATTCGATCTGATCCTGTTTCGATGGCGGTGAGGAATCTTCGGAGGACGAGATCTGCTTTAGGAGTCCGACTGTTTTGCCACCCGAATCCAGGATGGAGTTCCTGACGTTGAACTCTCCGTAGACTTCTTTGAGGCAGGCCGCTCCAAATGGTGTTGTTTCCCCCTTGGCCAGACTAACATCCTCGAGGCATTCGACCGAACAGACCTTCCCTCTGAGTCCACGGGCACAAGCCAACCCTTCGATGTCAGGGACATTCTTGAAAAGGATCTTCTTGGCCGCTTCGGAAACCCACTGAATCCTGTAGTCCGTTCCGATTAGAAGGAATGCAGAATTAGTGGAGTCTGCAATATGGCTGGAGAGCAGTCGGTAAAGGGCGTCCTGCTTGGTGGACAATGTCGGCTCCGAGGATATGAGCGCCTTCAGGCCCCCGGGAAGGGAATTGGCGGAGAGAGAGGGATTTGAACCCCCGCTGGGGTTCCCCCCAGAGTTGATTTCGAGTCAACCGCCTTCAGCCTCTCGGCCATCTCTCCACACTAAAATTTCGTATGATTAATATAAAACTATCAGAATGCCAAGTAAAATTCAAGGCAATAGGGGTTTCAGGGCCGTGACGGGAAACAAGGGTATCGGGTGAGGCAAAACTCATCGCCTGTTTCTTCGAGAATGATGATAAGAAGGATGAGAATTTATTGTTTCCGTTTTTCATCGTGAAACCCTGATTCCGAGATAAGACGCTAGTAAAATAAATAAACCCTCTTTTCTGTTGGATTTTCGGTGAGGTATAACCTTGCCTGCGAGGTGAAAACCACAACAGGTCAGGAGGGATTGGAGCTGTGCTAAACGGAGAGGGTCAC
>DAHWGX010000077.1 GCA_027335985.1 Nitrospirota bacterium | reverse complement strand
GCCCATGTTCCCGTGACCCAGGATGAGATCGTGAAACGGGTCTTCGGTCGCGATGTGAACAAGCCCGCGACCATGATCCAGATCATGCAGGCGATCGACGGATGGCGCTCCGTCTACAAGGGGAAGACGGTGGTGGTCAATGCCTTTCTCGAGCCCTCCGGCGAGCAGATCCTCCACGATCTCTACCTGAACTATCCGGTCATCCTGGCGCTCAAGGTCGGAAAGAGAATCGGCCACGCCGTCGTGGTCACGGCGGCCAAATACACGCTGGTCGGAGGCAAAAAGCGGATCGACTACTTCCTCGTCCGGGACCCCTGGCCCCAGAATCCCTCCGAGGCCCGGCTCGATCCCCCCCTCTTCAAGGACATCATCGGCGCCGTCGGGGTGCGGATCTCCCTCGTAAAAGCCCCCTGATCCGAAGAGGCTCCGCCGGGGATCAGGTACTCTGAAGCGGCTTTTTAGCGACCATATAGTCCTGTCTCCCTCTTCTCCTCCCAGTCCAGACGCTCGGCATCTTCATCATGGCTACGGGCTTCATCTTCATAGCTATCCGCCAAGAGGTCGAGAGCTTTGGCGGTATGCGGATGATCGTAGGAGATCTCCCTTGCCCATTTACGATACTTCTCAGCCTCCTGGCGTTCGAGATTTCCCCCGTCACGTGGCAACCGCCTGGTGACACCACGCCGGTTTCTCTTTCCAACCCAAAAGCCTTCAATCATTGGCTTACTCCGAAATAGGTCGAGCACGTCGCGGACTGCTTCGGCCGGCCATTTGCCGTCTGTGCCGACCGGCGATGCCGACAACATTTTTCCGATTCTGTTGTCGGCAACCTCTTCCCGCCCTACCGACTTCGCGAGCGAACGGGCCTCCTTGATCCAGGCCTCAAGAACCTCTTCATCAATCGTGCCGTCGTCGCGGGTGCCCGGGAGCCTGTTCCAGCGTTCCAGAAGCCGATAGGCCTGGTTGGCAAGAATCCCCGCCTGCTCAGTGTTCTCCGGTTCTTCGTCGACAAAGCCGCTTTCTTCGCTCGCCTTGAACGCAGCTTTGATCATATCGATAAATATCGCAGGCTGATCTGAAAGAGCCCTCAGCAGAAAATAGGCTGGACGGCTCGAATACTCCAGAACCGGCAGATAGGTCCACTCAAGCGCGACCAGAATGTCCTTTCCCACATCATTACGCCCATCAAGGATCTGAAAGATCCCGGTGACGTAATATTGGAACATGGTTGCCTCATTTGGGTTGCCTTTGCTTTCGAATGGCTGCCTTGCCGCTTCCCTGAGTACCTCGATGAGCAGGTCTGAGGACAGATGCACCTTGCTTTTGTGCCCTGCCAACGAAAGAGCAGGGCGGGCACGGCCGACTGAGATCAATTTGCGAATGGCGAAGGAGATGTCCTCACTATTTTCACTCATATTTTCACACATCCAGAATACTGGGACCTGGCGCCAATAGGCGTCTTCGATTCCTCCACCGGTCTGCGCAGCCTGATCCCACGTCCAGCGTTGAACAGGGAGCGCAAGTAGAATTGCCAGTAGCGCTTCATCTCCCCAGGCCCCATTCTCCGCTTTAGTGATCAAAGCCGCGGCCCAGGGCTCCTTCCGACTAAAAAAGGCTGAGGTAATAAGACTTTTAGCCACGTCCCGTTCATGAAGGTTGCCGCTTCGAAGCGTTACCTCCAGAAGACTATCGAGATCAGACTCCGAAAGCCCGCTGTCGTAGAGCGCCTTGCCGATGTGGGCAGGAACCTCTACCTGATGCGCGAGGCCTTGGATAGAGGTCGCTCTCCCCTCGGAAAACACCGATTTTGCAGCCTTTTTCATGGCCATGTCGATATCTCGCTGTTCTGCTTCCCAGCCGGCCGTTGGGGGATGGGGAAGAGCGACGGAGTATCCGAAAAGCCAAGCCGTATTTTCAAGCGGATCAAGAATGGAGAAACGATCATCATAGAGGACCTCCAGCCGATCAAGAACTCCGGTTGGCAAGGTCCATTTGGCGTCCGGATTCCGGCGATGATTGTGCAACACATTCCGAAGTTTCGCCCAAAGCAGCGAACGATCCTCTTTGTCCGTGATCTTTCTTGCTGCTTTCTCCAAAGCAGCAAGTCCAGATTCTGGATCCGGTGCGAGATCCTGAAGTCGGTCAAGCAACATCGACCATCGTGACGCGTTCAGATCCGCATCCTCGATTAGACGTTTGGTGATCTCGAGAGCTCCACGTGCAATGAGCCCAAATGTAACAATTTCGACCCTGTCGACCGTAAAATCACGCCAGCGGGGCATGGGTGAAGGCGTGGAGGTGTCGTAACCATGAGGAAGTATTGCAAGCATCAGATTCCAGGCCGCATCGTTCTCTTTCTTTCGGATCAGGTCGATAGCCCTAAGTCGCTGGTCAAGGGTCGCATAAGTCTGAGGAATCCAGAGACGGTGTATTTGGCGGAGACTGTTTGCGTTCCGCCTTGTCGAGGTATCGATGGCGTCGAGACGGGAAAGGACATGCGTCACTCGCGGCATCAGTTCGGGGGACCAGGCCAGGGATTCCAGCGCCCAAAGAAGACCGGAGAGGTGCTCAGTCTCGAAGATGCCGCCCTCATCTTTTCCGAAAAGAGCCCGAATGGGCGGATCAGTCTGATCAAGACTATCTTCCAGGGCGCTAAGGAATGCTTTCGGTGACGCTTCAGCAAGTAGCCGGAAATCCCCTGAAAGTGACCACCACCGTTGCTGATCAGCGTTTCGCAGCAGTTTGTCGACTATGGCATCGGCGCATCGCCCGGCGTTGGGAACAATCCGGACCATGTCGCCCCACAAGGCAAGCAAAATGAGCACCTGTCCGATACCATTACCATGACGAAGCATTCCCGAATACTCCCTGTGGATGCCTTTCATGGAAGCCGTCCAGCGGTCGTCTGGTTTCATCCCGAAGAAGGGATCGGGAGAACCAAGCACGGTGAACGCGGCAGTCCCGAAGCGGGCGCTGTCGTCACTTGTCAGATAGGATGCGAGTAGTATCCAGGCGTCCGACGGAGACGCGATACGCCAGGTTGATCCAATTTTTTGAATCGGGCTGTCGAAATTACCCACATAGGGGGCCAGTTCAGTGATAAGCGTCCCATAGGGATGACCGGCGATTTCTGCAAGTATGGCCTGATCGGCTTTTACATTCTCGTCCCATCCTCCTGCAAGTAGCGCCGCCAACAGAGAATGTGGCGGGGTTTCTTGCGCCCAACCCGGGAGACGGCCCGGGGAGTTCGGGATCAGACGGCGAAGGACCGCTAGATTGCGGGCGCTGTCTCGGGCGAGTCCATGAGCCCGAGACTCGGCAATCCCGGCAGCGATAAGAGCACTGGCGATCCCTTCGCGCGAGGGCCGTGTGAGGACACGGACTTCACCGCGGGGAATTGGCCGATCGTCATAGGCCTGCAATACAAAGTGTCCGCGATCTACAAGGGCTTGGGCCAGGCCAGCTTCAGGTTCGGTCAAAAGGATTTTGACGTCCTCCCCTCCGTGAAGGAAGGGGATTCCTTCCTGCCATCTCCCCGGTCGGACACGGGGATGGATTCGCCGGCCTGAACGGTCAGGCCGCCGACTCGGAGGACGGATCCCCCGAACAGGCGCGACGGGCGTGCCCCGCCCTGAGTATGTTCTTGGCCGCATTGACATCGGCGTGGTTGGCGTGTCCGCAGGAGACGCACCGGAAGGTGGCCTGATCCGGCCGGTTCTCCGCCGACACGTGTCCGCAGGCGAAACAGGTCCGGGAGGTGTTCCGGGGATCGACCCGGATCAGGCGTCCTCCCCGTCCCGAAAGCTTGTACTCCAGGAGGGAGAGGAACGTGCCCCATCCCCGGGAGAGAATGGAGCGGTTCAGTCCGGACTTCTGCCGGACCTTCCGTCCGGGGGTCTCCCGGGTGCCCCGGGCGCTTCG
>DAHWGX010000069.1 GCA_027335985.1 Nitrospirota bacterium | reverse complement strand
AACGATCTCCCTTGAGCAGAAGAACTTACTCGAAGAGTATCAAGACCTTCCTGCCAATATTCAATGTTTCATAAAAAACTTTGATAAAGATTTAAGTGAAGATGAATTCGAAAGCCCACTATTTGCCTACCGGATTTTGTTTGTCCAAAAAACTGCCAATCATAAAGGGCAGGCTGATCGAGTGATCGAATTTATCAAAGATGGATCTCCATTAGCCGAAAAAGTAAACAAGGAATATGTTGTTATTAAAGATACCGAAAAAAGGAAGTATCTACCAAAACAAGTTGTCGATCTGATGAAAGAGGAAGGCTATAAGAATTTTTCAGTCCATTATCATACCAAACTTTGGAAAGATTTAGACGGTAAAAACCCAGCCAAAGGGTACGGAGCACTGGTGGCCGGAAAGGTCTGGCATTGGTACGACACATGGATAGATGAGGTTAAAAAACACTGTGAACAGCACAGAGAGTACACATGATAAATATTCCTTTCTAAATAGCTTGATTACCTTACCCATCCAGCATCTTTGCCAGGTCTTCCGCCTTCAAGTGGGTATAGCGCCGGAGCATCTGCAATGTCTTGTGCCCTGTGATGGCAGAGACCTGCATTGGATTCAGGCCCTTCTCGAAGAACCGGCTGGTGGCCTCATGCCGGAGATCGTGAAAGGTAATATCGGTGAGGAGCTTGGGATCCGGTTTTGATCTCTTTCCCTTGCAGTCCCTTTCATAGTCCTCCCGGCCCCGTTTCAGAATCAGGAGGAAGGCCCGGGTAATGGCATCTTGGGTTATTCCCCAGACATTTCCATCAATTCGTCGGGGAATGGTTGACAGGATCCTGACTGCTTCCCGGGACAGGGGAACAATCCGCTTCTCTCCGTTTTTCGTTTCAGAGAGAGTGATTGTGCGCTGTTTGATGTTCACCATCTCCCAGGTCATGGACGCAATTTCGCCCCGTCGCATCCCGGTCTCAAGAGCCAGCCGGACAATGTGGGGCATGTCTCCTCCGTAGATGTCGCACGCCTCCAAGAGAATTTTTTCTTCCCCCGGAAAAAGACGGCGGTCCCGGCCCTTGGGAGGAGGGGGAACGCGGATCGACTTGACCGGATTTGCGAGCCCTTCCATGCCCCATTCTTTCCGGGCAATCTCGAAGAGATGGGAGATGATGGCGAGATTCAGGCGGACGGTGTTGGCCGCATACCCTTCGGCAATTTTCTCATCCCTGTACTGGGCAAGATCGGCCCCCCGGATCGTAGCAAGAAATCGGATGGCCAGAGGATGGCGTTTCCATTGACTGATCCGTTTTCGTTCCTGGTTGTAGCCTTTTTTGGTGGAGGATATTTCTTTTTCGTACCGGTCCAGGGCTTCGGAAAGTGTGGTCTTTTCCGATTCATGGCGGGACACGAAAATACCCCGGGCCATCTCCGACTCGACGACCGCCGCCCAGGCTTCGGCCTCGGCTTTTGTGTCGAAGGTCCGGGAGGTGCGTTCGAAGCCTTTTTTGGTGATGGACGCTTCCCATGCCCCGCTTCGTTTTCTGAAATAGGCCATCTTCTCCTCCATGAATTTCTTGAGGAAAATCGTAGCATTTTTCAAATGAAAACGGCAAGAGAACGGCAAAAGAGATTTTATTCTGGAAGTGTATTTTTAAGGACTGGCTCTGGTATTGGTGCTCGGGAGGAGAATCGAACTCCTATGACCGTAAGGTCGGCGGATTTTGAGTCCGCTGCGTCTGCCTGTTCCGCCACCCGAGCCAAAAGAATTAAGGAAAGATCCCGACGATTATACGGGGATGGAACGACCAACTCAAGGTGAAGAGGGAAGGTCCCAGGATCTCTCCCCCCATAACTTCATCCGGTCATCTTGTCAGGTCCGACGCACACATTCCTACTTGATCACAAGCGGATAATCCTCAGCTCTTGCCTTCGACCAGAGCATGACATATTGGCTTACCAGGAGAAGGTAATGGCGGTGATCTTTTCCGGTGGGGAACGGTGCCATTCCCCTGACTTCCCCAACGGCTGTGAGGATATGGCCCGGTCCCATCGAGATTGTCCGGTTTTCTTCCCGTCCGAAGACCACGAAGGCACTATTGGAGCGACGTTTTTTGGGGCGGTGCTCTCCAATGACGTGCATGGCCGGAGTGAAGAGGATGAATTCGTTTGCCGGATCCAGAAAAATCTTTCCTGCAGGGGGATGGGGGTAAGCATCCTGGTCCAGGGGAAGATCACGGATCAGGAAATAGCGTCCCGTCGGTGCATCGTATCGTCTGAGGATCTGACCTCCCAGGACAGCTACTCTTCCTATTGGTAAGGGTTTATGGCTCAGGATCTCGGACAGGAGGTCCGGTTCCTGGCGAGTGATGAAAGCCGTGGGTTGCGGAGGAACCTGAAAGGCACAAGAAGCGAGTGTGAAAGTCCAAAGAAAGATGGCGACTTGGGAGAACAACTTAGGTTGGAGCAAGGGAACTCCTCCATGAGCAGGGGCTGGTTTCAGATCTGTCGGCTATGGACCGAAAAGATCGTAATGATGATTCTATCTTTCTATATTAATGTCCATTCGGCGAATTATTTCAAGAGGAGCGCGATCATGCGCTCTTCAGGGTGTCCACATGGACATGGTGAAGGAATTGGGTGCCCTTCAGGACCATGATGAGGCATCTTTTTCTTATTTTCGATCCGGTGTGTCAAAATCTGCTGGAAGATGGACATGGACAGGGTCGCTGCAAACGAAGTAAGCTTTTATGTGGGCATTGGATGAGAAATGCGTTCCAACGGGTCCGATAGGCCATATATTGGTATGATTTTGGGGGGAATGGTCTTTTTGAGGAATTTCCTTTGATCCTGAGTCACAGACCGCTAAAAGGGGCCCTGTTCGGGTCGGCGTTCCTTCCCGGCGACGAACTTGAATACCTTGCCAAGATTTGCGGATCCAATATGGCCCTTTTCTACCAGAGCTATGAAGTGATCCTGGCGTCTCCCTCTCTCCGGATGATCTGGCCGGAGGGCACGCTTGGGACGAATATCGCCAAGTTCCGTGAATTCATGGAAGATCTTGTGGCTCCAGCGGAGAAATTGCATCTGGGAGAGTTCTGGAGGGGTACGGAAGGCGAGGGAGGAAGCGTTTCCGACGTCTTTCTCCTGCGGGCCGGAAAATTAAAGGAAACATCCCTTTTGGGGCTGATGGTCTTCCTCTTTCCCTGGGGACGATTTCTGGTTGTCGTTCCAGGGGAAAATCCGGGACAGGTCCGGGAGATCCTCGGACTCCTTTCCCAACCGTCCCTGAAGATGGTCCGCGACAGTCTCGACCGTTGGGTTGAGGATCTGGAGGCCGAATCCATTCTGACCCAGTTGCTGGAGCGATTTCCCGAAGAATTTCGAGCGGGCTCTGGTTTCTTTCGGAAGGTGGGCGTCCCCGCCCCCGACAGCCAGACGCAGATCTTCGATATTTCCTATGTATTCCGGAACAGGAAGTGGCAGAGAGAAATCCTTGAAGGGGAGATACTGGCCGAACCTGCGGAAGGGATCTTCGTCTGGAAGCGTCCCGGTGGGGTCGGAAAAGACTCTTCCGGGCTTCCTCCAGTTTTCCGGGAACGGGGGGTCCGGATCGGTCACGAAGTCTTGATCCGGTTTTCGGTCTTTCTGGGGGGAGTCTTTCCGCTCGGAGACATTCCCGTTCCGATCAATCTCCTGGCAAACGGAGGGCTTCTTCGGATGAACCGGTTCATCCGGGAGATATCCATGGAGCTTGTCCCCCAGTCCCAGTCCCTCACCTCGAACCACTTCCGGTTTTGTCGCTTCTGGACGGAAAGCGGGTTTTCGATCAAGGGGCTCGAAGAGATTGCCCGGATCATCGATTCGTCTAACTGGAGAAACCAGATGGTTCTTCCCTTCTGGGAAACAGGGCCGAACTCCCTGTCGGAGATCAAATCGGCGTGCCGCGTTTCCGATCCTTTTTTTATCGATCCGGAAAAAAACATGGGAGTACTTCTCTTGCGGGATTGCAGCGAGTGGCATGCCCGGAATGTCGTGGTGCGCCACTTTCGGAGTCGGGTGTCGGCCTTGGTCGAGTCTCCCATGACGGTTGGCCGATTCCTGTCGGGGGAGTAACGAAAAAATCAGGAAGAATCCCCGAAATCATTTCGAGAAAGGATTGAGGACATGAGCGAGCAAAAAGGATTTGAGACGGCCATCGTTCCCGATGCGGCGATCGACCTTCGGGGGGTCAAGTGCCCCTTCAACTTCGTCAAGACAAAGCTGAAGCTTGAAGCAATGGAGTCGGGAGAGACACTCTCCGTCATTCTGGACTCGGGCGAACCGATCGCCAACGTTCCCCGGTCCGTCCAGGAGGAAGGCCATGTCCTTTTGGGGATGACCGAGCGTTCGGACGGCCTTTTCGAAATTCTCGTCAAAAAAGTCTGATTCAGGGAGGGCCTTTCTCCGCGAGCCGGTAGGCGGTCTCTCTGGGAATATTGAAGGCCCTCGACAGGAACCGGGCTTTCTCCGTGCGGGGAAGATCGAGCTGTTTGAGTGCCTCCAGAACCGATATCGGGACCTCTTTTGAACCGGTATCCTCGGGAGTCCCCTCCACCACGAGGACCATTTCTCCCAACAGGGGCGCCTGGGCGACGAGAGCCCTGACTTCGGAAAGACGACCCCTGTAAAAACTTTCGTGGAGCTTCGTCATCTCCCGGGCCACCGAAACATGGCGTTCGGACCCCAGAACCTCTTCCATGATCTCGAGCGTGCGACAGATCCTCCGGGGTGTCTCGAAAAAAACAAGGGCTTCCTTCCGGATCCCTGTTTCCTTCAGAAGCTTTTCCTGGTCTCCCTTTCCCCGGGGGAGGAAGCCTCCGAAAAAGAAGCGGTCCTCGAGAAGCCCAGAGGCGGAGAGGGCGGCCAGAATGGAAGAAGGACCGGGAACGGGATGGACGGGAAGCCCCCGGGCAATCGTTTCGGCGACGAGAGCTGAGCCGGGATCCGAGATCAGGGGTGTTCCCGCGTCCGACACGAGAGCGATCGATTCCCCCTTTTCCATCCTGTGAAGAAAGATAGGGATCTTTTCGTCCCGGTTGTGTTCGTGGTAGGAAACGCATGGCGTTTCGATTCTGTAATGGTCGAGGAGGGAACGCGTGACCCGCGTGTCCTCGGAAGCGACAAAGCGGACCTTTGCCAGGACATCGAGGGCCCGGAGTGTGATATCTTTCAGGTTCCCGATCGGAGTCGATACAAGATAGAGGGCTCCCGAAGGATGGTCATACACCGGTGGATAGCTCGCGATTGTCGATCAGGCGGGTCTTTCCGATGTGGACTGCGGCCAGAAGGAAGGCCTGATCGGGAATGACGGGACCTGTGACTGGCAAAAAGGTTTCCCGGTCGGCAATGGCGACATAATCCACGACGAACCCCCCTTCCGAAAGGCGTCGGGAAATCGTGTCGCAAACCTCGAGGCGATTTTGAGAGGGATGTCCGGGCAGATCCCTCCAAAGGCGAGCGGCCTGGTCGAGAAGGGTCGGAAAGAGGGCGGCACGGCTGCGCTCTTCTGAAGTCAGGTATCGGTTGCGTGAGCTCAGGGCCAGTCCGTCGGTTTCTCTGACGGTCGGATGGGCCACCACCCGGGTCGGAATATCGAGATCCCTGACCATGGACTGGATCAGAAATAGCTGCTGGCGATCCTTTTCCCCAAAGACGGCGCCTTCCGGGGAAAAAAGGTGAAACAGCTTGAGGACGATGGTCAGGACACCGTCGAAGTGGCCGGGCCTCGAGCGCCCGCAGAAGAGCTTTCCCACGGGACCGGACGAAACGGTAATCCTGCTATTCCCGGCAACGATTTCTCCGGCGGTTGGAAGAAAGACAAGATCGGCCCCTTTCCGCTCGAGAAAGGCAAGATCGGCTTCCAGTGTCCGGGGATATCGGTCGAGATCTTCACCGGGCCCGAACTGGAGGGGGTTCACGAAGATCGACACTGCGACAAAATCCCCCTCTGATTTCGCCCTGTCGATCAAAGCCCCATGCCCCTCGTGCAGAGCCCCCATCGTCGGGACAAGCCAGGTCCGGAGTGTTCGGGGGGAGGGGAGCAGGGTCCTGAGTTCGGAAAAGGAATGTGCGACACGCATGGTTGCCATTGTAACACAGGAAGGAGATACAAGCCTTGGCGAAAAAGGAACAGGAGTCGTACCGGTGCCCGGCCTGCGGTTACCGTTCTCCGAAGTGGATGGGGTTCTGTCCCGCCTGTCACGAGGCTCCGGAGGGTCTCGTCCCTGAGGAAACCCCCGGAGGCCGGGTCGACCGTTATGTCCGGGAAGGGGAAACCCGGGCGGCGAGTTCCAGTCCGGCGGTCTCGATCCAGGATGTCGCCATCGGAGAGACCCCTCGGACGTCGACCGGCCTTTCCGAATTCGACCGGGTTCTGGGAGGGGGAATCGTTCCTGGGTCCTTCATCCTTCTGGGAGGGGATCCGGGGATCGGAAAATCGACTCTCGTCCTTCAGATGGTGTCTCACCTCGCGCGTGACATGACGGTTCTGATAGTATGCGGCGAGGAGTCTCCCGAACAGATCCGGATGCGGTTCGACCGTCTCGATGTCCGGAAAAAGAACCCGGCGCGTCTCTTTCTGCTTCCGGAAACGGATCTTTCCCTCGTTCTTTCGGAGGCGGCAAGGCTGTCTCCTGACCTCCTCATCGTCGATTCGATCCAGACGGTCTTTCTGCCGGAATGGACCCAGTCGGCAGGGTCGGTGATCCAGCTTCGGGAAACGGCGGCGACGCTTCTCGAGTTTGCCAAGCGCTCCCGGGTGTCCACGCTTGTGATCGGCCATGTGACCAAGGACGGGACGATTGCGGGTCCACGTGTTCTGGAGCATCTTGTGGATACGGTTCTTTATCTGGAGGGGGAGCGGGGACAGCCTCTCAGGGTATTGCGGACGGCAAAGAACCGGTTCGGACCGACCCAGGAGGTGGGCATCTTCGAAATGGAGGAGACGGGGCTTACCGAGGTCGCGAATCCCTCGGCCTTTTTCCTGGAGGGTCGGGAAGCTGGGCGGCCCGGGTCGGTGGTGGTCTGCGGAATGGAAGGGTCGCGTCCCATCCTCGTCGAGCTTCAGGCCCTGGCGGCTTCGACCTCTCTCCCCATGCCTCGTCGGGTAAGCCAGGGGGTCAGCTCGACCCGTCTCGCGCTCCTGACAGCCGTGCTGGTGAGAAGGGTCGGGATTGATCTTTCCGGTATGGATCTCTATCTCAATGTGGTGGGCGGCGTGAATCTCGAGGAAACTGCCCTGGATCTGGGAATCGCAATGTCCATTGTCTCGAATGTCCGTGAACTGGTCCTTCCCCCGGACTGGGTCGTCGTGGGGGAGGTCGGATTGGCGGGAGAGATCCGGCGGGTCCCAGGGCTTTACGACAGAATGGCCGAGGCGGCCCGCCTGGGATTCGGCCGCATGGTTGGCCCGCCTCTTCCGTCAGGCAAGTCCCGCGCGCTGCCCAAGGGGCTTGAGTACCATCCTGTGACGGATGTGCGCACTGCCATGTGTTTTCTTGAAAAAATTCGAGGCAAAAAAGAGGCGATTTCATGATCCATCTCGCGGTGGAGACCTCGACCGAGGTGGTGGAGATGGCCCTTCTCGACAA
This sequence comes from Nitrospirota bacterium, assembly GCA_027335985.1. Next base: position 20,952 of record DAHWGX010000069.1, on the reverse strand, counting down.
GGACCGGATTCTGACCAGCCTGTCGGTCTTTCGTCCCGGGGGAGCCTCCGAAATCCTGGTCCGGGGGCTCGAGACCCTGCTAGGGATGGCCGGCGAAAAGAAAGAGTCGATCGCCCTCCTTTCATCCTCCTCCGGTCCCGGAACCTATACGTCCATCAGAGTCGGACATCTTTTCTGCAAGGGGCTGGCCTTCGCTTTGGGAATCCCCCATCTGACGGTCTCACCCTTTCTTGTCCTGTCCGAGCAGGCGTTTGCCGTGGCGGGAAAAGATGAGGATTTTCTGGTGGTCGTCCTCGACGCCCGGCGCGGTGAGGTGAACGCATGCTTTTTTGAAGCGGGCAATCCCGGAGCACCCGTCTCCGGATCCGGGGAACAGTTTTCGGGGCGGGCGGTTTCTCCCGGAAAGATTCTGGAATCCCTTCCCCCTGGCAAGGGGCGCCTTGTCGGACCGGGGGTTGTGCATCTTGGAAAGGATCTTTCGGGACAGAGGTCAGATCCTGCATCTCCCTTGCTGGTCCACGATCTTCCCCGAGCCGGGACGATGGGACGTCTCGCCTTCCGGAACTGGAAGGCCCGACCGGAGGGGCGGTCACACGACACGCGACTCCTCTACGGACGCGATTCGGTCATTTCTTGAGGAGATCCTGCGAACGGCTTGCGGCCCTCCCGGCCGCGGGATAAGATAGTGCCAATCCTATCCCCCGATTTTTAATCCATTGCCAGACAGGAACCGGGAGTCCGAAGATGAGCGAAGCAATGCCAGAAAGTCAGCCCTCCTCCGCGCTCCGCTCGGTGGATCTGACTGCTGGACTCTGGCCAGAAGTCGTTGGAAAGTTTATCGAGACGATGCCGTTCGAGGACCGTCAGGCCTTCGGAGCAGGACCGTCCCTGGTGATGGAGCTGGCATCGGGCCGCCTCGGACGCTTTGAGGGGCTCTACGATCCGGGCCGTGCGGCACTCCTCGGGATGGTCGGAGGGTGGGTGCTGGACTACGAGGCGGAAATCCATCTCCTCTATATTCGCTCTTCAGACAGGAGACGTGGATTCGGGCGAAAGCTCCTTTCCTCCTTTCTCGGAAACCTGGATGCATCGGGTGTCCGCGCAGCCTACCTCGAGGTGAGGGAGTCGAACCAGATCGCTCGCTTTCTCTATTATTCCCTTGGATTCAAGTTGCAGGGCATCCGCAAGAATTATTACCAGAACCCGAGCGAAGACGGCCTAGTGATGGTTCGGGAGGTTCCTTCAGACAACGACGCCTCTGTCAACAACCTTCAACAGGAGAAGTGACTATGGATGAACTCAAGAAAAAGCAGCACGAACTCGACTCCCTCAAATCCAGGCACGACAGTCTGGAAAACCGCCTTTCGGATCTCGTACGAAAGGGACGCTGGAACGAAGAAGAAACCCTCGAGATGAACCGTATCAAGTGGGAGAAAAGGGATCTCAAGGAAAAGATCATTCAGGGAGAGGCCCAGCTGAGCAAGATGGGGGAGAATTCCTGAAAAATGTTTGGAATCGGGTTGCCGGACCTTCTTTTCATCCTTTTGCTCCTCCTTGTCCTTGTCAAGCCATCAGAATGGCCGACAGTGGCGCGCCGGACAGCCAGGACCCTGACGGCCTTGCGCCGGGCCTTCACGCCTGTCCTTGAAGAGATGAGGGGAGTGCGGGATTCGCTGATGTCCGATGCCGCCTCTACCGCTCTTTCCCACCCTGTTCCGGAAAACTGGGCCCCCAGGCCCCAATGCTTTCAGAAAGGGGGAGAGCCCGAAGATGGCCACCCCCTTCCGGAATGACCGTGGAGGGTGAGGGGAGATTCCTCCCGTTCATGGACCATCTGGTCGAACTTCGCAAAAGGCTCATGAGAGGCCTTGTCTGGCTTGGCTTAGGTTTTGCCGTGAGCTTCCCTTTTTCCGAGAGGATGGTCTCCTTTCTGGGAAAACTTGCAGGGACGCCTCTGGTGTTCACCACGCCGACCGAGGCCTTCTGGATCACGATCAAGACCGCCTTTTACGGGGGGCTTCTCCTTTCCTTCCCGGGCTTCCTGTATGAGGCCTGGTCCTTCGTCGCTCCCGGTCTGTACCGGGATGAGCGCCGGTCCATACTCCTGTGGGTCGGGGGAGGGTCCGTCTTTTTCCTGCTGGGCGTTGCCTTTTCCTTTTGGGTGGCGCTTCCGGCGGCCCTGTCCTTCCTGGTTCACTTTGGAGAAGGAGAGGGTCTCCAGGCCTTCATGTCGGTGGACCGGACGATTTCTTTCGAATGGCGCTTTCTCCTGGTCTTCGGGCTGATCTTCGAGCTTCCGGTTATCATGGGTTTTCTGTCTGACAGAGGACTTGTCGCTCCGCAAACCTTTCGTAAAAGTCGGCGGTGGGCGATCGTCGGAAACGCGGTGCTGGCATCGATTCTTTCTCCCACGCAGGACTTTCTCAACATGATGATCATGTTTGTCCCGCTTCTGCTCCTTTACGAATTCGGAATCATCACCTCCGTGTGGGCCGCCTCCCGTCGGCGAAAGAAGAAGCGGGAGGAGGCTTCTGCCTCCTCCTGATCTTGCTCCCGGGGACGTTGCTTGAATGAATTCCCTGTGTGCGATATCCTGTCCTGACACTGTTTTCTGGGAATAATGGCGTCCAAAACTTTGGGTGCCTGATTTTTAGTCCTGAAATGTCAAGAATTTGTATGGAGAATGTCCCGTTGGTTCCTTATGCTCCATCCCTGCGCGATCTTAATGAGATCGCTCGAGACCTGGGCATCCCTTCTTCTCACTATCATCCCTATGGGCCCGGACGGGGCAAGATCGACCCGCGGTTTCTGAACCGGGAGACAAAGAAGAAGTCCCTCTACATTCTGGTTTCCGGCATGACTCCTACTCCGGCTGGAGAAGGAAAGACAACGACATCCATCGGCCTTTCCATGGGGCTGGAAAGGCTCGGGTTTCGGTCAGTGGTCACGTTGAGGCAGCCTTCGATGGGACCCGTATTTGGAATTAAGGGCGGAGGAGCCGGAGGAGGGCGTTCGACGATCGAACCCTCCACTGTCCTGAACCTCCATCTGACGGGTGATATTCATGCCGTGGGGGCCGCCCACAATCTTCTGGCCGCGGCGATCGACAACTCCCTTTATCACGGGAATCCCCTCGAGATCGATCCCCTCTCGGTAAGCTGGAGCCGTGTCGTGGATGTCAACGACCGTGCCCTCCGCCGGATTGTCGTGGGATTGGGAGGTCCAGGGTTCGGGATTCCAAGGGAAAGTCGCTTTGAAATCGCCGTTTCAAGCGAGATCATGGCCATCCTCGCTCTTTCCAGGTCATGGGAGGAGCTATCCGTTCGCCTCTCGGCCATCACATTTGGCCGAAGCCGGGACGGCAGGCTTCTCCGTGCCTCGGACCTAGGCGTCGATGGAGCCATGGCCGCCCTTCTCCGGGAGGCGCTCTGGCCGAATCTCATGCAGACACAGGAGGGAACGGCCGCCATCATCCATGGATCTCCCTTTGCCAATATTGCCCATGGGAACAGTTCGGTGATGGGGGATCTCGTGGCTCTTGAAACCGCGGATGTGGTGGTGACGGAAGCAGGATTCGGCTCCGACCTTGGAGGAGAAAAATTCTTCGACATCAAGTGTCGCGTCTCCGGGCGGGGGCCGGACGCCGCTGTTCTGGTGGTGACCACCCGTGGCCTTCGCATGCATGGAGGGGTGGGGAGAGTCCGCTCCGGCCGCGCGCTCCCGCCGGAGCTTTTCGTGGCGAACCCGGGAGCCGTCCGGGCTGGAATTCCGAACATGGAGCGCCATGTGGGGATACTGAGATCTTTTGGAGTGCCGGTCGTGGTGGCTATCAACAGCCTGGAGGGCGACAGCTCCGAAGAGCATGCGGCGATTGCCGAGGCGGCCGGGAAGGCCGGAGCTTCCGCAGCCGTCGTATCGACTCACTTTGCCGAGGGAGGAAAGGGGGCGGAAGGTCTGGCCAAGGCCGTTCTTGACGCCGCACAGGGAGGAAAAGCTTCCTGGAAAACCCTTTATGATCTTTCCGATTCTCCCGAAAAGAAGATCGAGACGGTGGCAACGAAGGTCTATGGAGCCTCATCGGTCTCCTGGTCCGGGAGCGCGCTCACCGAGCTTGAACGGATCGCCGGAACTCCGGCCGCAGAATTCCCCGTATGTATCGCCAAAACATGGGCCTCGCTTTCCCATGATCCGACTGTCCTGGGCGCCCCGACCGGTTTCGTATTTCCAGTCCGGGAGGTCCGGATACTGTCGGGAGCGGGATTTCTGCTGGCGGTTGCAGGGGAGACACAGACGATGCCGGGACTTCCCAGGGAGCCGGCTTTTTCCCGTGTCAGTCTCTCTCCGGACGGGACGATCACCGGGATATTGTGAAAAAAGGAGAAAGCATTTCCATGCGATCGGGGCAAGGATTCCGGCCTATTTCCGGAAAAAAGGCACTGATCGGGTTTCTTGTCTCTGTCTTCGTATTGGCAACATTCCCTTCATTCTCCTCGGCGGCGCCCCCTTCTCCGCATCCGGCGGGTGGCGTTCCCCAGAAGACCCTGGCCAGAGCGACGGATGTCGTTCATATTCTTGAAACGTTTTTCCCTCCTGGACAAGGGCAAGTCTCCGAAGTGGGACACGAGGGTCGCGTGACCCTCGACAGGGGAAGCTCCAGGGGACTTTATCCAGGGGCTGTGGTCATGGTCTACCGGCCAGGACCTCCATTTAGGGATTTCTATACAGGTCTGGTCATAGGCCGCCGGGAGGAACGGGTCGGATGGGTCGAACTCCGGACGGTCACTCCGGAATCTTCCGAAGGGTTTTTTTCCGGAACGGGACAGGTTCGTGTCGGAGACCGTTTCCGAATGCCGGAGTCCCTTGTCCGGATTGCCCTTGTCCCCGCATCCAGGTATGCCGACCTCGGTGTGATGAGCCATCTGACAAGAGCCCTTCAGAAGTCGAGACGATTTTCGGTCGTCGATCCCTTCAGGGTCGATCTGGCCATGCGAAAAATGGGGAAGGGGAACCTTTCCGATCCTGCCTATCGTGCCCGCCTCGCCAGAAATCTGCGGGTCCAGAGCCTGATTCTGATCGATACCACTCTTCTTGGCGACAAGGTGCTCCTGAACATGGAGACCACGGGCGGCCTGTCGGGACAGAAGGCCTTCTCTCTTGAGACCAACCTCACCGGTGTGCGTCCCCTGACGGGGGGAGGAGATCTTCTGGCCGGCATCTCTCCAAACATGCATGCCGCCAAGCTGCCGCCTCTTTCCGTTCCTTTCCGGACAGTCAAGCTTCCGTTCATTCCTTTCTTTCTGACCGAAGGGCGCTTCATTCCGGGTGAGGGAACGACCTCGGCTCTTTCGGATGGTCGCCGGATCGTGGTGGGAACGATCGGAAACGACCGGGTCCGGACCCACTACCGGGAGTCCGATCCCCGGGTCGAAGGAAACCGGCATGTCTTCATCTCCTCCGGATCTGTGATCCCTCCCGACAGGGAGCACCCCGGACACGACCAAATTGCCGTCACAAACATCGTGGGCGGAGAGCCCGACTCGTACGTGCTCGATTACGACGGAACAACATTCCGTCGCATCGCGAAGCATCTTCCCTGGTACATCCGGATCGTGCGCATGTCGGACGGCACGACCCGTCTGATCGGTCAGAAGATGGGTGTGAACAAGGCCTTTCTGGGACACATCCATTTCCTCCGCTGGAATCTCGACCATTTTGAAAAGGGGGACAAGGTGGCTTGGCCGAAGGCCATCACCCTCCTCGGCACTCTTCCCGTCCGTACGGGAGGCCAAAATGCTTTCCTGAAGATCGCCATGGACAACCATCTCGAATACTATGATTCCCGCGGCGATCTGAGGTTCAAAAGTCCCATCTTCCTCGGAGGATACTCGAATCATTTCGTGTTCGGGAGGCCCCATGCCCTTTTGCCGGTCCAGTCCCGGAGTGTCCGGGTCAAAGGCCGCATTCTGGTTCTGACTCCCCCTGGCGATCCGGGAAAACCCATCGCCATCGTCTACAAGAACATTCCTATGTCATCGGGTTTCGGAAACTTTCAGGGATTCCAGTATGGCCAGGTCTATTTCTATCGATGGACGGGAGTCAACTGGACCCTTTTGGGAGAGTTGCCCAGGGTCAAAAACTTTATCCGCGACATTGCGATCCTGGAGGATCCCGCGAGCGGAACTCCGAGTCTTGTGGTCGGGACGGAGCCGGTCTTCAATTTCATGAATATCCAGAATCTGATCGTGAAGGAAGGAACTCTCCTGTATTTTCATCTTCCGGATACGGTCAGCCGATATCTTCGCTCGGGCACGACCTCTCCCACCCTTCTGAATCGTCCATCCGGAGGCGGACCGAAAAAATGATTCCCCGGCAGGAGATTGTTAATCCAGGGACCTGTGAGACTCCGGACTGGCTCGTTCGGCCTCCGGTCCATCTGGCCATCATAATGGATGGAAACGGGCGGTGGGCTCAGAAGCGGCATCTTCCGAGGGTGGCCGGACACCGTCAGGGCGCTCAGGCGGTGCGGCGGACGGTGACTCTTTGCCGATCCTGGGGGATCCGTTATTTGACCCTCTATGCGTTCTCGTGGGAAAATTGGAAAAGATCCAGACTGGAAGTCGAAGCCTTGATGCGTCTCCTTGAGGACTATCTTGACCGCGAAGAGGCCCTCATGATCGAGAAATCGATCCGCTTCCGGGCTATCGGGGACCGGGCGCGTCTTCCTCGAAGCGTACTCCGAAGGCTTGAATCAGTGGAGGCCAGCACGGTCTCGGGAAAGGCCATGGACCTGACGTTGGCGCTTTCCTATTCCGGGCGGGAGGAAATTCTTTCGGCGGCCCGCCGTCTGGCGGAAGATGCCATGGCAGGCAGAGTCGATCCGGCGACCCTCTCCCAGGAGGAATTTTGCCGGTATATGGATTCTTTCGATCTCCCGCCCCCCGATTTCCTTGTCCGGACAAGCGGAGAATACAGGATCAGCAATTTTCTTCTGTGGCAGATTGCCTATACGGAGTTATATTTTACCGGTATTTACTGGCCGGATTTCGGAGAAGAGGATCTGAAGCAGGCACTTCTGGACTATCAGGAACGACAGAGGCGCTTCGGCGCGGAGGGTGCGACGGCCGCGGACGCATCCGGCGGGACGGAGCGCTGATGGAGCTCGTCCGAAGACTTGTCGTGGCGGGAATCGCGATCCCAATGATCGTGGCTTTGGTCGTTTGGGCGACTCCGTTTCTCTTCTTTCTGGTTATGGCCGGCCTGGTGATCCTTTCCCAATATGAGTTTTATCGGCTCTTTCCGGACATTTCCTTTGACAGCGGAGTCTGGATGGGGTTATCGGCGGGAGCCGGGTTCCTTTATGTGATTTATCTCAAAAGCACCGGGGCTGTGCCTCCGGAAACGCTCGAGGTGGTCGCGGCCCTCCTGCTTTTGACGGTCCTGGGTGGGACGCTCCTTTCGGGGGGAGTGGTGCGCATGGCCCAGCTCCCGATTGTCTGGCTCGGGATCATGTACATCCCTTTCCTTCTCGGGACGATCCTCCTGATTCGGGGAATTCCCGGCGGAGATCGGTGGATCCTCTATCTTCTGGCTTTGACCTGGATCGTCGACTCGGGCGGATATTTTTTCGGGAAGATGTTTGGCCGTCACAGGATGGCTCCTGTTGTCTCTCCCGGGAAAACCTGGGAGGGGGCGTTGGGTGGGACGGTGGCCGGGATACTTTTCAGTCTCCTCATCGTTTCCTGGCTTCCGGCTCCTCTGTCTCGGATGGCTGTTTTCTGGATTGCACTCCTTCTTTCGGTCACCGGACAGTTGGGAGATCTGGTAGAGTCAGCCTTCAAGAGACAAGCCGGAGTCAAGGATTCAGGGCACCTGTTGCCCGGACACGGGGGCATGCTCGACAAGGTGGACAGCCTCATCTTCAACGCCCCTGTCCTTTATGGAGTTCTGATTTTTTACGAAGGACTCAGCTCTCCCGTCATCGTCTAGGATAGGACTTCAATGGCGAACGAACTAACGACAGGGACAAAGGTCGGCCTTTCCATCCTGGGGTCCTCGGGATCGATCGGGCGATCGGCTCTCGATATTGTCCGAGCCCATCCCGACAGATTCCGTATCCGGGGGCTGGCTTGCGGAAAAAATCTCGATCAGGCGCTCCTTCAGGCCCGGGAATTTCGCCCGGAGCTCCTGTCTGTCGACGAAAGCATTTTCTCGCGGGTCAGGGAAGAACTTTCCGGATTGGGAATCAGTGTTCAGGCCGGAATGGAAGGGGCCTGTGCCGTGGCCGCCCTCCCCGATGCGGAGGTGCTGCTTTCCGCCATTGTGGGAGAAGCCGGATTGGCTCCCACCTGGGAAGGCATCCGGAACGGTCGGACCGTCGCCCTCGCGAACAAGGAAACACTGGTCGTGGGGGGGCAGACTGTGATCGACCGGATAAAGTCGAAAGGAGCCCGTCTCGTCCCTGTCGACTCGGAACACAGCGCGATCTACCAGGCGATGAGAGGACATTCATGGACGGGAGTCAGGAGGATCGTCCTGACCGCCTCCGGTGGACCGTTCTTCGGCAAGACCCGGGCCGACCTCGAGCAGGTCACGCCTGATCAGGCACTGAACCACCCGACCTGGAAGATGGGGCCCAAGATCACCATCGATTCGGCGACACTCCTGAACAAGGGGCTGGAGCTCATCGAGGCCCGCTGGCTATTCGATATTCCTTCGAGCCGGATCGATGTTGTCGTCCACCGGCAGAGCATCATTCATTCCCTGGTCGAGTTTGAGGATGCCTCCGTGCTTGCCCAGATGGGGGTCCCCGACATGAAGGGACCGATCGCCTACGCCATTTCGGGGGAGGAGCGTCTTCCCATCGGAGTTCCCTTTCTCGATCTGGCCAAAACCGGGACGTTGACCTTCTTCCCTCCTGATCACGAGACCTTTCCGGCGATCAGTCTGGCCGCCCGCTCGATCGCGCGGACCGGGCAGGGCCCCCTGTACCTGAACATGGCAAATGAAGTAGCGGTTCAGGCATTTCTGGAAGGTCGAATTTCCTTTACCGGCATTTTTGAAATATGGGAGCGGGTGATGGCGGAGGCTCCCGAGGCCGTTCCGGAATCTCTTGACGAGATACGCCGTGCGGTCGGCAGGGCCACGGCACTCGCCCACGATGCGGTGGCCAAGACCGGATCCATGGGATCGGTCCCGGTCTGCTCCTGAACTCCCTGATGAAAGGCAGAGACGCTTGACAGCTATAGTTTCCTTTATCGTCGTGATCGGGGTTCTTATCCTGATCCATGAATTGGGCCATTTTCTGGTCGCCAAGAGATTCGGTGTCAAGATCGAAAAGTTTTCGATCGGTTTCGGACCGAAGATTTTTGCCAAAACAGTGGGTGAAACCGAGTATCGCCTATCCTGGATCCCTCTGGGGGGATATGTGAAGATGCTCGGAGAGACCGATCCGGAAAAAGTGGCTCCCGAGGATCTGCCACACTCTTTTTCCGCCCTTTCCGTTTCGAAACGGATGATGATCGCCGCAGCGGGTCCGGTGGCCAATTTCATGCTGGCCATCCTTCTTTTCGCCGCTGTGTTCTGGTCGGGTCTCCCCGTCATGGAAGCCGTGGTGGGGCAGGTTCTTCCAGGCTCTCCCGCGTCAGCGGCCGGAATCATGAAGGGAGACCGTATCCTTTCGGTGAATGGCCACGTCATCGAACGCTGGGATGATCTTCGACGATTGATCGAGCGCCAGGGTGGGCACAATGTGCCTCTATCGGTCCAAAGAGGGGATAAGACCCTGTCCTTTCAGATCGTTCCACGGGTCGAAGCGGGGAAGAATCTGTTCGGAGAGGCAGAAAATCAAGGCAAGATCGGGGTGGGACCGTCCGGAACCTTTGTCACGGTGCGCTACGGTTTTTCCGAAGGGCTTGGTCTGGCGGTCATCAAGACATGGAGGATCGCCTCGATCAATCTCATCTCCCTTGGCAAGATGGTCACAGGCCACATCTCCCCGAAAAACCTGGGGGGACCGATCCTCATCGCCCAGATGTCGGCGAAGGCCGCAAAGTCCGGTCTCTCAAACCTTCTGGTGTTCATGGGGTTTGTCAGCGTGACCCTGGGTGTCATGAACCTTCTTCCCATTCCGGTCCTGGACGGGGGGCACCTCCTTTTCCTCACCGCCGAAGGAATTCTAAGAAAGCCGCCCTCCCTCAGGGTTCGGGAGCTGTCGATGCAGGTCGGCTTCGTCATATTGCTGACGATCATGGTTTTTGCCTTCTATAACGATATCATGCGAGTCTTCGGAACTGGGCGATAATATAAGGAGTGTTTTCATGGAAATAAAGAGAAAAAAGACGCGTCGGATCATGGTCGGATCCGTTCCGATCGGAGATGGCGCCCCGGTGGCGGTTCAGTCGATGACCACGACAGATACCCGCGATATCGAAGGAACCCTCCGTCAGATCGAGGACCTCGCCAATGTCGGATGCGAAATCATTCGCCTCGCCGTGGTGGACCAGGAAGCGGCCGAAGCTGTTGGAAAGATCCACAAGCGCTCTCCTATTCCCGTGGTTGCGGACATTCATTTCGACTATCATCTGGCACTGACGGTGATCGAAGGAGGTGTGGATGCAGTGCGGATCAATCCGGGAAATATCGGTAGCCAGTCCAAAGTCCGGGCGATTGTCGACCGGATGAAGGAGAAAGGGCTTCCCATCCGGATCGGGGTCAACGCAGGCTCGCTCGAGCGGGACCTCCTCGAGTATTACGGCCATCCGACTCCCGAGGCCATGGTGGAATCGGCAATGCGCCATGTCGCTCTCCTCGAAAAAGAAAACTTCAACGATATCAAGATCTCGCTCAAGGCCTCCAATGTTCTGGACACGATTGATGCCTACCGCCTGGCTTCGGACCGATGCGACTATCCGCTGCATATCGGCGTCAGCGAGGCAGGCCCCCTTCTCTCGGGAACGGTGAAGTCGTCGGTGGGACTCGGCTACCTTCTTGCCAGCGGGATCGGGGATACCATCCGGGTCTCCCTGGCCGCCGATCCGGTGGAAGAAGTCAAGGTGGGTTGGGGAATTCTCAAATCCCTGGGGCTCCGGAAGCGGGGGGTGAACGTCATCGCCTGTCCGACCTGCGGACGACTTGAAATAGATGTGGTGGGTCTCGCGGCTCGCGTCGAGGAACGGCTTGCCCACGTTCAGGAAACGATGGATGTCTCCATTCTCGGATGCGTGGTCAATGGAATAGGAGAAGGAAAGGAGGCCGACCTGGGAATCGCCGGAGGGCAGGGGGTCGGAATCTTTTTTGAAAACGGGGAAGTCGTCAAGAAAATTCCCTCGGCCGATCTCGAGGAGCTCCTGATCGCCCAGGTCGAAAAAAAGGTGGAGATGATGCGCGCGGCGGGAGTCTCCTCCCTCCGTACGGAAGACGGGCGCCGTGTTGAATTGCCAATGGCGCCGGATCGGGCCCTGTCGGCGGAGAAGGCGTGAGAACGACCCGTCTTCCGTATGTCACCTTCCATGAGGAGCCGGCCGAGGCGGAGGTCGTGAGCCACAGATTGATGTTGAGGGGGGGCTACGTCAAGAAGGTAGCCGGTGGCTTGTATGACTTTCTTCCCTTGGGGACTCGGTCGCTCCGGAAGGTTGAGGCGGTTGTCCGGGAGGAAATGGAGCGGGCGGGGGCCTTTGAGGTTCTGATGCCGGCTCTTCAGCCTGCTGAACTCTGGCAGGCGACCGACCGATGGGAAAAATACGGGAAGGAGCTCTTCCGGATCCAGGACCGTCATGAACGTTCTTTTGCCCTCGGCCCCACCCACGAAGAGGTGGTGACCGATCTGGCCCGGGGTCTTCTTCGAAGCTATCGCCAGCTTCCCGTCACGCTTTATCAGATACAGACAAAGTTCAGGGATGAAATGCGCCCTCGCTTCGGGTTGATGCGTGGCCGCGAATTCGTCATGAAGGACGCCTATTCCTTTGCCCGCTCCTCCGAGGAAGGGGGTGCCTGCTACCGTGTGATGCAGGAGGCCTACTTCCGGATATTTTCAAGACTCGGACTGACTGTCCGGATGGTGGAGGCGGATACGGGAATGATCGGAGGCTCCTCATCCCACGAATTCATGGTTTTGGCTCCATCAGGGGAGGATACGGTCGTGCACTGTCCTTCCTGCTCCTGGGCATCGAATATCGAACTCGCTGGAACGACCACCCATTGTCCGATCTGCCAGACACCGCTCGAGCGTACCACGGCAATCGAGGTCGGCCATGTGTTCGATCTCGGGGCCCGTTACAGCCAACCGATGGGGGCTGCATTTCTTGATCCGGATGGCCGGGAGACAATGTACCACATGGGATGCTACGGCATTGGAGTGAGTCGGCTCCTGGCCGCAGCGATCGAACAATCCCATGACGAAAGCGGGATCATCTGGCCGTTGGCGATGGCCCCATGGACCGTCTGCGTCCTTCCTCTCGGCGGGAAGGATGCCGGGTTGACCGCCAAGGGTGAACGGATCGCGGCCATCATCGAGGAACGCTTTCCGGGAGATGTCCTGGTCGACGACAGGGAGGCCCGGCCTGGGGTGAAGTTTGCCGATGCCGACCTTTGCGGGTTTCCCCTCCAGATCATATTGGGGGAGAAAAGTCTTCGTGAGGACCGGGCCGAGATCAAGGTACGCAAGTCGGGAGAGCGGCATGCTGTTCCAGTTTCTGGACTTCAGGAATGGATCGGAGACTTTCTCGGGCGACCAGGGTCCATGGTTGACACAATGATTCTCGATCGATAAAATCATCTTTTTGTGATGCTTAAATATCATATCGACAAAATACCCGATCTTCGGGTTTCGGAACCCATGGTCCTCGACCTGTCCCTGTCGGAGGAGATAGACGCCGCTCCCGGTGTTTTCCTCGTCCCTGAAACAGAAGCCGAGTTCAGGGAGATGAAAGGCCGGATCTCGGGATCCCTCGGACGTGAGGGGACCGATGTAATGGTCGATGTGACTGTCGATTATGAAACTCCCCTCTCCTGCGTCCGATGTCTTGAGACCTATACCCGAAAGGGAGAGGTCGGAGAGCGGACCCTCTTTTTTCATGAGAAGGGGTCGGCAACCGAGGAGCTCGAGCGTTACGGCAAGGACGGGTGGGTGGATCTCGCCCCCTGGGTTAGGGAACTTGTTCTGACGGACCTTCCCTTTTATCCTCTTTGTGACGAGGATTGCAGGGGGCTTTGTCCCGAATGCGGAGAAAACAGGAACACGGGCCTCTGCACCTGTCCCACGGAGGGATGAGGAAAGCGTCGCCCGGCGATGAAGGTGTTTTTGTACCCTCTTCGACGGGATCATGGAAACATGCTCCCGGCTACAACTCTAAAAATCGTGAAGGAGCTCTTTCGTGGCACATCCAAAAACCAAGATTTCTCGCTCGAGACGTGACAAACGACGCACCCACAAGAAGCTTACCCTGGGAGCGATCGTGAAGTGCCCTTCCTGCGGTGAACCCAAACAGCCGCATTACGCCTGCCTCTCCTGCGGGACCTACAACGCTCGCCCCGTTCTCCGCGTCAAGAACGGCTGAGGAAAAACCGAATTCGCCCATGAAAATCGCCCTGGACGCTATGGGAGGGGACTTTGGTCCTGATCCGCTGATTTCAGGCGCAGACTTGGCCTACAGGACCTTCGGAACCCAACCTGTTCTTGTGGGCGACAAAAAAGTCCTCGAAGAGAGAATTCATGCCCTCGGTCTTTCCGCTCCCTTCGAGTTCGTTGACGCGAAGGACGTGATTGCCATGACGGAAAAAGCCTCCGACGTGAGAAGACGCCGGGGCTCCACCGTCTGGATGGCAACCGAACTCGTCAAGCGGGGAGAGGTAGATGCTGTCGTCTCTGCCGGCCACTCCGGCGCTTCGCTGGCCTCGGCGATGTGGGTCCTTGGACGTCTCGACGGAGTCGAGCGTCCGGCGATCGGAACGATTCTTCCCTCCCTGACAGGGCACTTCATCCTTGTGGATGGAGGAGCCAATGTCGACTGCAAGCCATCCCACCTTGTTTCGTTTGCCCACATGGGGCGGGTCTTGGCCCGTCATCTATTCTCCAAAAAGGATCCTCGGGTCTGTGTCCTTTCGAATGGCGAGGAAGAGACCAAAGGCAACGAGCTGGTTCAAAAGACCATCGAAAGCCTTCGCGCCAGCAAAGATCCATGGTTTTCCGGCCCGATCGAGTCCCGTGACATCTTTTCCGGGGAGGCCGACGTCGTGGTCTGTGACGGCTTTGTCGGAAACGTGGTGCTCAAGGAGGCCGAAGGGCTCGCACAGACCATTCTTGGCATGATGCGCGAGGCCGCCGGCGAAAATCTCAGGTCCAAGATCGGAGGGCTTCTCCTCCGTCCCTCTCTTTCACGCATGAAAAAAAGGCTCGATTACGCCGAATATGGAGGCGCCCCTCTTCTGGGTGTCAACGGCCTGTTCGTCATTTCCCACGGCCGTTCCAACAGCCTCGCCATTTCCAACGCGATGGGCATGGCCGACCGTCTGGCCAAGTCGGGCCTGACCCGGACAATCGCACTTGATATCGCCCAAATGATCTCCGGGGAACACGGCTCGTGAGGGGACCGGTGGGGGTCATTACGGGAACCGGTTCCTACGCTCCGGCCCGGATCATGACCAACGACGAGTTCGCCGCTTATCTTGATACCAGCGATGAGTGGATCCGGGAGCGGACCGGAATCAGGGAAAGACGTATCGCGGCTCCCGAGGAAGCGACGAGCGACCTTGCCGTTTATGCGGGTCTAAAGGCCCTCGAGTCGGCCGGTCTCGAGGCCGGGTCTCTCGACGGAATTCTGGTCGCAACGGCAACCCCCGACCTTCTGTTTCCATCGACGGCCTGCCTCGTTCAGGCGCGCCTCGGTGCCGACAAGGCCTTTGCTTTCGACCTGAATGCCGTCTGTTCGGGCTTTGTCTACGCCATGAGCGTGGCAAAAAGCATGATCGAATCCCGTGCGGCCCGACGCCTTCTGGTGATCGGCTCCGAAGTCATGAGCCGGGCACTGGACTGGTCTGACCGGGGGACCTGCATCCTCTTCGGAGACGGGGCAGGAGCGGTGGTCGTCGAGGCTTCCGACACAGCGGAAAAGGGGCTCGAGACCTTTCGGCTGAGGGCCGACGGCCGCTACTGGGACATGATCCATGTCCCGGGAGGCGGTAGCCGGAGGTCGGGAGAGGAAACGGCCCCCTTTATCCGGATGAAGGGAGGCGAGACCTTCAAGATGGCGGTCCGCTCGCTCCAGGAATCGGTCCTGGACGTTCTCTCCTCCTCCGGGGTTGCCCCATCCGAAATCGATCTTCTCGTCCCTCACCAGGCCAACATCCGCATCATCGATGCCCTGGCATCACGGCTTGGCCTTTCTCCGGAGAAGGTCATGATCAATATCGACCGCTACGGGAACACCTCGGCCGCCTCCGTCCCCGTCGCCCTCGACGAAGCCGTGCGCTCCGGCAGGATTGCGGAGGGGAGCCGCGTTCTCCTCACCGCTTTCGGTGCGGGGGTGACCTGGGGATCGGGCCTTTTGACATGGGAAGCCGAAACACAGAAACGGAGTCGCGCATGAAAACCGCCTACCAGTTTCCAGGACAGGGATCCCAGTACCCCGGCCTGCTCGACGGATTCGACAGGCCGGAAGAAAAACGCCGGATCGCCGAGGCGAGCGAAATCCTCGGTGCCGACCTCCTGTCCATCACCCGCAACGATCCCCCAGGATCCCTGGACCAGACCTTCTGGACCCAGCCGGCCATTCTTGTGGCAAGCGTGCTGGCTCTCGAACGGATTCGGGAGACCCTGGCCCCCGATGTCGTTCTTGGACACAGCCTGGGTGAGTACTCGGCCCTGGTGGCAGCCGGGGCCCTGTCCTTCGCAGACGCCGTCCAGCTGGTGCATAAGCGGGGACGCTTCATGCAGGAGGCCGTCCCCGAGGGAGAGGGACTGATGGCGGCGGTCCTGGGGCCGGACAGGGAACAGGTCGAGGAGGTTCTTGCCCGGGCGGTCGGCGGTGGAGAAGGGGTGGTCTCCGTTGCCAACGACAATTGCCCGGGACAGTGCGTGATCGCAGGATCGCGTTCGAAGGTTCACCTGGCGATCGACCTTCTGAAGGAAGCGGGCGTGCGGAAGGTGGTGTCCCTTCCTGTCTCCGTTCCTTCCCATACCGCTCTCATGCATCGGGCAGCCTTGTCGATGAAGGAACTGCTCTCCCAGGTGGTCCTTTCTCCCCTTTCTGTTCCGGTTGTTCCCAACGTCACGGCCAGACCATTGAATGCCGGAGAGGCCTCCGGAGAGATCAGGAACCTCCTTGTGAGGCAGATGGAAAGTCCTGTCGAATGGCGACGCTCCGTGGCGGGACTCCTCGAAGAAGGGGTGGCAAGGTTTGTCGAGGTGGGGCCAGGGTCGGTCCTGACGGGACTGGGAAAACGAATCGAGAAGGCGATGGAGCCCCGGACGGAAAAAGTCATATGGGAGTCGACCGACCGGAAGGAGGAACGCATATGAGGGAGAAAGAGGAGCTCCGTCCGCTATCGGAACAGGTGGCTCTGGTTACCGGAGCCAACCGGGGCATCGGCTGGGCGATCGGGGCCGCGCTTCTCGCGGCCGGGGTTCGTGTGGCCTTTGGCTGCAGGACCGGAGCTCCCGCACTTCAGGAAAAGATCAGGGCCCTTCCCGGAGGCAACGTCGGGGAGGCTGTCGTTCTCGACCTGAGCGATCCCGCCTCTATCGAGGCGGCCATGGAGGAAGTGTTGCATCGCTGGGGTAGGGTTGATATTCTTGTGAACAATGCCGGCATCGTGCGAGACAAGCTCCTTGTGCGCATGGATGAGGCGGAATTCAGGGAGGTGATCGACGTCAACCTGACGGGTCCGTTCCGGATGGTCAAGGCGGTTCTTCGCCCCATGATGAAGCAGCGCTATGGACGAATCGTCTCCATCTCCTCGGTGGTGGGGTCAACGGGAAATGCGGGCCAGGCCAACTACGCGGCCTCCAAGGGAGGGATTGAAGCCTTCTCCAAATCGGTGGCGCTCGAAGTCGCGTCCCGTGGAATCACCGTCAATGTCGTCGCCCCCGGCTTCATTGAAACGGACATGACCGCAGCCCTTCCCGAAAGCGTGACAAGCGGGGTCCTGGAACGAATTCCTGTCCGACGGTTCGGAAGATCGGAAGAGATCGCACATGCGGTTCGCTTCCTCGTCGACCCGGAGGCTGGATATATCACGGGGGCTGTCATTCCCGTGAACGGCGGGCTTTACATGCCGTAATGCGGCACCGTCCGGGAATCCTTCCCGGACAATAAAAATCCTTCAAGGAGGTCTGGTTTCATGGCAATCAACGATCGGGTCAAGAAAATTATTGCGGAACAGCTGGGCGTCGAGGAAGAGGAGGTCCATCCGGAATCCCATTTTGTCGAGGATCTCGGGGCCGACTCCCTTGATACCGTCGAACTTGTGATGGCTCTGGAAGAAGAGTTCGGGATCGAGATTCCCGACGAGGATGCTGAAAAGATCTCGACGGTCCAGAATGCGATCGACTATATCAGCGAGCGCGTCTGATGGGGATCCGTCCCCTCCAGGACCGGAGGGTTGTCGTCACTGGTGTCGGGATCGTCTCGCCCCTGGGAAATACCGCCCGGGCAACATGGGACGCCGCCCGCGCTGGACGGTCAGGAGTGGGAGCCATCACCCGCTTTGACCCCTCTGATCTTCCCGTCCGCTTCGGAGGCGAGGTCAAGGGGTTCGATCCGGGGCAGTGGATCGACAAGAAAGAAATCAAGAAGATGGACACCTTCATCCATTTCGCCATGGCGGCGGCCCAGATGGCGGTGGAGGACGCCGCCCTCGAGATCGACGACGCCACACGCGAACGGATCGGGGTCTATGTCGGATCGGGAATTGGCGGAATCGGCGGAATCGAATACTACCACTCCCAGTTGGTGGAGGGAGGGCCGCGCAAGGTATCTCCCTTTTTTATTCCGATGGTTCTCATAAACCTGGCCTCCGGACAGATCGCGATCCGCCTGGGCCTTGAAGGGCCGAACTCATGCGCCGTGACAGCCTGCGCCACAGGTGTTCACTGCATCGGCGACGCCTATCACATCGTCCGGAGAGGGGACGCCGATGTCATGCTGGCGGGTGGCTCCGAATCGGCCTTCACTCCTCTGACGGTATCGGGTTTCGCGGCGGCTCGGGCCCTTTCCTCGCGAAACGATGATCCGGAACATGCCTCGCGTCCTTTCGACAGGGATCGCGACGGTTTCGTACTGGGGGAGGGAGCCGGGGTGGTGGTTCTGGAAACCCTCGACCGGGCCCTCGCCCGAAAGGCAACCATCTATGGTGAAGTTCTCGGGTATGGTCTGACGGGAGACGCCTACCATATCACCGCCCCCCCCGACGACGCGGGTGGCGCAGTGCGCTGCATGCGCATGGCACTCTCGAACGCAGGGATCTCCCCGTCCGATGTGGACCATGTGAATGCCCATGCCACCTCCACCTTTGCCGACAAGATCGAAACCAAGGCCCTCAAGACCGTTTTAGGAGACCATGCGTCGAAGATCCCGGTGACGGCCCTCAAGTCGATGATGGGCCATCTCCTCGGTGGCGCCGGCGGTGTCGAGACGGCGTTGGCCTTCATGACCCTGCATCATGGCGTGGTCCTGCCCACCATCAATCTCGAAAATCCCGACCCCGAATGCGATCTCGACTATGTGTCCGATGGTTCCAGAAAGCAGGATGTCAGGGTGATTCTCAAAAACTCCTTCGGCTTTGGCGGCACCAATGCCTCCCTTGTGATTTCCCGGTTCGATGGCTGACGGGGCCGGGCGCCTTTCCCCGCTGAGGACAGACAATGTTTCCCCGGTCCCAATGGATGCACAACCTCCCGGTTCTTGAAGAACGTCTCGGCTATCGGTTCCGATCCCTGGAACGGCTCGAAGAGGCGACTATCCACAAGTCCTATACCAACGAGTTTCGGAAGGGCGGGACGCGACGGGACAACGAACGCCTGGAGTTCCTGGGGGACACCGTTCTGGGTCTCGTGATCGCGGAATACCTCATGGCCCTCTGGCCCGACTCCCCGGAAGGGGTTTTGTCCAAGCTCAAGGGACGGATCGTTTCCGAGCCTTCCCTGGCCCAGGTCGCCCGCAACATCGGACTCGGAAGCTTCCTTCTGATCGGTCGCGGGGAGGAAATTACCCAGGGGCGGGAAAAGAACTCCATTCTTTCCGATGCCCTCGAGGCGGTCATCGCCGCGATCTACCAGGACGGTGGGCTCGAAGCGGCCCGGAATTTCGTTCTCCGGGAGTTTCGGGAGATGATCGAAGGGGCCTCCCGGACCGATGCCATTGCCGACTACAAGACCGAGCTTCAGGAGTATTGCCAGCGTGAACTGGAGACGCTTCCGAAGTACAAGATCACGGGTCAGTCCGGTCCGGACCACCAGAAGGTCTTCGATGTGGCGGTCCTGATTCGCGAGAGCGTCTGGGGAGAAGGGCAGGGCCATTCGAAAAAGGAGGCGGAGCAGAAGGCCGCCGCAGCGGCACTCGAACGGATCGCCCAGACGACCAAGGACCTTCGCCAGTCTCCCGCAGGAAGCTCTACTTTCTGAATTGGGGAACCTTCTGGAGAAGAAACAAAAAAGGCGCCGATCGGCGCCTTTTTTGTTTGGGTGAATTTTGTCGTCACATCCAGCCGAAAGCCACCTGGAGGGAAACGATGTGGTCGGGATTGAGTCCCGGAACAGGGCTGGCCTCTTCCGTGTAGTAGGAAGCGTTCACTTCGAAGGCCCAGAGGTCGACCCCGACGCCGAAGGTGGGATAGCCTTCGTAAAGACCCGCCGAAACGGTGAGAATCTCGGGGAACTGGTACTGGATCCCGACCCGGGTATGGAGCAACAGGGAGTCGCCTGTGTAGTAAAGGTAGTTTGTCACGTCGACATAGTCGATGTCGGCCAGGAGCCGTCCAAACCCGATGTCCGGATCGATGCCGACGCCGGCGTTGATGATCTGGGGGAGGGATCCGGCATCGCCGAAGCTTGCGGTTCCGACGTTCAGGACCGAGGCTCCCAGGGTGGGATTGAGCGGAAGATCGAAGTGATAGATGGCTCCCAGGTTTCCGACTACCCCGAATCCACGGGAAAGGTTGCCCGAAAGGGTGCTGGAAATTGTGCTCGCTTGTGCGACGGTGAGGGAGGGGATGTTTTCGAACATCTGATAGAGTCCCATCAGGGTTCCGCCGACCTGGAGGTGGTGGTTGAAGAATCCATACGCCCCGCTGAGCACGACTCCGGAGTCGGAAAGTGCGGCGAGGGAGGCCAGGTTGGTGGTGGTCGGTGAGGCGTTGGCGACCCCCAGGACCTGATTGTTGGTCAGAAGCCCGATTGCAAAGTCGTGGGTGGTGTAGTTCGAGTAGTCTCCGACCCTCGCGTAGAGGCTCTGTCCAGCGATGTTGTTGAAGGCGTTGACGTAGCTCGAGGGATTGCTTGTGCTTGCGCCATTCAGGTTGTTGTACAGGGTCGGATAGAGGGAGGGATAGGTGATGTCGGCCGAAATGTTCAGGATCTGAAATGAGGAGCTCTGAATGTTGTCGAGTCCAGCCGGGTTGTAGAAGGGGGCGTTGGAATCGTCGGCCACGGCGGTGAAGGCCCCGCCCATACCTTCCACCAGAACCCCCTGGTAGAGTAGGGGGAACTGCTGGAACAGGGCTGTTCCGGCCACGCCCGATGGACCGCCGGCCAAGGCCGGAAGGGGGGCAAGAGCGATTACCAGAGAGCAGATTCCGGCCAGAATCGCGGCCTTGCCGGCGATCTTCCGTCGGTCAGATTTTCGGTTCATCGTCGTTCCTCGGATGAAGGGTGCAGAATTGTCTTGTTGTCTTTTCGGAAAAAATGGATCCGGAGTTGAGGGCTCACAGCTGGCTCAGATACCAGGCGATTCCGTTTTCGTT
>DAHWGX010000066.1 GCA_027335985.1 Nitrospirota bacterium | reverse complement strand
GATGACTTTGTGTTTTTGGTCGAGCGTTACGGCGCAGAAGCTCTCCTTCTTCGCGTCTCTCATTTGCCCCGCGAAGATTTGAAAGACGTCCTTGCCGGTCCGGATCTCCTGCCCCCGCTCGATCCCCTCGTGGGCGAGACGGTCCGCGAGGGTGAGCGCCGCCGAGAGTTTTTTCCCCTGGGACTCCGTGAGCCCAAGGGTCCGGA
Organism: Nitrospirota bacterium; assembly: GCA_027335985.1. The sequence continues at coordinate 6,359 of DAHWGX010000066.1, read as the reverse complement.
CGAGTTCGGTCTCGGTCATGCGCGAAAGGCTCCGGAGATTGACGGTCTCCGGGCACTTTTTCCCGGTGATCCGCTCGATCAGAACCCAGTCTGGTTCCTCTCGGAGGGCGGCGGCCCGCAGAGGTTCCGATTCGAGAAAGGCGAGTCCGGGTATCAGCTGCAGCCGACTCATTGTTGGCCTTCCTCTGTCGTGGAGGGCCAAATCCGGCATGTCATCTTTGCGATATCTCCGAGAACCCTGAAAGCCTCTGGATCCTCCTTCGGCAAGAGGTCGAGGTTCTCTGCCGACACGCGCAGAGGGCGCCCAAGGATCGTTTCGAGTTGGCGCACGATAGTCGCCTGGAGGGGATCCATCAGGCGATCTCCCCGGCCGTCTCGACGACGGTGCGTTCGTCGTCGAGGATGCCCCCCTTCGACCGCTCCTTTTCTACGAGTCCCAGGATCCGGTTGACGGCCGCCGGCTTGATCCCCAGTTCGTCGGCCAGCTTCTTCACGGATTCCTTGAGGGTCTCCTGGGCTTCCTTCAATTCCGCCTTTTGGTTCAGGATCGCTTCGAACGCCTTCTTCGTCCCGGGATCGAGATTCATGAAAACCTCCATTGTCGTTTTGCCGGCATGTAACCTCGGGGTTCCCGATTGTCCTTTGGCCTGTTTTCTTTGATATTAAATAATGGTATCATGTTTTACCATTTAAATATATAAGCAGGATAGAAGGAAAGTCAAAGGAGGATCCTTTGAAGCTCGTCATCGCCGAAAAGCCGTCCATGGCCCGGGCCATCAGGGAAGTCGTCGGCCGGGAGTACGAAGTCACGAACGCGTTCGTGGGCGGCATCGCCGGCCTGGTCCGCACCCAGACCCAAACCCTTCTCGCGAAAGGAAAAGGGCAGCTGATCGCGGAAAAGCGTCAGGAAAGCCCCGGAATGTCTTCCCGGGCCTCCTGCCCCGTCTGCGGCGGGGACATCCCCGTCACTCGCCTGGAAAGCAGGAATAAAAAAGGGGTCTTTTTCTGGATCTGTGCGAGCCGGGACTCGAGCGGGCAGCCTCTTCACCCCCCTTTGTCCGACAAGTCCGGCAAACCCGGAAAACCCTTCGGCACGGAAGGCTCCAGGCCGAAAAAAACGATCGGCCGGACGTCGGGGTCCGGATCCCGTTTGCGAAGGGGAGGGGCCCGGTGAAAAGAGCCCTGGTCCTCCTCCTGGTCCTTCTTCTGGTCTTTCCTCTCTCTCCGGACTATGCGGCCCGGGCGGCAGCCACTCAGACGGCGGCTCCATCCTCTCCGCAGTCCCAGTCCGTGAACGCCGTCCAGAGCCAGCTCAACTCCGACCTCGTGGGCTCGGCCACGACCGCGACGCCCCTTCCGTCCCAGAGCGGGGGATACCAGTCGGTCCCGGCCAATACCGCTCCGAACAACTGCGCGGCCCAGCCAATCATGAACGCCATGGCCGGAGCCCAGAGCGACTACATGAACAAGGCCGGCCGGGCCGTCTCGAAGCACCAGGGCGTGATGCAGACAATCGCGAACCAGCTCGATGCCTGCGCAAAAAACTTCCTCAAATTCGCTTTCGGGCTCTCCAATTCCCTCCCGGGATGGTCGGCGGTCCTGGACCAGATCGTCACGATGGCCTGCAGCATGGTCGGCCAGGCAGTCTACGACGCGCTCATGTGCCTGATCAACGGGGCCCTTTACGGAGCGCTCACCGGCAAGCCCTTCGGGTTCTGCGGGGGATACGTCATGGACGCGACCATGTCCGGCGGACTGGCCGTCAATCCCCAGACCGGCCAGCTCGGGCTTTCGGGGACTGCGTCCAACGGAAACACAAGCTTCACGGGATCTTCCATGGGCAATCTAAGCCCCAACATCAACACGGCCCAGTCCCCGACCCAGACGAATTCCACCTACAACGCCGGAGGAAGCTATACCCCTGGACAGGGGATCCAGAATTCGACCGCCGGAGGAACCTCTGGGTCCGGAGAAGCGGTCGGCCCGAACGAGGGTGTCACCAGCACCATTCAGAAACTGTTCCAGTGAGGAGACGCATGAGACGATTGCATTTCATTGGCGCCCTGCTCCTGATTTCCGGGGCGCTCTTTCTGGTCCGTCCGGCCAAGGCTTTGGCCGTCGCCGGATCCTCCTACGCCCAGTGCCTGGGGGTCGTGACGGCGGAAATGTCCGCCCTCATGGCGGCGGGGAGCGCCACGCCGTCCGCGATCACGGGATCGGTCAGCGCGAGCCTCACGCTGAATCTCCAGCCTTACGTCGAGGCCCTGGCGGGGGAGATCTGCGCCCAGGGTTCGAACGTCGTTTCGGGCCTGGCATCGCTCACCGCAGCCCTGTCTTCGGACCTTCACAACCAGGCCCGGATGACGGACGCCTCGCTGACCCACAAGTACCTGATCGGAGAGCGTCTCCGGACTGAGCGGGAGTACGGACCCCACGCCACTGTGGCCCATGTCTGCGCGCGAAGCGCGGAAATCGGCATGGCCGGTTCCGTCCTCGGAAGCTCCGCCGCGACTGCGGCCACTTCCGACGCGATCGCGAACCAGTGGATGCAGCAGAATATCCCGAAAACGGCCGCTCTTCAGAAGATCGCCAGCCAGCCGGCCGAGAATTTCGACGCGTCCAGCCTGTTCGGAACGAACGACCTGGCCGGAGGGTCGACCCTTTTGCCCTCCCAGGCCACGGCGGCCCAGAACTTCGTGCTGAACGTCACCAATCCCGTTCCCTACGCCGCCGGATCCACCCCGGCCGCCAATACGACCCAGGGGCAGAGGGCCGCGGTCGCCAATCTCCGCGACCATGCCGTCCTGTCGCTCGCCCGGCACGCCATGAACGAGCAGCTGGCGCTCCGGACGGCCCAGAACAATCCTCAGCTCGTCTCCTGGCAAAACCAGCTGGCGCAGGAATCGGGCCTTCCTCCAGTTCCCGCCTCGGCAAACGGAGTGAGCCTCATGAGCGTGCTTGGCACGGACGTGAACAGCCGGTTTTCCAACCCGGCCTGGCTCACCGAACTCCATACCCTGTCCAGTACGGGAGTCCTCCGGGAAACCGCGCTCGAGGAGGCTCTGGAAATCGAGATCGAGTGGCAGAGCCTCCTGTCCGACCAGAGGATGGAGGCCCTTCTGGCGGCGATCGCGGCCAAGCAGGTGGAGATCCGGAGGCGCCCGTGAGCCGGATCCTGCTCCGGCGCCTCTGCGGGCACCTCGAAGCGGTCTATGCCACCGGGGCGGTCGCCGCCCGGATCCGGGAGAGGGAGCGGGAGATCTGCGGAGTCTGCCGCCGGCGGAGGACCTTTTCCGAAGGTCCGGAAGAGGAAAGGACGTCCCCGGAACCTCCCCCGGAAAGGAAATCTCCCGGAGAGGTCGAGGTCGTCCTGAAAGAGAGACGTCAATTCAGCACAAACGACAACGAAGGAGGTTCGGCGTGATCGGAAAAATCAGAAAAGCTGTGATGGTGGCCGTGATGATGGGGGTACTGGGGTGCTTCGTTCCCGCGGCGGAAGCCGACGATTCCGGTCCCGGGGTCTGGGACTTTCTCCTGTTCGGGAACCTGGTCATGGGGAGTGGGTTCGACGCTGGAACCCTGGGGACCAGTTCCACGGGGACGACTGTCTATCAGGGGGCCCGGCCCGTTACGGGCAACGGATACGGATTCGGGTTCGGGACCGAGGTCTGGTTCACCGACAACATCGCCGCAAGGCTTCTCCTCCAGGGAAACCTCTTTTCCGACTCGTTTGGGGAAGGCGCCAAGAACGGGCCACTGGCAGGCTATGCCGCCGCGACGATCGGGCCGGTGTTCAAGCTTTTCGGAACGACGAACTACTTCGTCTACGCCCCGGTCGACCTGGGGTATGCGATCACGGCCGAAAGCGCCGGGAAACCGGCGACGGTGGGGTCGCCGTCGAGCCTGACGGCCGTCACGGGAGGCTCCCTCTACGGAGATGTGGGGATCGGGATCAACATCCGCCTTCTGACGATCGAGGCCAAGGTGGCGTATCTCCCCTCGCCGGGCACCTTCGGCGGAAATTCCTTCTTCTTCCCGATCTCCGTCGGTTTCGATCTGTAGGGACATTGGCTCCGTGTGGTAAAATTCATGGACATGGAAAGGTCACGGATGGCTCTTTCGTCCGCCATATTGGAGGAAGCATGACTGTTAAATCTGCCGATCTCCGGATTCCGGAGGTCCTCGAAGAGATGCTCTCCCAGGCCACGGAGATCCTTGTCAAAAAATATGGGGCAAGGCTCATCGTGTTCCACGGCTCCCGCCACTTCGGAGATCCTTATCCCGACAGCGACATCGATCTTCTGGTCGTGAAGGATACGGACGATCAGGACCCGCAGAAAAGGGCAGGGGAGGCGGAAGCCCTTCTTGCCGGGATTGGGGCTCCGGTTCCCTTCGATGTCCAGGTCTGGACGCCGGAAGAGGTGTGGTGGGGACTTTCAGAAGGACAGACTTACATCGGAGTGGCTCTCGGAAACGGTCGCGCTCTTTACGGGAAAAAGGAGCTTTTCATGACGGAAGAATATTTTTACAACATTCGATCATGGTTGGATGACGCCCGCGAGCATCGCGTTTTTTCGGAAAACGCATTGGGCCGAAACAATGCGATAAGTGCTATGGACCAGCTGTTCCAATCCACCGAGCGCTACATGAAAGCGTTTCTCATGACTAAGGGAATCAAGGTGGATATGGTGCACAGTCTTTCCGGACTCCTCGATCAGGCCATCAAGTACGAACCCTCCTGGGAATCTCTTCGAAAAACGCTGGAAGTCGCCTACGAATGGGGGCGAGCCTGCCACTATCCTCCCCGTCGTCCGGGCGAGGTCCGAATCGTTCCGACACTTTCAGAGGTCAAGGACCTTTGTGACAAGCTCGATCCCTGGATCAAGGCCCTCGACAGGAGTCTGGAAATGTCCATCGAATCTCAGGAAAAGAGCCGAAAGAAGGACCATGGGCTTGGGTTTTGAAATGTCCAGGAAGCCAGCCGTTTTTCCCGAGACAAGTCGAAGACGGTATGTGACGGGTATGGCTGGCCTCAATATTCCGGCTCCGGAAAACACAGGAGGAGACTGGCATTTTGAGGGAACATTCCGATCCCCTTCTTTTCCTAATAATATCAGTCTTGCCGGAGAAGGACTTGATTGGAACACCAATGCTCTCTTCGGAGAATACGGAATCCATGAATGTTCCGATATCCTCCGGAGCAGGGGAATATTCATTCCGGAAGGGGTTCATGTTTTTTCGGCAAACCACTATCGGGCGATCCTCGACATGCTCTATCGTTCTGTCTCCTCTGGTCGTATTCCACAACACCTTGCCATTGGGGATTGGTTGGATACCGAAGAACACAAAAAAGTTTTTTTCTGTCTTCTCGACCAATTCTTCCATCGGCTTTTACCTGATGAACAAAGGTTGATCTCCTCGTGGGTCGCACTTCAGAAATGACACCTGAAAAGCGGATCCAAAGCATGCCAGATCATGAAAATATCCACCGGAGGAAGAAAATGTCACAGGGAAAAATGGATCATAACACCTCTCTGTCTCAAGTTGAGGATTACCTGTTGTCAGCAGAGTTCGCGTATGCTTTAGCCCACGATGACGGTCGAGCTGCACAACAGCATCTGGCTGCCGGTCGGCCCATTTATTACGGTGATGATCGTTATCCGGGAAAAATCATTAAAAAATATCCGGATGGACGACAACAGCTTGTTTCCGTAGATTCCGATGGGAAAATCACAGTGCTTCGGGATCTGTAATGCCACAGTTGTGGGTTGTTGCCGGACCGAACGGGGCGGGAAAAACGACGATTGCCGAACGCTGGCTTTCTTCACGTATTCCAGTGATCTCCCCTGACAATCTGGCAGCGATTCATGGTCTGAGTCCCATACAAGCTGGAAGAACTGCCGTTCGAGAACAGGAACGACTATTCGCTTCCGGAGTCAGTTTTGCCGTGGATACTACTTTTTCCGGAAACCGCGAACTTGATTTGATGAGACGGGCAAGAACGGCAGGATTTAAAGTCAACTTGATCTTCATCTGTGTTACGAGTGCAGCGCTATGTCAGGTTAGGATAGAAGAGCGCGTTTCGAGCGGAGGACATGCCGTTCCTGCCAAAGATGTCGCAAGACGATTCGAAAGGAGCCTTGCAAATCTGAAGGCCGCCTTCGATATTGCAGAACGAGTTTTTGTTCTGGACAATACGGGAGAAAAACATAAGCTCCTGCTTTCTATTGAGCGTAGTCGGGTCAAGCATCTTTCAAAGAAGATGCCAGATTGGGCGAAGCAAACAATTCCCGAAAAGTTTATCAAATCCCGTGGCATAGGTTTTGGGTGAGGAAATGAAAAATTCTCTCCGGCTATGG
>DAHWGX010000047.1 GCA_027335985.1 Nitrospirota bacterium | reverse complement strand
CGGTTGCTTCAGATTGTCACTCAAAGGCAATCACAACCCTTCAAAAAAGGAGAACACTATGACATTATCTGCCATTTTTCAAAAAACAAATGAAATGCCCTGGGTTCCTGCCAGTGTCCTTTTTGGAGAAAAACTATTGGTGGATGGAGAGGATATTATTTTCCTCAAGATGCTGAGCGATCGACGGGATCAAGTTGGAGGAGTTGCTGAAATCACAAGGTTTTCTCCGCCTCCCGGAAAACGGATCCGAATAAAGGCCGTCGCAGAATCCGATGAACATGTCTATATTCTGAAAGGTGGACACGATGATGGGACTGGCAAACAGATCCGCTTCCCCGGAGATTATCTTCTCCACCCCAAGGGTCTTCCCCATAGCGCCATCCTGTCACGGGAAACAATCGCCCTTGTGATCTATGCGGGGGAACCGGACCGAGTGATGGAATTTCGTGTCGAAACATGCGATTAATCCTCTGGAGGAAAAGAACATGTTCCTCGGTAAAGAAGAGGGCTGATCGGATAAAATCCAGAAATTCGCTTCATCTTCAAGGAAGATCGTTCGAAGCATTTGTCCCTCGGGAGGTCTGCAACGCCAATATTGCGGTCAACGAGCACCTTGCAAGGGGGTACATGGGAACACTTATTTCCTTTGGACCGAGCCGCACAGGGATGAACATATAGATTCCAAGCCCGTTCAAAAACGGAGGGAAGTGGGAGAATTCAATGTCCGGAAATCGCGAGAAATATCCTGAAAATAACGATACATTTCCACTATGTTGATTGACAACGACGCCTGCTATTCGGCACTACTCACCCATGATACCCGCTTCGACGGACGGTTCTTTGTCGGTGTCTCCTCGACTGGAATTTACTGCCGACCCGTCTGTCGTGCGAAAAAACCCAAAAAAGAAAACTGCCGATTTTTCGCCAGTGCGGCCGCGGCAGAGCAATGCGGTTTTCGCCCCTGCATGCGCTGCCGACCGGAACAATCTCCGGGAAAATCCGCGGTTGACAGGATCACCCGTCTTTCTTTAGTGGCGGCGAGCCATATTGAGGCAGGGGCGCTCAGAGATTCATCCCTTAAAGTGCTGGCGACTCAGTTGGGTGTCACCGACCGGCATCTGCGCCGGGCATTCTCCGAAACTTTTGGGGTCTCTCCCGTCCAGTATGCCCAGGCGCAAAGGCTTCTATTGGCTAGACATCTGTTGAGAAATACATCCCTCTCCGTTCTCGACGTGGCAATGGCCTCGGGGTTCAATAGCCTTCGGCGTATGAACGAACTTTTCCAAAGTCGCACCCACAAGAATCCGGGGCAAATAAGACGTTCCACAAATAAGGTTTTCCAAGAAGAACTCGTCTTCGAGCTTGGATTCCGGCCACCCTATGCATGGCAGGCGATCCTCGATTTTCTTGGCAGGCGAGCCATCTTGAATGTCGAGTCAGTCTCCGGAGGGATCTACAGTCGATCCGTTCTTTTGCCATTCGAAAAAGAATTCCATTCGGGGTGGATCTCTGTCGAGCCACAACTTTCCCGGAATACCCTTCGGATCACCATTTCAGACTCTCTCTCCCGAGTCATTCCCCAGGTTCTGGGAAAGGTCCGTCATCTCTTCGATCTCTCCAGCTCACCGTGGGATATCGGGAATTCGCTGTCCCCCTTGCTCGACAATCTCCCGGGTCTTCGTGTGCCAGGCGCATTCGACGGTTTCGAGATGGCAGTCCGGGCCATACTTGGGCAACAGATCACGGTACAGGCGGCTAAAACACTTGCCGGGCGTTTTAGCGTCGCGTTCGGAACCGCTCTCGACTCCCCTTATCCGGATATCATTCGAACATTTCCTTCCCCTGGACAGATCGCACTCCTGAACCAGGAAGACTTGACCGGCATGGGAATCATCGGGTCCCGGGCCAGGGCGATCCTGAGCCTGGCACAAGCATGTACTTCAGGAGCAGTCACGCTTGCGCCAGTCCCGGATGTGCAAAAGGAGATCGATAGCCTTCAATCCTTGCCTGGCATCGGGGAGTGGACAGCCCAGTACATTGCGATGCGCGTAATGGCATGGCCTGACGCATTCCCCCATACAGATCATGGAATCATGAAAGCGTTGAAGGAACGATCACCAAAGCGTGTGCTACAAATTGCCGATTCCTGGCGACCATGGAGGGCCTACGCCGCAATGGCCCTGTGGCAATCACTCTGAGAAAGGGCGTTGAGGAGATGAAACACATCTGCAGGAATATTGGTACCCCGCTTGGTCCGGCAATCCTCATGGCTGAAGAGGATCATGTGGTGAGGTTTGCCTTCATCGGACACCCGCTTCTGCCCCACCCCGGATCCATCGGGAATTATGCACCTGAATCCCCGTTTCTATCGGAGGCAGAACGCCAGATCGGGGAATATTTTTCGAAGAAACGGCAGGTTTTCACTCTTCCAGTGAACCCGAAGGGAACGACGTTTCAGTGCCTCGTCTGGAAGACACTGATGGAGGTCCCTTTTGGGAAGACAGTCTCCTACCGGGAACTGACTCTCCTCACAGGTAAAAGCAAAAACTTAACCCGGGCGGTTGCTTCAGCCATCGCCCGGAATCCCATCATGATCTTCATTCCCTGTCACCGGATCATTGGATCGGACAGTTCCCTGACGGGATATGCGGGAGGACTGGAACGTAAAAAAATGCTGCTGGAACTGGAGAACTTGTGAGAAAACGGGATTAGAAGATGTAAGATCGCGGAAGAACTGGTCCATCAAGGACGGCAACGCCTCCGACAAGGTCTCGAACCTCGAGACCCTCGAGGAGATCCTGGCCTTCTTCCCTCCGGAGACCCGCGACTCCCTGGTCTATATCGCCGACTCGGCCCTGGTCACCGAAACGAACCTCGCATGGCTCAATCGGGAGAAGATGCGCTTCGTCTCCCTCCTTCCCGGCACCTTCGCCGCGGGTCGCGAGGTTCGGGACAAGGCGTGGGACGAGAACGCCTGGGAGGATCTCGGCGCCCTCCGGGACCAGAAGGACGCCGCCACCTACCGGGCCTCCGAGCAGAGCACCGTCACCGGGGGCGTCCCCTACCGTCTCGTCGTCTACCACTCCTCCACGCTCGACAAACGCAAGAGCCGGAGCCTTCTCTCCTCCGTCACCCAGGAGAAGGCGGCTCTTGAGAAAGCGGCCCGGAAACTGGCCAAGACGCCCTTCTTCTGCGAGCGCGATGCCCAGGCGGCGGGAGAGGAGTTCTCCGTTCCCACAAGAGCCGCTTCTTCCCTCTCTCCTTCGCCGTCGAGACCAGGACCGTCAAAGAACCCCGTCCGGGACGCGGACGCCCCAAGAAGGGCGAGATCCTCCCCGAGACCTCCGTCTTCTGGGTGAACGTGACGATGGGAGCGGTCGACCCCGCGGCCGTGAGTCAGGAGCGGGATCGGAAGGCCTGCTTCGTCCTCATCACCAATCTTCTCAAGGAGACCGCTTCCGCCCGGACGATTCTCGATGAATACAAGGGGCAGTCCTCCGCCGAAAACATCTTCGGGGCCTTCGTCAAGAATCCCATCGTCCTCGACGCCTTTTTCCTGAAGAAGAAAGAGCGGCTGGAGGCCTTGGGGATGGTCCTTCTTCTGGCCGCCCTGGTCTACATGTTCGTCCAGTACAAGATGCGGCAGGCCAAGGAGCCCTTTGACCGGCCTCCCCGGGGGATGATGACCAAGCCCACGACCCGGGAGGTGCTCCAGCACCTGTCTCATGTCACGGTCCATCGGATTAACAACGGACCCCGGCATCTCCAGATCTCCCAACGCTATCAAAACGGCGTCGATCAGATCCTTCGCTGGACCGGCATCGACCCCCGGGTCTATCTCGTCCCGCCGGTCCGGGAGAAGCGACGGAAGGTCTCAAAGACTCCCGGGGGAGCGGACCAGGCGTCGGGGAAATCCCCCTCCGCTCACCCGCCGCCTTCCCCACAGGAAAGCCCCCCACAAACCAAAGGAGGACCCAGCGACTCCCTGACCTGACCCGATGACCCGACCCGTCCGTCTCTTCGCATCCCCGTGAAGAGACCGTTCGGATCGAAGGCCCTTCCCGGAGCCATTGAGAGCAAGCCCGACCCCGTCAAAGACGGGAAAAACGGCACGCAGGCGAGAGGTGCGTCTTCTGATCCGAGCAGAAAAATCCTCCCCCCAAAAAATCCCCGACGCAATTTTCGAGTTGCGAAATGTCAGCTTCATCGTGAAATCGGTTTATGAATTTTAACGAATTGCTGCCCTCACGGAAAATCATTCAAACTTTCCGAAACGTCAGGATCTCCGCCCCGTTTTTCAAACTATCCAGGTAATCCGCCCACGCTTGCATCATCTTCCGTCGCTCCGGGAGATAGTCGTGTCGATTATAGGCCGACCGAACCTTGTTTCGCTCGACATGGGCCAGTTGCCGCTCGATAATATCCGATGGCCAGCTCTGGGCGTTCAGGAGTGATGAGGCCGTGGCTCGGAATCCGTGAACCGTCATTTCCTCTTTGCCAATCCCCATCCTTCGGAGCGCGGTTAGAAGGGCCATATCGCTAAGGGGCCTGTTCATGGACGTTGGCGACGGGAAGACATAGGGGCCTCCCCCGGTGAAGGGCCGGATCTCTTCAAGAATCTCAATCGACTGTCGGGAGAGCGGGACGATGTGCGCCTCCCGCATTTTCATCTTCTCTCCAGGAATGACCCATTCCCCTTGTTCGAGGTCAATCTCCTTCCATTCCGCCCGTCTCAATTCCCCTGGACGAACGAAGACCAAGGGGGCCAATCGGAGAGCGCACCGAACGATCAGACCGCCCTCGTAGGCGTCAATCGCCCGGAGAAGCCCCCCTAGTCGCTTGGGATCGACAATGGCCGCCATGTGCCCCTCCCGAGCCGGGGGGATGGCTCCCCGAAGATCGCCGGACGGATCTCTCTCCGCTCGCCCGGTGGCAACGGCATAACGGAAAACCGCCCCCGCCGTCTGCCTCGCCCGGTGTGCGGTATCGACGGCCCCCCGCGCCTCAATTCTCCGGAGAACGGAAAGCAACTCCGGGGCTGTGATCTCCCTGACGACCTTCTCCCCGAGCCAGGGGAACACGTCACGCTCCAGGAGCCGAATGACGCGCTCCGCATGACCAGGAGCCCATCCGGTCGAAAACTTCCCGAACCATTCCCGCGCGATTGCCTCGAAGCTATCGGCCCCGGACGCGCTGGCCTTCTCCCCCTTCTTTGCCTGGGAGGGATTGATCCCGGAGTGAACCATCTTCCTTAATTCAGCGCATTTTTCGGCGGCCTCCCGCAACGTAACCTTGGGATATGACCCAAGCGATAGCATAGTCGCCTTTCCCTCAAACCTGTAGCGGAAACGCCATGCCCTGGAGCCGTCGGGGTTAATTAAAAGGACAAGCCCTTTTCCGTCCGTAAGCCGGATCGTCTTTTTGCCGGGCTTCGTATTACGGATCAGCGTGTCGGTCAGCATGCTTTCTCCTTGGAAGAAAAGCGATTGGGCGTTTTGTGAGTAACAGGATTTCTCCTGTGAGTAACTTTCAAAGATTTACTCACAATTTCCCCCGGCTGTCAACGGACATTATCGGACGAAAAAAGAGAGGAATACATGAAAAAAGCCAGTTTTTACGCTGGCTTTTCATTCTTTATCGGAGTTTGTCGGACGGTAAAAAATCATAGACTGGTAGGCGGAGCGGGGATCGAACCCGCGACAACAGCTGTGTAAGAGCTGTGCTCTACCGACTGAGCTATCCGCCTGAGGGAAGAGAGATATCTGAGAGAGAGGGAACCGGAGCCGGCTCCTCCTCGGTGCAAGGCGTAAG
>DAHWGX010000020.1 GCA_027335985.1 Nitrospirota bacterium | reverse complement strand
ATAACTTGTTCTAAAAGACAGGATTCCGGGAATGCGTATCAAGGTCCCCTTTGGGGGGTAGCGATTTGAAATTGGGGGGTCAGATTGCGTGAAATCCTATATTTAAAGCCGTCATGGCGAAGACGGGAGAGACGGCGAAGTCGGTGATCGGACGACTCCTGGTCAAGGCGGCCAAGAAGGTCGGGACGGACCTGACGCAACTATCGAGGGTGTTTTTTATGGTCATGCCGGATTGCATCGTAACCGATCAGCCCCAAACCAGACTGACGTAAGACAAGTCAACAAGCATCCATTCATTGTTAGACGTATTAAATTTCCAGGAGTTCTCTTTTTTAAGGAGGGGATGCTGTCAATGTTCCACTAAGTGCTGGATCGATTGCTCAAGATGTTCCTTAATCCAGGAGTTAAGGCTTTTACCGGATTTTGCCGCCTCGATCGCTATCTTCCTATGAAGTTCGGGAGAGATCCGGAGATTGAATTTTCCCGAGTAAGGACGGGAGGGCTCCAATCCTTTTTCTCTGCAAAACTCAAGATAATCTTCGATAGTTGTTTTGAATTCCTTTTTCAGGTCATCGACAGACTTTCCATAAAAAGTGTTGGGAGTCGCGTTGATCACTCTGCCATGAAACATGTCGATATCGGGATCGTATTCGATCAAGGCGACATAGTTCTTGTATTCCATCAGGTTCATTTCGAACCTCCTTCTGGAGCGATTCCACAAAGGATTAAAAACTCTCTCATGGAGACGACGGCTCCTTTGTCCATAGAGGAGCGGGGATGGGGTCTGTGAAAAACGACCGCTTTTCCGTTTAGCAAAACTCCAACCCTTGATCCTTTTCGTTCCTCGATGACAGCCCCGAGCGAACCCAATAGTCCAACAACATCGTTCCAATCAACATTTGCGCTTGTCGGATGGGAAAACAAAAGAAGAAGTGTTTTTTGGTGTTTGCCCTTCATGAAAAGATAGTACCTTAATGTGATACTATCCGTAAAGATGTGGATTTGAAGGTGGTCACTTCAACAGCTCCGCCAGGTCCGCCGCCTTCAGGTACGTATACCGCTTCAATATCTGCAACGTCTTGTGGCCTCATGCCGGAGATCGTGAAAGGTGAGCCTGATCAGGTAGCGGGAATCCGGCTTTGGTTTTTCTTGAAATATTTGTGGGAAATATACTGAGAGTTGCTGAAAGGGGCTTCCTTCGTGCCTACCTTGGAAAAGTTAAGCCTGAAGCTATGAGGGCGTGAATTGACAGGCCTTGAAGCGTCTGGGGATAATGAAGCTGTTGCAATTAAAACGAGATGGAAAAGATTCTGCTCGATATCCCTGAAGGGTCAAGTTGCTGAAACATCAACCGATGAGAATGAATAAGCGGGCAATAAAGCTTTGATAACCGCAGTACAGCCTACTCTTGGGCGAAAGGATCATCCATGAATTTGGCCACCCCACACAAAGCGTCCAATCAAGAACCGTTCATGAAGGAAGCTGATTCCAAAAGACTTTCGGAGCTTGAAACCTTGTGGGATGCCATCAACAGGACCACGGCGATTATAGAATTTACCCCCGAAGGGGTCATCCTTGATGCCAATGACAATTTTCTGAAAGCCGTGGGCTATACCCTCGATCAGGTGAAGGGGCAACACCATCGGATCTTTTGCAAGCCTGAGTATGCCCAGAGCGGGGCCTATCAAAACTTCTGGCGGCAACTCGCAAATGGGTCGCCCATCAAAGGGATTTTTGAGCGCGTCGACAGAAATGGCAAAAGTCTCTGGCTCGAAGCGGAATATACTCCGGTGACCGATGCGTCCGGCAAAGTGGTCCAGGTGGTCAAGAACGCCCGGAATCTCACGACCCAGGTCGAGGCCGAAACCAAACTGGCCGAGGTGACGGCCACGCTTGAGTCGAAGATCCGGGAAGGGGAGCAGGCCATTACCGGCGTGAATGGCAAGATGGCTGAGGTCCTGGAAAAAAATTCCCATTTCAAAAGCTCCATCGAAAGTCTTTCAGGCCAGGCCATGGAGATTAACAAGATCGTCGGGACCATTCGCGACATTGCTTCCCAGACAAATCTTCTGGCTTTGAACGCGGCCATCGAAGCCGCCCGAGCCGGAGAAAACGGCCGGGGATTTGCCGTGGTGGCCGACGAAGTCCGGAAGCTGGCCCAGCGCGTGCAGGATGCCACCCGGGAAATCCAGCAGAATACCCAGGCCATCACCCAGGCCATGACGGATATCGCAAAAAAATCCTCGGAAAACAGCACCTTGATCGAAAAAACCCAAACCGTTGCCTCCGATGCAAACAGAAGCTTTGGTGGCCTCACAGAGGTGACGGGTGTGATCCGGTCCCTGGTCAGTTCCCTGAAAAAAGCGATATAGGGGGCTAGATCCCCTAAAACGGTGAGGGACGAGGAACCGACCGGTTCCATGTCCCCCATTCTCATTTTTGCCCCTCCCTAGTGCTGCTTCCAGTGATCAATCAAGTCTGCCGTTCGGGGATGTGTGTCCCGAACCAAATCTCCGGCCGTCCGCCCCTCCCGATCCTTTCTGGCCGGATCGGCCCCTGATTTTAGCAGGAGTCGAACCAGCGACTTGTCGCCCGTTTGCGCCGCCCACATGAGGGGGGTGCGGCCCTCGCTGTCGGCCTGGTTGACCCTGGCTCCGTGTTTTATCAGAAGTCGGGTCATGGGAAGACTGTCGCGCCCTGCGGCCAGAATCAAGGGCGTCATCCCTGTCCGGGAAGGGGCGTTGACGGGGGCCCCGCCCTGAAGAAGCAGGCGGGCGATCTTTTCCTGGCCGGTGAGTGTTGCGGCCATGAGAGGAGACATGCCGGTTTTGTTTGTGGATCCCGGATTGGCCCCATCAGAGAGCAGGAGGCGCACGGCATCGGCATGCCCTTGAGTGACGGCCCACATGAGCGGTGTGTTGCCGAAACGGGTCCGGACGTTGATGTCGGCGCCATTTGAGAGGGCTTGCCGGATCAGCGGAAGGTTCCCGGCTGAGGCTGCATCCAGAAGAGACTGATCGGCCTGGGGGGTAGGGGCTCCATAGGCGGTTGCGAGCCCTGTCCCCATTGAAAGGCCAAGGAGCATAAGGATCAGCTTGCCGATTTGTTTGAAACGAAGAGTATAGGGTCTGGTCATGTCAGGCTCCATTTGAAAGGGGCTCTGGTCAAGGTTCAGGTCAGGAGATCCGGTTCAAGTCGTCGGACGAGGCCCATCGCTCCCACGGCCACTCCGGGCCAGCCCTGTCCCGGGAAGACGCTGTCTCCGACGAAGTAGACATTTTCAAGGGGAGTGAGGGATGAGGGATAGCCGAGCGGAAAATGTCTGAGACGCAGGGGAATCCCGCCAACAGTGCCTCCGGTTCTTCGGGTATAGCGAGCAAAGGTCCGGGGTGTTCCGACCAAAATCGCCCCCTTTTCGGCGTTGCGAAATTCGGGAATGGCCCGGTAGAGTGCCAAGAGGACAAAGTCGCGAAAGCGGTCCTTCTTGTCCCGGTAACCATCCAAAGAGAGATTCTCCCAACGCGGGAGTTCGGTGTGTGTGGAGATCGTGACGCTCCGGAATCCCCCGGGAGAGAGCCGTTCGTCGGATGGCTCGGAGAGGGAGAGAAAAAAAGAGCGGCTTCCGGTTTCAGGATTGAGGGGATGGTGGATCTGGTGGTGCGCCTCGAAGTCTCCGGGAAAGTCGTTTCGAACCATGAAATGGAGTGTTACGGCCCCCCACCGGTCCCGGTAGCGGACCTGCCTCTTGGTCTCGAGGGTTTTCAGGGAGGGATCGTCAAATAGAGAGGCGGCTCCCCAGACATCCCGGTTCAGGATGACTCTTCGGGCTTCGAAGCTCCCCCGTGTGGTATGAAGACGAAAGGTCCCTCCATTCCTTTCGATCTTCCGGACGAGCGTCTGCTTCATGACGACGGGGATTTTCCTGGCGAAAGCCTCGGCCGCGGCACCCATTCCTCCCAGGGCGCTGTAATTGTCGAGGGTCGTGTAGGAGAGGCCCAGGGCTCCTGCCAGAAAGGGGACCTCATCGGAGAAGGCTTGGTTGGTGATCAGCAGAAGCTGGTCGAGAAAGTGTCGAAAGGGAGGGGTCTTCACGTGGGAGGAGACAACGGTTTTGGCGGAGCGCAGGACATCGGGGCCTCCTCGGGAAACAAGGTGCACGAGGGCCCGGGCGGCACTCCGGAGCTCCTTGACGCTTCGGGGAGGAAAGGGGGGGAGATCCCTCATGACACTCCAGGCGGCATCGGAGACACGGAAAATCCTCTTCCAGAGACCTTCGACGTCGTCTTGGGGGAAAGCCCGGGAGAGCTCCCCGACCAGGCGGGAGCGGTTTTGGAACATACGGACCTCCCGGTCGGGAAGATGGACCCTGAGGGCGGGGTCGATGGCCTTGACGGAAAGTGTCACGCCAAGCGTCTGCGCCAGAAATCCCAAGGGAAGGGCAGGGGAAAGGCCGACAAGGGTCGTCGCCCCGGCATTGTAGGCAAATCCTCCCCGCTTGAAGGTTCCGGAGCATCCTCCCAGGTAATCCATGGCTTCGAAGAGGATGACTGCACGTCCTCCATGGGCCAGCATGGCTCCCGTCAGGATCCCGCCCACCCCTCCTCCGACTATGGCCTCGTCATACATCGCAACCCCGCCCCGACATTATGGTCACGTTCCTTTGATACATCTTCTTGTGCCGAAGGAATGGGAGAGTCCTTTCTGAAATGATAAACTGGAATCGGGCCTCCCGGAAACCCCCGTCCCTGCAAGGGGAGGATTGTCAATTCTGAATGGAGATCGGATGGAGACAATCGAGATTCTTTCATTGAGGGAACAGGATATTCCCGCATTCCTGGCTCTTCAGGCATCGGCCTTCCGGACCCATGCCACCCTGTTTGATACCTCTGTCTGGACCCGGGAAACCCCGGAAGAGTGTCGTGCCGAATTTCCCACCACACGGATTCTGGTGGCGCGGGGAGGGGATGGAAAGATTCTCGGAGGGATCCGTGGACGGGAGGTGGAGGGAGTCTGGCTGATCCGCAAGCTCTTCGTGGATCAGGAGTCCCGGAAAAAGGGGGTCGGCCATGCCCTCATGGGAGCGATCGAGCGGTTGGCGCCCTCCTCCTGCCATAAGATATCCGTCTGCACGATGCTCGTTCTGGGAGAGAACATCCGGTTTTTTCTCGGCCTGGGATATATTCCGGATTTTTTGATGCCGGATCATTACATCAGGCTGCATCTCATCTGCTTTCGCAAGGATCCCGCCCGGATCGGAGAGGATTTTTCGCCACCCCTTCTCTCCGATCAGGAGTAGCGTTCCGGTTCCTGGGCCGGGGATGTTGACCTTGGGCAAAAATTTTCGTATCTTAAACAGGTTCTTTTCTCTCCTTTTAGCGGGAATAGCTCAGCGGTAGAGCATCGCCTTGCCAAGGCGAGGGTCGCGGGTTCGAATCCCGTTTCCCGCTCCATAATCCACAACGACTTAAGAAGTTTTTCCCTCGCCATTTTCCCCTCTATTTTCCGGGCTGTGCTAAATTTGTGCCGGGAAGCCGGTTGACCGCTTCCATGCCGGTCCGGAGACTTTCCAGGCTGTGATGCGCGTAACGCATGACCATGGACATGGACCTCCATCGCCCCAGCCTCTGGACCGTGTAGAGATCCACTCCCGCATGGACCAGGCGGGTCGCGAAGGTGTGCCGCAGATCGTGAAACCGGAACTCCGGGATCCCGGCCTTTTCAAGCGCCAGCGAGAAGGACCGGATGACGTTCCGGGCTATGAACGGCGTTCCGTTCGATGACAGAAAGACGTGGTCGGACGAAAGGCTTCTGACTTTCCAGATTTTTCTCAGGACCTCTACCGCCTTCTCGTTGAGGGGGACGGTATCCCGTCCGCTGTTCTTCTGGTCCCAGAAGAGAATCGCCTTCCGGTTCAGGTCGACCTGGTTCCAGGTGAGAGCCAGGATCTCCCCCTGCCGGAATCCGGTGTTCAGAGCGAATACCACCAGGTCCCGCAGCCATTCGGGACAGGAATCCAACAGCCGTTCCTCCTCCTCCGGCGCGAGCCACCGCTCCATCCTGTTTTTGACTTTTTCCCGGGGGATTCGCACGGCCGGGTTGATTTCAAGCCATTCCCACACGACCGCCATTTCGAGGGCATGCCGCAGGAAGGACAGTTCCTTGTTCAGCGTGGCAGGGGCCACATTTTCCTCCCGGCGCTTTTTCTTGTAGTCGAAGATCGCTTCCGCCGAGATTTCGGCCACGGTCACGTCACCGAATTCCTTCACCATGCGCTCCGCGATGGCCTTGTCCCGGACGTAGGACTTTCCGGACTTGTTCGGTTTCGAATGTTCATCGAGATACTTGCCGAACAGTTCCGACAGGGTCTTCTCTTCGCCGGGCAACCGCTCGAACCAGTCCCCTTCGGCGATTTCGCCCATCACTTTTTTGAAGACCTTGTCCGCAAGCTTCCGGTCGGACGTGCCGGTCGATCGCCGAATCTGTTTGCCCTGGATGGAAAACCGCATCCACCAGAGAGTTCCTCTCTTGTACAGGCCCATGTCATTTTCCTCCTTTCCCCGGGCCGGAGTTTCCGCTGGACCGAGTATATACGGCTCTCTTGGCCTTGGAAATCAGGGCGTCGATCGCGTCGGGCGACCGGGGTCCCGTGGGTTTGGCAGGGCGGATTTGGGGGACCTCGAAAGGTTTGACCTCGCAGGTCTTGACCCATTCCCGCACGCGGTCGGGATCGAATCGGACGCATCGGCCGAACCGGTAGCAGGGGATCTCCCCGTTTTTGCTGAGCTTGTACACCATCGACGGGGTGACGGCCAGAAATTCGGCGACCTGTTCAATCTTCCAGAACATCGCCGCAATCTCGGGTTTTGACGCTTCGCCCGGAAAAAAGGGTCTGAAAACCCTGTGGAAAAGAACTCATCGTCTCTGTCCTCATTGACCGAATTCCGTATTGACCAGATCTTGGCCCATAAAATCAGGTTTTTCAGCCGGTTATTTTTACCAACTCCTCCCCGTCAGCACTTCCTGGCAGCGGCCCCGGTACCGGTCCCCTTCCCTGGCCGAGGCGATCACCTCGGGGGTGAGCCGGAGCGGATCCAGTTTCGATTCGAGCGTCCGCCCGACCCGGACGATCTCCGCCGCGAGGGTTCCGACGACCTCCTGTAGTTCCTCCTTGACCAGGGCCCGGATCGCGCTCAGGGACTCTTCATCAAGCCTCGCTTTCCCGATCTCATTCCGGAGGGTCTTCCGGATCTCTTCCAGACTTTCCGGAGCAAGGAGCACCTCGCGAGGACCAGGATCCGCCGGGACTCCGGGAGTGCCTTGCGGAGCCGCATCATCCCGGGTTCTTCCGAAGATCCGAAGACACTGGGCCACCCGTTTTCCGGGGACTGGATATCGGCCGGCTTCCCATCCGTAGATCGTGGCGATGTTCACGTCAAGTTTTCTGGCCAGGTCCTTGACGCTCATTCGCGCCCCGTTCCGCAGGGCCTTCAAATCCTGACCGGTCATAGCTCATCCTCCTTCGGCAGATGTTTGTTGCAGAATGCGCCTTCCTCTCTCACGCTCCCCTCGTCGCACTCGACGCTGAACACCTTTCCGCACCGGACGCACAGGCAGACGTCGGAAGGGAAAGCGGCCAGGAGCGCTTCGATTGCAACCTGCGAAACTTTCCTCCGGGATTCGGCGGCCTCCCTCGATATCAGTCCGTAGGTTGTGTCGTCGAGGCTGATGGACAGTTTCTTCATCTCCGGATCCCTTCCGTTCGGGACCATTTTCGTTCCGACTC
>DAHWGX010000034.1 GCA_027335985.1 Nitrospirota bacterium | reverse complement strand
TTCCTCCCGCAAATGGCCCGATATGCGCCCGCCCCCTCCGGGACGGGCCGCCTTTCCTCCAAGTCTCCGTCTTCAGAAGGTCTCCCCGTCTTCCGGTTCCGCCGTTTCCGGGTCCCCGTCGCCGTTTTTCTTGGGTCCCACGAAGGTCAGGCGCTCGACGACGACCTCGATCTTCGACCTCTTCTGCCCCTCCTGCTCCCACCGGTGCTGGCGGAGGCGCCCCTCGACGAGTATCGGCATTCCCTTCTCCAGATACTCATGAGCGAAATCGGCCTGCTTTCCGAACGCGACGCATTCGATGTAGCTCACGCTCTCCTTGTCGTCCCTGGCCCGGTTATTGACGGCCAGGGCGAAGGAGCCGACGGTGGTTCCTCCGGCCGTCGTCCGCATCTCCGGATCCCGCGTAAGGTTGCCCATGAGGATGACCCGATTGTAAGATCCCATGTCTTTTCTCCTTTTCTCAGTCGTGAATGTGCGGGGACACGATGTCCCGATGGCACCTGGCGCAAATGTAGACGCCAGGATGGGTGACGGCCAGCCAGCCGAACCTTCCGCAGATTTCGCAATCGACCCGCTCGAGCCACATTTTTTCCGCTTCATTCCGGTTCCCGCCGGAACCCTTGCACTCCATTCCCTGTTCCTCCCGCTCGACGTGATTTTTTCCGGGTGAGTCTGATAGTCTTGACAAGATTTTGCCTCCCGCCCTCAGAAAGGAGATTCCTTGAAAAAGATGCTCATTCAAATCACCCTGACTCCGATCCTGTTCTTATTCGTTCTTCTTTTTGCCACCCCTTTTTCCGCAAAAGCCGACGACAATGGAAATATTCCGTCTAGTTCTCAATACCATTGGGTCCTTTGGAAAATCGTTTCGAATCCGCAAAACCCTATCGGTTTCGCCGAAGGCGTGTATCGATCAAAAAATTCCTGCAATCATCATATTCCTCACAAAACTTCGATCTACGGCGAAGGACCGAAGAAAAAAGGGTATGTCTGTCTTCTCAAGGGAATGAAACCTTTTTCGATCGGTCTGCATCGAAACGAACCGCATAAGGGTGGTCCGGAGGAACAGCCCTCACCCTCAGATATCGCACCCAATTGACGCCGAAAACGAAAACATCGGAGACCGCCCCCTGTTTCAACGGTTCCACGATCATGTGATTTTCGGAACCGACTCTCCTTCCGATGATTTTGAAATCGTCACCCCGGGCATCGCTCATGACGACTTTTTTGATGGTTCCGTGAAAGACGATATCCGTGAGACGATTCAGACGGCAGCGGATTACCTGGACCTCGGGATTATCGTGGGCAATCTCCTCCCTCATTTCTTCCTTGCTTCCAGGATTTCCTCCGCTATCAGTGGCCAGGACCAATTGGGGAAAGAGCCAGGTTAGAACGGACAGAACCATTGTTGTCGAAAGAATTTTCTTCACAAGAAACCTCCCTTTTTGCCAATGTTTTTTCCGGTCGAGTCCGGGTGACTCGACAAGATCTTGCCTCCCGCTGGTTCTTGTCGCTTTTGAAGGTGTTCATTCCTCTCCCCCCTCATCCCGGATGCTCCGGATGCCCTCCAGAAAGATCTTCAGGTTCTTTTCAAGATCCCGAACGCCCGAAAGGCAGGGTGATCATCCCGGATCCCTGATCTCCGGAGGGATCATCGAGAGTATCCTCCGCATCCGGAGATTGTCCCGGACCCCCTTGGAGAGGAGTGCCGCTGCGATCCCGAACGCCAGGATCCCGATGACCGCATACAGGTCTCGGGGGTTTCGGCTGAAGAACCGGAACATCGCCAGCCCCACCACTGTCGTGTTGAGCGCCGCCGTGACGTGGAGCAGGAGATTGCGCTCTATGGCCAGGACGAACTGGTCGAAGGCGATATGGTCGCCTAGGGAATACCGGCTGTCGAATCCGATCTCTCCCGCCGGCTTTCCCTGCCTAACGCTCCGGACAATTCCGATCGCCGCTCCCTTTTCCCCGCTCACCGTTTCACCCCTGACAGAAACGCCCGGAGATCCTGCGGAAGGCCCATGACGCTGTGAGCCTTGCCGTCTTTCCCCCGGAACACGATCGTGGGGGTGGCCAGTTCTCCCGTCGCCTGGCCGAGGCCGATCGTCGAGGTCGCCACGGCCCGTTCCGCCCCGACGTCGATCTTCGACGGGTTCGGATATCCTCCCTCTTCCGTGCCCGAATCGAAGCGGTTCTCGTTCTCCCGAAGGGCCATCACAGGATTTCTGGCCTCGAGGATCCCGGTGGCCTTCCTGAGCGAGTCGTCCTTTTTGAGAAACCCGACGGGGATCCAGTGCGCCGTGACCTCTCCGGCGTACGATTTCATCTCTTCCCAGAGCCGGTTGCAGAAGACGCAGTTCGGGTCGAAGTAGATCCAGATCTCCCGGGATCCCGATCCTATCGCGATCGATTTCAGATGGCGCGACATCAGAAGGAAGTCGTCCGCGGACATCTTCTTCCCCAAGGGGGATTGTCCTGCGGCGGACTTGGCCGCCGGAACTTGCGGAAGGGCTGCCGTTTCCGGAGCGATCCCCGAATCGGGGGAAGGCGCCCCGGCGGTGGGGACTTTCGCCACGGCGTCGACCGCAGTTTGTGCGATCCGCGTCAGGTCCTGCCCGGCCGCGGTGATCACGGGCCCCGGCACGATCGCCGCTCCGTGCGGGGTCATCCACACGACCCTCATGGATCCGGAGGGATTTTTGAAGATCACACCGACCAGTCCGTCAGGACCCGGATAGATCCGGACCACGGAGGCAGTGTTCTTCGAGAGCGTTCCGATCAGAAGGCTCGCGCTCTTCATGAGTCCTGCATCGCCGGAAGCCTGCGGCAACGGGGCCGCTTTGTGGCAGGCGGCCAGGATCAACGGCAATCCAAGTCCGAACGCCGAAAGAAGCACGGACGCCTTTCCCGGAAGGGCGTTTTTCATGGTGCTTCTGAACTGATAGAATCGGCTCCGCGCGCACGGGACTTTAAAAGGAGATTTTATGCCGAAAATTCTCTCCGTGATGTTTTTCGCCCTTGTCATGATCTTCATCTCTCCTCTTTTCGCCTCCGCCGACGAGACCCACAACTGGATCCTCTGGCAGGAAGTCATAAACCAGAATGCGATTCTGTACCCCAACCCCCAAAATCCCTCGACTGCGATTCCGTTTGGCGAGGCGATGGCCCTGAATGTTTTTTCATCGCGGCAAGACTGTGAGAATCTACGGACCAAAATGACACAGACTTCATCCTTTCTTGCGAAGGGATGGCCCTACTTCTTCATCTGCCTTCCTGAAGGCGTCCGTCCTTTTTATTTCAGCCGCTGATCCTTCTTGAACCGGACAACCGTGCGCGCCATGAACGGCTTGTCCGGATCGACGACTTTCAGACGGAATATCGAGATCCCGTCTTCGAAGACCACGACTAGATTGCTCGAAACAGGGAGGGGCGAAGGAGGATCGACGATCACGAAACTTCCTGCTTTCATTCTCCCCATCGATCCGGTCCAGGAGTAGCCCCCGAAAAAAACTTTCCGCACGATCCTTCCCGGAAAAAACAGGACCGAGTCGTAGCCCATCTTGCAGAGGATGGTGAGCGGGGTCTTTCCGTCATCCCTTGCGACCCGGGCGAAACCGAGATACCGATCCCCGATCCCGGCGATCGGTGGGGTCCCCATCATCAGCGGAGGCCCGGAGGCCTCCCCCGGAAGTGGGGCCACCCCTAGCATCGACACTCCCAAAATGAAAACCGCGATTCCGTTCCGAATCATTTCGACCTGATTTCTCATGATTTTTCCTTTCCATGGACTCGCTCCAGGGCCACGGCAGTGACGGACCCGATAAACCCGGAGTTCTGAGGAACCAGGAGGGACTCCAGCGGAGTTCCAGACAGGTATGGCTTCAATCCTTCCGGATTTCCCATCAGAATCTCTTCCTCCTTTCCGGAGGGAAGGGTGTTCAGAAGCATGTCCGCATACTGTTCAAATTCGGTTCGCATCGACATTTTCATTCCTCCTTTTCTTTATCCCCTTTGGGGATTCTTTCCCGATTGGAAAAGGGCACGGAGGTGCCCCTTTCGCCTTAGGATCGTCTCGTCCTTACGGGTTGATCACCTGCTGGAGCTGGGTCGACGCGCCGGAGTTCCCGAAAGTGATCGAGCCGGAGTTGATCATGTAAGTGAGTCCTCCAGCCAGGACGATCCCGATGATCGTCTTCGCCGCGGCTTTGCCGATCGCCTTCGGATCATTGCTGCCATGCGCATGGTAGAACCCGTAGATCCCGTTCCCTGCGAGAATCACGCCGACCAGGGCGAACACGTACAGGATCAGAGCCCCGATCCCCTGCGTGGACGTTTGAACGCCCTGAGCCATCGATCCGAATGTCTGTCCTCCCATTTCGATTCCTCCTCGATTGAAATGCATGCGGGAATTCCCGCCCCTGGGACGCCGATCCGGCAGTCCCTTACTTCACTCCCCGTAGTCGGCCATGGCGCTCGCCATGGCCCGGGGGAGATCGTGGTCCAATTTCCTCTTGATCTTCCGTTCGTTCCGGAAGGCCCTCCTGCATTTGAGGCAGTACCGGCCCCGTTCCATCAGAAACTTTTCCTCGTTTTCCGGTTCTTCGACATCCTCGATATGTCCGCAATAGCGCTTGAGGATCATCCCAACCTCCTTTCACCATGTTATTTACAGATACCATCCAT
>DAHWGX010000031.1 GCA_027335985.1 Nitrospirota bacterium | reverse complement strand
TGATTCGACGACCCCGATGGTCCGTTCCGTCTGGTGGATCGCCACGAAAAGAAGGCCCAGGATCACCGCGAGGATCCCGAAGGCCACGAGCACTTCCAGAAGGGTAAACCCTTCATCGGAGAGACGAGGCGATGCGGCGTCCGCCCTTGAGCCGTCAGGGGATGTTGGAGACATAGGTCACCAGAGAGAAGGAACGGGCTTCTGCATTTTTCCCGTGGCTGACCGTCAGCCGGACTTGCCTGACGATGGGGATGGGGGAGGGCGAGACCTCTTCGACCCACCGATAGTCCCGGTAGGGGGCCTTGAACCTTCCGGTCAGAGTACCTGGCGGAACGAACCCCCGGGCCACGATTTCGGCCAGCTTCATATTCGCGAGATCTACCATCCGGAGCCGCAGCCGCACTTCGTCGTTCGTTCTGACCGTTTGGGAGCGTGCTGCGAGAAGGGTCAGAACCGCCACAGAGAAAATGAAAAGGGCGACCATGACCTCGATCAGGGTGAACCCTTCCTCGGACCTCTCCCGTCGGGGACCTCGACTATTCATCCGCGCTGTCCAGTGACGGAATCTCCCCGCTGGGGGGTCCGTAAAAAGAGGGTACCTTTTTTTCCCGATAGTCCCCTGAATAAATCCGGATCCGTCCCGTAATGGGTCGAATCACGACGGTCATGCGCCGGTCCTGGCGGTCTCTCAGGGAAATTGCAGTCGATTCCACCGATCCGCTCGGGAAGAACTGGGTGAAAGTTTTCCCGTCCCGAACCTTTCCCTGATGCAGGACCACGATCCGGGAGAGGTGAACCCCCTTCGGCAGATGAAAGGGACGATCCTCCGGCCCAGAAAGTGCTACCAGGTTTCCGGAGGGAGCCAGCTCGCTGGCTGAAATCCGACCCCGGTCCAGATCGTACTCGAGACGAACCATCCTTTGTGTCGAAATGGCTTTCCACTGGAGGTCACGAATCTCCCGCACGAGCATTCTTGTCGTATGAGCGAGGTCGTCGGACTTTCGGAGGGAGAGCTTCGGGGCGATGAGGAGGGCCACGAGAGAGACGAGAAAAAGAACCACCATGATCTCAAGGAGAGTGAATCCTGCGGCAGGAGAATGCCTTCCGTGCGTCATGGATTCCTCCCGGTGAGGTCAGCGGTTGTCGAAGAAGGTCGTGTCGTAAAAAAAGGAGAACCCCTTTCGGGGCTCTCCTTGAATTTTTGTATCAAAAGAGTATGTATAATGACTTTTGATCCTAGCCGTGCTTTTCAACCTTAAGGTACTGTCTTTACCTCGATGATAAAAGTCGCCGCAGGAACATCAGTCTTACACTCCCCTACAGCCTAATCCTTGGTGACGTTGGCCGCCTGGGGTCCCTTGGGGCCCTGGGTGATCTCGAACTCAACAGCCTGTCCTTCGTCAAGGGTCTTGAACCCCTGGGTCTGGATAGCGGAATAGTGAACGAAAATGTCTTCGCCATTTTCCTGGGAGATGAACCCGTAGCCCTTGTTGGCGTTGAACCACTTGACTTTACCTTTTGCCATTCGAATACCTCCGGTTGAAACTATTATAGTTACCTGACATGGGGACACGCCCGACAAGCGATCACCCGGAAGAAGCCTCCCATCGGAACCCTCTTCAGGACATCACACCGGGCATCCATTATGAAACCCCACGATCGGCATTTTAACGCGAGGCATCATCTTTGTCAAGAGAATCGGGAAAGGCCCAAAGCTTAGTCGCCGAGAACACATCCTGACCCCTCCGTGGAATCCGCCGATCAGCGGGAGGGAATCATGATGTGGTCTCCGACACGCAGGATGCGGGAGGAGCGGAGATGATTCTTGGCGAGGATTTCCCGAACCGAGGTCCGGTAATGATGGGCCAGAAGATAAAGCGAGTCACCCCTGCGGATGCGATGGTCGATCCAACCGGCCGAGACGTGAGGAAGGCGCTTGCGCGAAGCGGTCTGGACGGAGTAGGTGGTCCCCGTCTCCGGAATGACCAGTTTTTGCCGCAAGCGGAGATGGCGTGATCTCAGGCGATTGACCGCAACAAGCTTCCTGAGGGGCACATGGAAGCGGTGGGCGATGGACCAGAGGGAATCCCCGGACTCCACACGGTAGACGGGAACGTCCGGATTGACCCCGCTCACGGGGAGAGACGCAAGGCGCCGGGTGAACCCGTCCGCGGCATCCGCCGGAACGTTGACCGTCACGGACGGAAAACGGGGCGGGGTCGCCCAGCGGATGAACTGGGGGTTGTACACGAGAAACTCTGAAACGGACATGTTCATGGCCCTGGCCAGTGCGCGAATCTCCACGGACCGGTGGATCTTCTCCTGGCGAACGACGACCGCGGGATGATAGGCGAGATCGGTGAAGCCGTACTTCGCCGGGTCCTTCGCGATCATCATGGCGGCGATCATCTTAGGAACATAGTTCCGGGTTTCGGAAGAAAAAGCCCGGGTCTTTCGGAGCTTCCAGTAATTCTTCGTCCCGACCCGGTAAACGGCATTGGCCACCCTCCCCTCACCCGCATTGTAGGCGGCAAGCGCAAGTTCCCAGGAGTCGAACTCGTCATGGAGGTCCTTCAGATACTGGGCTGCAGACCGGGTCGCCAGGATTGGATCCCGCCTCTGATCGATCCACCAGTTGACCTTGAGGCCATACTTGACTCCCGTCCCCCGCATGAACTGCCACAGCCCGGCAGCCCCCGTCCGAGAATAGGCCCGGGCGCTGAAACCGCTTTCGATGAGGGAAACATAGGCGAGGTCTTCCGGAAGGCCCATCTCCCGGAAGGTCTGCTGGATGTAGGGAAGGTATTCGTGGGAACGCTCGAGCCATTCCTTGAAGCGCCGATGGTCGGCATACTGAAAATAGTCGATGTAAAGCTGGATGCTCGGATCGTCCGGGATCGTGGAAAAGAGGACGGGAGCCGGCGGCTTTTCGGGAAGCGCCGGAACGGCCGGGGACTGCGGTACGGGCGCGGTCTTGGGAGAAGCGGACGGCGCCGGATTCTTGGTGCGGGTGAAGGGAAAGATCCTGGCCAGCATAGGCTTGGTCGTCTTTTTCACCTGAGCGACCGGAGAGCTTGGTGGCGGAGGAACCCTTTGCGTTGCGCAGGCCGACAGGGCTGCCAATGCAAGAACGGCACCCACACCAACAAACGTCCGATTGAGTGAATCCATCACGCCTCCTCGACGCAAACCGGAAAGACCGGCCAATGACTTCGGGCAGACTCCCGATATCCGGAGATACCAGAATCTGTCCAGGGGCATCCTGTCGAAACCCCGCCTTTAACCTCCATCCTTCCGGAGATCCGGAAGGTCAGGAAAAACCCGATTCGTATCACCACGGCGTACCCGAATCGATCCGATCGATCGACCCAAAAAATTCCGAGGCGAAGTTTACACGATTAACAACCATATTTCAAATGTTATATCGGTTTTTTTCAAAAACAAGGCAACCCCAGAAAATCCCACAGATTTTCAGAATCGGGAATCTGCCCTTTCGGTTTGGAGAATTTCCCATTATAATTGGAAGAGTGTCCGCGTGACATCGTATCGACCCAACTTCCCCGAGGAATGAATGCTTGCCCATCCCAGAACCGCGGTCATCCGCCTCCGTTTCCCCAATTGCCTCATCGGGAGCCTTCTCCGTTGACCATTCGTGATTACCAGGAATCTCCCTCGCTCCGGAACACACTGGAAGCCATTCCCCTTTTTCATGGGCTCCCCGAACCGCTGCTCGACCAGATCGGCTCCTTTTCCCGCATCCGGACCTATCGCTCCTCCCACCGGATCATCCAGGCCAACGACCTGGGTTCAGAACTCTTTCTCGTCCTTTCCGGATCGGTCAAGGTCTCCATCGAGGACCGTGAGGGACGCGAAATCATTCTGGCCGTCGTCTATCCTCCGGACTTTTTCGGAGAAGTTTCCCTGTGGGATAATGGAACGAGAACCGCCAATGTCTCGGCACTGGAGCCCACGCGGGTGGTTGCCATCGAAAAGGAACCCTTTCTGCGGCTGATCCGGGATTATCCGGAAATTACCCTGCGGCTTCTGTCCGCCCTTTCGGCCCGTCTCAGGGAAACCGACGGAAAGCTCATGCACATGGCCTACGGGGATGCCTACGAAAAAGTGTCGCGGACTCTGTTCGAGCTTTACGAAAAGGAGGGAGGAATCGAGGACGGGACTCCCTTCATACACGACCGCTTCACCAGACAGGAACTCGCTTCCCTTTCGGGGGTCAGCCGGGAGACGGTCTCCCGCTCCCTCGGAGCCTTCGTCCAGGCCGGGATTCTCAGAATCGAGAGCAACAGGATCTATATTCTGAACATCGAACGATTGAAGAAGGAAGGCCGAATTCCCTAACGGTCCCGATTTCAAGGGACAAGGAGACGATCATGGGTGCATCATCGACAGGAACCTGGAATGCAATGGACTATATTGTGATAGGAGGCGTGCTGCTGGCCTTCGTGGTGGGTGGAGCGGCCATGATCCGGGCCATCCGCGCGGCAAACCGGATCAATCCGAAATAGGAAAGTCCGGGGCCATCCCCGTTTTCGCCAGGCTCTAACCGAGAGGGTTGTGCCAGGGGGGGGCTTCCAGAACCTCCCTGTATAGACGGGCATAGTCTCTGGCCCGGCTTTTCCAGCTCGAATCGACCGCCATCGCCCGTCTTCTCATGGAATCCATGTCCGCCCCTTCGAGACGAAGGGTACGGGCCGTCATGAGGGCTTCTTCAAGTCCTTTTCCGGACATCTCCTCCATCCACAATCCTGTCTTCCCGTTCTCGACCGTGTCCCTCAGCCCGCCGGTCGGATTGACTACCGGGAGGGTCCCATACCGCATCGCGTACATCTGGGTGAGGCCGCAGGGTTCGTAGACCGAGGGAACGACCAGAAAATCGGAGGCGCCCACGATGCAATGGGCCAGGACTTCATCGAAGCCGATCCGAAGATGAATCCTGTCCGGATAGGCCTCCCCGAGCCTTCTCCACCGGGCTTCGATTTCGGGGTCCCCCGAACCCAGAACGATCCAGTCTCCCGGAAGATTTCCCGCCTCGCCCAGATGGCCGAGAGTCTCGGCCAGAAGTCCCAACCCCTTCTGGTGCGCCATCCTCGAGACGACACCAAAAAGAGGTGTGGACGAAGGGGACCGGAACCCCCATTCCTTCCTCATGTTTTGTTTCAGAAACTCCTTTCCCTCCAGATCGTCCAGTGAGTAATGAACGGGCAGAAAAGGATCGGCCGATGGATTCCACTCCTGTTCGTCGATGCCGTTCAGGAGACCGACAAATCGGTCCTGGCGGTGGCGCAGGGCTCCCGAAAGTCCGCATCCCACAGGCTCCGACAGGACCTCCTCACGATAGCCCGGACTGACCGTGGTGATCCGGTCGGCGAACTGGATGCCCCCCTTGAGGAGCGAGAGGTGGCCATGAAACTCGAGACCGTCGAAGTTGTTGTAGGAGGGGGGAAGACCGGTCCAGTGCCACTGGTCGAGGGGATAGACCCCCTGGAAGGCCATGTTGTGGATAGAGAGGATCGTCCGGATTGGCTTGGTCTGCCATCGGGGACGGATCACATGCGGCAGGAGCGGAACGGAGAGTGCCGACTGCCAGTCGTTGGCATGCAGGATCTCCGGCGTAAATCCGGTAACGGCCGGGAGGTGGAGAAGGGCATGGTTCCAGAGGGAGAAGCGCTCGAGATTGTCGTGGTACTCCACCCCTCCCTCCCCGTAGAGGCCGGGCCGGTCGAAGATCCCTTCCGGATCCAGCGCGTAGACCGGAACATCGCCCTTGGCGAGGCGCCCTTCAAAAATCCTGATCGTCAAAGGGCCGGAAGGGGTCCGGGCCACGAAGCTTCTGAGGAGGGAGAATCCTTTCCGGTGCTCGACACCCCGGAACCCGACCGTTCCGATCCGGATGTCGATCCCCTCTCCCCCTTCTCCGGACAGGGCTTGGGGGAGGGCTGAGGAAACGTCGGCCAAGCCGCCTGTCTTGACGACGGGCATGACCTCCGATGTGAGAAAAAAGACGGACAGAGGATTTTTCATGAGGACAAGCTCTTCCCCCCCGGAAGAGGGAGCGTCAAGAAACTCCCCCTGGAATGGCTCCCGGTGCGGAGAAGGGAGGAAGGCCTATCGGGACAGCCTGAAAACATCCGGTCCGGATCGGCCTCATCATCGGGAAAGATCCTGCCTGTCAAGAATGGAGCGGAACAGGGCGTCCTTCTGGAGGGTTCCGTAGAGGGCAAGGAGGGAGTCCTTCGAAAGAAGCAAGCGTTGGGAATCGTAACGCATTCCCTCCAGATTTCTGGCGTGGATGGACTTGAGCATCTCCCTGGAAAGCTCCTGCGTCTCCCGGTGGAGATGGTCGAGCTCCCTGAATGCGGGAATGTCCCCATAGTCGGCGCGCCCTTCCCTCGTATACCACTCCTGAGCCGGGGGATCGGAAAAGACCGCTTCCTCTGCCGGGGTCAGGGGGCTCGAAAAGGCTTTCTGTGCCAGGGAAAGAATGTGCTGGATCCAGGCAAAATGCTCGACCTGGGTCGACAGGATCGAAAGCTCGTTCTGGGGAGGGGGGGGAAGAAGCTTTTCGGAGCCGTCGCTCGCCATCCACTCCCTTCGCCATTCGAGAAAGCGCTCCGGCGGCATGGGACGCCCGATGGCATATCCCTGGGCATGGTCGCATCCGAGCTTGATGAGGAGAGGAGCATAATCCATCTCCTCCATTCCTTCGGCCACCACGCTTCGGCCGAAGATGCGGGCCAGGCTCACGATGCTTTCGATGATCGCCAGATTTTCCCTGTTGTTTCTCATGCCGATAACGAATCCCTGGTCGATCTTCAGTGTGTCGACCGGAAGATGTTTCAGATAGGCCAGGGAGGAGTACCCCGTCCCGAAATCATCGATGGCGAGGCGGACTCCCATGGCATGAATGTCGGACAGGATTTCCGGAAGGTTCGGGACGTTCTCCGCGGTCGAGGTCTCGATGATTTCGAGCTCCAGGAGTCTGTGCGGGACCGAAGGATGATCCCCCAGGATCTTCGAGAGCCGGGAGACGAAATCAGCCTTGCGAAGCTGAAGGAGGTCGACGTTGACGCACATCGACAGGGTGATCCCCTGCCCGAGCCATTCAGAGAGGCGGGAGAGGGACTCTATCAGAACCCATTCTCCCATCGAGACGATCAACTCCGTTCCCATGATCTGCGGCAGGAAGGCGGCGGGAGAAAGCAACCCCCGGTCGGGATGGTTCCAGCGAACCAGAGCCTCGACCCCCGTCAGGGCGTGGGTCCGGATGTTGACGATGGGCTGGTAATGGAGGGTCAGCTCGCCATTTCTGAGCGCCCGGGAAAATTCGGACCGGAGCTCTTTCTTGATCTTGAAACTCTCCTCCATGGAGGGGCTGTAAAAGTGGAGGGAGGGCTCCCCCGACTCCCGGGAGAGGTTAAGGGCTCGTCCGGCCTTCCGGACGAGCTCTCCCGAAACGATCCCGTCCGAGGGGAACCGGCTGATCCCGATCGCAAGGTCGAGGTCGATCTCGTTGGTATCGATGGAATGGATCCGGCAAAGGGCGGCGCGTATCTTGCCAACGACCTCCTTTACATGATCGTCGTCCGGAAGGTCTTCGAGGATCACTGCAAACTCGTCCCCGCCCATGCGGGCGACCGTATCGGACTTCCGGACCACCTGCTGCAGCTGGTGTGCCACGTCTATCAGGAGCTGGTCACCGACGGCGTGGCCGAAGGTGTCGTTCACCCCCCGGAAACTGGCGAGATCGAGGAGGAGGACGGCAAACCGTCTGTCGTTCTTCGTCGAAAGAGCGATGGAACGGTTCAGCTGATCGTGAAAAAACTTCCGGTTGAAGAGCCCGGTCAGGGAATCGTGCATGGCCAGGTACAAAAGCCTGGAATCGAGCTCCTTCCTCTTGATGGCGTAGAACAGGGCCCGGGTCAGAAGATGTCCGTTGATGGTTCCCTTGACCAGGAAGTCCTGAGCCCCGATCTGAAGGGCGGAGACGGCCATCTCCTCGTCCTCGAGAGAGGAGAGGACGACGATGGGGAGATCCGGAAAGATTCTGTGGATCCGTTCCAGGGTTTCGAGTCCGTTGACGTCCGGGAGGCCAAGGTCGAGAAGGAGGGCGTCGATCTCCCGGCTTTTCATCATCTCGCGCGCCGTGGAGATGCGGTTCGTCGAACGAAGCTCGATCCGGCGCTCTCCCGTCGAATGCAGCATCTCCTCCACCAGGAGAATGTCGCCCGGATTGTCCTCGATGAAAAGAACCTTGAGGGTGCGTTCGATCACGGTATCAGGACTCCGCTTCGCTGGGTGGAGGAAGCTGGACGATCGTCAGCCAGAATGTTTCGATGGACTGGACCACCTTGATGAACTGGTCGAGGTCCACCGGCTTTGTCACATAGCAGTTCACATGGAGGTCGTATGTCCGGAGAATGTCCTGCTCAGCCTCCGAGGAGGTGATGACGACCACAGGGATCCGCTTGAGACGCGGATCGGCCTTGATCGTCGAGAGAACCTCCCGTCCGTCCATTTTTGGAAGGTTGAGATCGAGCAGGATGATGTCGGGCCTTGGCGCGCTCTCGTAAGGAGGCTCCCTGCGCAGGAAGGCCAGGGCGGAGATCCCGTCCCCGAGAACATTCAGGTTGTTTCTCACCTTGCTGTCGCGGAGGGCCTCCTGGGTCAGGCGGACATCCCCGGGATTGTCCTCGACCAGAAGAAACTCCACCGGCCTCCCCACCTCTTCGATTCGGGTCACGATACGATTCCTTTCTGTGCTGGAGGATGATCGTCGACCGATCCCTCGGAGGCGATCGAGGCAGCCTCCCCGGAAAAGGCCTTAAGGGTGAAATGGAACAGGGATCCCTCTCCCGGGACGGACCGGACTCCGATCGACCCGCCATGGCGCTCGACGATGCGTTTGCAGAGGGCCAGGCCGATCCCCGTTCCCGGATATTCTTCCTTCGTATGGAGTCTCTGGAAAATCGTGAAGATCCTTTCGAAATATCGGGGATCGATGCCGATCCCGTTGTCGGCGACCGTGATCCTCCAGAAGTCGCCCTCCCGTTCTGCGGAGATCGCGATGCGCGGAACACCTCCCGAAGAGCGGAACTTGATCGCGTTCCCCACCAGATTCTGGAAGAGCTGCATGATCTGGACAGGATCCCCGTAGACCCGGGGAAGAGTTCCCCGCTCGATCACGGCGCCGCTTTCCCGGACTGCGAGACGAAGATTGTCCAATGCCTGGTCCAAGGCCGTGGAGGTCTCCGTTGCAATGAG
This sequence comes from Nitrospirota bacterium, assembly GCA_027335985.1. Next base: position 1,737 of record DAHWGX010000031.1, on the reverse strand, counting down.
AGGTTTTCCGCGAGTGTCGACCCGGGAATAGGAAAGAAGGGCATTGATGAGCGCCTGCATCCGGACCGCCCCGTCCACAGCGAACCGGATGAAGTCGTCTGCATCTCCGGAGAGCTTTCCCTGATAGCGCCGGGCCAGGAGCTGGGTGTAGCTGGTCACCATCCGGAGGGGTTCCTGCAGGTCATGGGAGGCCACGTAGGCGAACTGCTCGAGGTCCCGGTTCGATCGCAGAAGCTCGTTCGTCTTCTGGAGAAGTTCGAGCTCGGTCCGTTTTTCCGCCGTCCGGTCCCGGAATTCGAGGATGAGGCCCCGATCGGGAGAGTCCTCAAGCAGGTTCACTGTCGCCCAGACCGAAAAACGGGACCCGTTCCGGTGTCCCACCAGAAGCTCTCCTTCCCAGTGCCCTTCCCGAAGAGCGGTGGCAACGAGATCTCCCCTCGACGGGTTGGGGGAATCTGTCCCGGAGACGAGAAAATCCTCGACCGGCTTTCCCACGAGATCCGCCGGAAGCCAACCGACCACTTTTTCCGATGTTCTGTTGGCATGACGCAGGATTCCCTGGCCGTCGAGGATCCAGACGACCTCGGCATTGGTCTCGAAGACCCTGGAGAGGACCTCCATCCGTTCGCGCTCGGCCATGAAATAGGAATCCATGACCAGCCCCGAATCGAACAGGGTGATTTTCGCGAGGGCCTCACCCAGTCCGGGATGAGACGAGAGGGGCGATGCGGGATCCTCCCGGAGAATCTGTCCCGCCCATTCGAGGAAGAGCCCGAACGAGGACTGGACCCACTCGGGTTCCAGGCCGATCTCCTGGTGGGCGATGCCTACGGCCAGCCGGTTCGTGACATAGGCCATGTCGTAGGGGCCCGAGACCAGTTCTACGAAATACTCCGAATGCCGGGATCTGAGCCAACTCTGGGAGGGGGCATTTTCCAGGATTTTTGCGGTTTCCGGAAAGTCTCCGATCCGTCCGTGAAGACGTGTCACAAAGGCCGGAGTTCTCTGCTGGAGGAAAGGGCGAAGCAGCGAAAGGGCGGCTTCCTCTTCGCTGGAAATCCCGAGAAAAAGCTTGCGCTTTCGAATCGCGGCCTCGGAAAGGTTGAGGCGGTCCGCCATGCGCCGGGCCCTCTCGGAGTGGGACGCCATGCTTGTCACGAGAGATCCCCTCAATTAATGAAACGTGCATCCTCCATATATTTCCATGATAATGAGTCGTGAAAAAAGTTACAAGCATATTCATCCGATCGCGCGGAAAACCCCGGCGTTCAAGCCGGGGAGGGATAGCGCTGCTCCCGCCTCTCCTTTCTCTGCTATCTCGTGAAGGAGATATCCATACCCGTCGCCCCTCTGAATAAGCCGACAGATTTTGTGCGATACGCCCTGACTCGTTCCGGAGAGGCCCTGGATGTTGAAGCTTCCGGAGGTCCGGACGGCCGCGCGCCCGACATGCGTTCCGGTTTTCTTGCCAGCTGTGACCACCGCCTTGACCAGATCTCCGGTTTGAAATCCGAAGTGAGTCTTCTTCCGGGTCAGATATCCCCTGGGGAATCCGAAAGCGTCGAGCCGGGTCCGCTGGCAGGATCCCCGGCCGGTGGACTTGATTGCCAGAAGCGGGCTTTTCCAGCCGGTGACGCGATCCACTTGCCCGACGCACGCCGCGTCGAGGGCATGCTCCTTGGGGATTCCTAACCGGATCCGGTTCCATTTGGTCCGGCCCCCGGATCCGGTCTCAAC
>DAHWGX010000030.1 GCA_027335985.1 Nitrospirota bacterium | reverse complement strand
CCGGGTCGATCCCCGGAACACGAGCCGGACCTGCTCCGCCTGCGGCCACGTGTCTCCGGAAAATCGGAAGACGCAGGAGGCGTTCGTCTGCGTGGCCTGCGGTCATGCGGAAAACGCCGACGCCAATGCCGCAAGGAATATCCTCAGGGCTGGGCACGCCCGTAGCGCCTGTTCGGAGGCGAAAACCTCCGAGTCGGCGGCCTGACCTTTCAGGCCCGCCGATCCATCCCCGTTTTCAGTCCGGGGAGTTGGCAGGAAAGAATCCCCTTCGTTCATGGAGGGGAGGACGTCAAGAACGGATTCCAGAGGGAATAGTTCGGAAAATCCAAAAGGACCGACCAGACCTGCTCCGGAGGTCATTGATCTCGATTTTCGTCATGATTTGGTGAAAGGCCATCGTTTTCCACTGTCCTTCAAGCGGTCATTTCCCCAAAGCCTTCACGGGTCATTTCCCTAGAGCCTTCACGGGTCAGTGCCTTCTTCAGATATGGGTGCCGGTTTCGCCGGCCCTCCCAAATAACCCAGCCGGCCCCGCGCTGAAAACATCGGCCCTTTTGCCGCCACAACTGGTGCAAAACGAAGAAATCCCGTTTCTTCCACCATGTCCCCATAGAGGGCTTCCATCCCCCCTCGCATGAAGTAAGTTTCATGCCAGATGCCGGTCCCTCCCGTGTTTCGGAGAAATTGATTCCACCATGCACGATGAGGGTCCGAACGAGCCCAGGACTCGAGTGACTCAAAGTCCCGCCAATACTGCCGCATGCCGACGTGAAGCGGAAAGAGGGAGAACAGAAGGGATTCGTGCAATAAAAGTCCTTCCGGGCGCGCCGCAACAGATCGCGATATCTTTGGCCCGATACCGATCACTGTTTTGAGTCCGGCGATCCTGTTGACGCGCATCCCAAGGTAAATAACAATCAGATCAGGAAACTTCGTCAGATCAACCGTACGTCGAGGGATAGTCATTCCCGATTCCTCCTTCAATACTCGATGCCGGCCATTTTCGGGAGTTGGTCTCCGGTTGGATAACAGGTGGGAAGACTTGTCCCTGAAGTATCTGACAGGAAGACGGCAAGGAGATTCCTGATGAAAAATGCCGCCGCAACCGGGTTCCGCCAAGACCAAGCATCTCTCGTATCAGCCGACCTGAAACAGATTGAGTGTCGAGGATCTCGTCCTTTCCCGGTCGGACTCCAAAAATCCTAGCGGGACGACGACCTCAAAAACAAGCTGTCGGAATTGACAGGGGGCATCGGGCGAGACCTTTCCCCCGTTCCGGCGTCACGCGCTCAGTCGATCAGCCCGAGGGACAGGGCAGTCGCCATCGCCTGGGCGCTGTTTCTCGCCCCCAGCTTGCGCATGGCGTTTCGAAGATGGAACGCGACGGTCCGTTCGCTGATCGTCAGGGCGTGGGAGATCTCCCACGCGGTCCGTCCCTCTTTTTTCCAGGTCAGCACTTCCTTCTCCCGGGCCGATAGCGAAACCCCGGCGAACGAAGGGGTTGTCGAGAAGAATCTCGAGATCGTCGCATGAAGGTGGGGGAGGAGACACTCGAGCAGACACATATGGCGCTCATTCCGGGGAATGGCGCTTCCTGAAAACGAGAAGCAGCTTCCGGCCCCTTGGCCCGGAGAACGGTGTCCCATCGTCACTCCCTCGTCCAGCCCGAAATCCCTGGAGCGGTCGATGAACTCCTTCTGGTCCTTCCGGGAAACCGTCCGATAGGTCCGGGTCCAGACTTGTGTCCCGTAATCCCCGAAATGCTTCCGGAACACGGGGTCGACACGATGGAAGCCCCGTTCCAGGTACAGGGAAATCCAGGATCGGGAGAAGCCCCCGTCGACGATCCGGCCGGGATCGAGAACCGGATCCCGGCGCGGATCGGTGGAGGGAATGCCGGCCACGATTCCCGTTGTCGGAACAAGATCGGCCACATCCCGGAGGAGATCTGCCATCTCTTCCCTGCTTCGGATGGAGATGCTCCGGTAGGCGAACTCCGAAATGGAAACAAGGTCGGATTTCGAGAGTCGAGAGAGTTTTTGTCGCACTGGGCTAGCCTCCAGCATATTGAGCCCCTTTTGGGGTCAGCTCATCCCTTGAGTGCATGGAGGATCACCCCGTTTCCTTCGGAATCGGAAACCACGGCCAACCGGCACACCGGAGTGGACATCGGCCCGATCAAAATCTGAACGCCCTTTTTCCTGAATGTGTCGACCATGGCGTCCACATCGACGACCTCGAAGGCGATCTTCCCTCCGGCATGGGCGGAGGGAAGCACCCCCTCCATCATTGTGGTGAGGGCGAAACAGCCGCCGGCCAGATCATACTCCACCCATTTTCCCTCGAAGTCCATCGAGGATTTCAATCCGAGATCCCCTTCGTAAAAAGCGTGGGCGCGAGTCATGTCGGTGACGGGATAGACGGTGAACGCGATGTGCTTGACCATGGGACCCTCCTGGTTTTGCTGTGACGACATGGTGTGGGGCGGAAACAGGCGGCGACGGTCGAAGTGCCCCCAATTCTGCCACTGCTCCGGCATTCACCCCTTCAAGGACCCATTGAGGAGACCCTTTCCGCGAGAGCGCGAGAAGCAGACGCTCATTGCGGCCGCTGTGACAGCTCCTTCAGAGTCTTCATCTTTTAAGCGAACCGGCCTCCCCGGGAGTTCTTGCCCCCTGTTCGCAGTGATGCGCTCGCGCGAAGGGCGGCGGAAGAATGCGGACGCGACGCTGCATCAGTATCGAGCGGATTCTTTCGGAACTCCACAGGGTGCTGGAGACGGCGCGAGACGGCCTGGGGAAAACGGGACAAAGCAGACCAAGCCCTGTCCGAAGAGCGCCGCATGTCGGGGAATGCGGAGAGGGTTCGGCCCCCCGACCATGTTTCGGCAAAATTCCCGAAAGGGTGCCAGCAGTCACCCGGGACCCCGCGAAGGAGACCCGGCCGTCATGAATTCTTCGCAGGTCCATTCCTTGAGCCGGGTCGTTATCATCGAAATCTCCTTCCGCAATGGTGGCGTTTTTTTCATCATACCCCATTGCCGATTCCGTTCGAATCTCTTTTTCGGCCCGTACTCTACAGAGCCGCCCTGGCGGACATTGACAATTCCTTGGATACTGTTACCGTAATAATGGGTTTTAGCGCAACGAATCAAGAATCTTGGAAATTCTTAAGGAAAAGGAGAAATCTATGAAAAAAACAAGAATGCTTGCGGCTGTCGCCATTCTCGCGGGCACGACGGCATTCGCCGGTTGCACCATGGCTGTGGCTCCCTACGGGACGGAGGAGGGATCGGCCGGTATGATCTACACCGATCTCACCGTCGGATCTCCCCTCAAGAGCAATCCGAACTCCTCTTCCCTCAAGAGAGGCGAGGCCTGCAGTACCTCGATCATAGGCTTCCAGACCGACGGGGACTCTTCGACCCAGACGGCCATGAAAAACGGGAGCATCAAGGACCTCGTTTCGGTAAAGCACCACATTACTGGCATTCTCGGGATTTATACCAAAGTCTGCACCATCGCGAAAGGCCATTGATCTTCTTTGTATCGATCCCCCGGTCCTGCCGGGGGATCACTCGAATACGACGTTTCCCCATCCTTTGGACCCCGAAAATCCCTTTCCCGCCTTTCCCTAGCGAAGCAGCCGCCCCCTGAAAGCCGGCGAGGACGGGTTGCGGAAGGAACCGGCGATCGACCTCCACGAATTTTCTTTTCCTTGAACCGGCCCCCTCTTTTCCTTAGGTGAAAGTCCCAACACGCGGACGTTTGTCAGGTTTCCCCGTCACGAAGCCCTGGATTCCTCCGGAGCTGGCGATCCGACACGAACGCTCTGTTTTCCGATGGTTCCGCCGAAGCGAGTATCGAGCTCTCTTCGGATCTTCGCGGTGTGCTTACGTTCGGCGAAGTATTGGTCCCAATCGGGATGAAACGGGTTGCACTGGAGCAAGAATATGCTTCCGGTGCTCTCATTCCGATCCCGATAACGATTCAATGTGATGCGCGCCATTTAAAGTGGCGCTATAATCTAATCGCGCCATATAATGGCAATTATGTGGCGCAATAAAAAATCGCGCCACATATGGAGACAAAATCATGCCCAAACTGGTCGCACAAATCGAACTCGACGCTGTCGTCCATACAGTTGCCCGATTCCCCGAAGGGGCTTCCCTTGAGGAGATTCACCACGCGCTTGAGTTGAAGCTCCCGCGCCGCACTTTACAGCGTCGTTTGGCACAGCTTGTCGGACAGCAACGGTTGACCGCTGCAGGACGTGGGCGGGCCAGCCGCTATCGGGTACCTTCTGTCGAAATTTCCGCAGTCAGTGGGAGAAGTGCTGAACAATCAGCCGATTTGACGATCTACATTCCGGTTTCCCTGGAAGGAGAGGGTGTCCGACAGGCAGTCCGTGCGCCGATGCAAAACCGCCGCCCGGTCGGGTACAATCGGGCATTTATTGATACGTACAAGCCTAACCAAACTTTTTATCTTTCTCGGGAGATCCGTCAGCGGCTGCTCGAGATGGGTCGCTCGCCAGATGGCCATCGGCCGGCCGGGACTTATGCACGCCAGATTTACAATCGCTTGCTGATTGACCTGTCATGGAACTCCAGCCGACTGGAGGGCAATACCTACTCCCTGCTCGATACGGAACGACTCTTGGAACGGGGCGAAGCAGCCGAGGGAAAGGATGCCCGTGAAACACAAATGATCCTGAACCACAAGGCCGCGATCGACCTGCTGGTCGATCAGACCACCGAGATTGGGTTCAACCGTTACACCATTTTGAATCTCCATGGATTGCTATCGGAAAACCTGCTCGCCAACCCGGCCGAGGAGGACGTTTGCGCACAATACCGGTCATGATCGCCGGCACGGTCTATCACCCGTTGGAAGTACCCCGATTGATCGAAGAGTGCTTTGGTCGCATTCTCGAAGCCGCAGCGGCGATTGTCGATCCGTTCGAGCAGGCTTTCTTCGCCATGGTGCACCTTCCTTACCTGCAACCGTTCGAGGATGTCAACAAGCGCGTTTCCCGCCTCGCCGCGAATCTCCCACTTGTCCGGGAGAATCTGAGCCCATTGTCATTCGTCGACGTGCCTGAGAAAGCTTACATCGACGGAACCCTAGGGGTTTACGAATTGAATCGCGTCGCATTGCTGCACGACGTTTTCGTGTGGGCCTATGAGCGATCATGTGCACGCTACATGGCAGTACGCCAGTCATTGGGAGAACCGGACCCGTTCCGCTTGCACTATCGAATCCTCGTGGCCGGGTTGGTTTCCGAGGTCGTCAGTGGAGGAATGGATAAAAAGACCGCCGCAGCCTACATCAAGCACCGTGCCGATGAAGACATCCCGCAGGAGGATCGGATGCGATTTATCGAGGTGAGCGAAACGTCACTGATGAATCTCCACGAGGGCAACATCGCACGCTATCATTTGCGGCCATCCCAGTATCGGAAATGGCAGGCGACCTGGCGTTGATTCCTCCATTTCCGATGGCATGCACTTTGCCTGAGGAGGTTGCCCTTATTGAGGCCCTTTGAAGGGCTCCCCATTGTCGGGACGGAAAATGTCGGGGGGAGAGCGCATCCATTGACAGGATTCAGGACCGGGAAGGTCATGTTTTTTTCCATACCATGACCCAAAAACAGCGTTCACATCCTCCAGTGTCGAGGGTGAGAACGGGTTTGGCGAAGGGTTGCCCCCAATCGATCCCGGAATCCGGACACCCTTTTTTTCTTGAACTGCCCCCTCCTTTTCCTTACACTACCCTCATGAAGCAGGTCAGCGAACGCATCCGCCAACTGAGACAGGAACGGGAACTCTCTCTCCGAATGCTGGCCAGAAATGCAGGAATCTCCGCCAGCGCCCTTTCCCAGATCGAGGGCGGTCTCGTGTCTCCTTCGATCGCGACTCTCGAGAAGATATGCGCCGCCCTCTCCCTGCCGGTGACCTCCCTGTTCGACGAGCCTGAAAACGGGGGGGATCCCCTTCTCATGCCCGCCAGAAACAGGCGCCGGGTCTACAGCACCACCTCCCATGCCACCGTCGAGCCTCTGGCCCGCGGGCTCTCCGGAAAAAAGATGCAGCCCTTCCTCATGACCCTCGATCCGGGAGGAGAGGTCGGAGAACAGCCCTACGCCGGCGTCAAGGGAGAAGAATTCGGCATCGTCGTCTCGGGAGCGGTCATTTTCGAGCAGGCCGGAAAAATACACGAGCTCGGCCCCATGGACGCCGTCTATTTCGACCCCCACCAGCCGCACAATTGGAAGAACCCGAACCAATCCCCCGCCATGATCCTGATCGTCGTCTCCCTCTAGAGGGGAGCATGGAGAACCTCTCCCCGGCACCCGACGCGGATGATTCTCCCGAGGGCGGCCTCTCCGAGATCGTTGCCCGGGAAAGACTGGCCCGGACCGGTCCAAACGCGGTCCCGTTTCCGGAACCCTCCGCCCTGTGGCTTCTGGCCAAGAAATTCTGGGGTCCCATTCCCTGGATGCTCGAGTCGGCCTTTGCCCTCGAGATCGCCACCGGAAAGACGCTCGAAGGGCTGATCGTGTTGTTCCTCCTCGTCCTGAACGGGGGACTCGCCTTCCGGAAGGAAGAAAAAGGAAAAGCCGCCCTCCGACAGCTCCGGGACCAGATGGAGGTATTGGCTCGCGTGCGCCGGGAGGGGGTCTGGACGACAGTGCCCGCCCGATGGATCGTCCCGGGGGACCTGGTCCATGTGCGCATGGGGGATTTCGTCCCGGCTGACATGAAGCTCCGCACCGGAACCCTTCTTCTCGACCAGGCGTCCCTGACCGGGGAATCCTTGCCGGTCACCAAACGGCAGGGAGACACGCTTTTTGCCGGCACGGTCGTGCGGCGGGGGGAAGGATCGGGTGTCGTCACGCGAACGGGAAAGGACTGCGCCTACGGCCGGACGGTCCAGCTCGTGCACGACGCCGAAACGAGAAGCCATGCCGAAACGACGGTCCTCCAGATCGTCCGGGCCCTTCTCCTGGTGGACCTTCTCCTGGCCCTCGTCCTCGTCCCCCTCTCCCTCAGAATCGGCCTCTCGCTTTCCGCCATCACCGCCTTTATCCTGATTCTTCTTCTTTCGGCCATCCCCGTCGCCCTTCCCCCCATGTTCACACTGGCCAACGCCCTTTCCGCGGCGTTCCTGGCGAAGTCCCGGGTCCTCGTGACCCGGCTGTCGGCGATTTCTGATGCGGCGGCCCTGGACGAACTGGTCTGCGACAAGACGGGAACCCTGACTGAAAACACCCTGACACTCCTTGAAGCCAACCCCGTCCCCGGCCATTCGGAGGAGGAGCTGCTGGCCGCCGCCATGGCGGCATCCGACGATGCGACACTCGATCCGCTCGACCGGGCGATTCTGCTTGAAGGATCCAGACGGGGCCTCGCTCCGGATCCCGACTCCCGCCGGATCTCCTTCACCCCCTTCGACCCCTCCACCAAGCGGACGGAAGCCATTCTTGAAAAGAAGTCCCTTCGGATCCGGGTGGTCAAGGGATCACCTCCCCTGCTCGCGAACCTGGGTCTTCTGAGCTCGCCCCTTCCCGCACTCGCCCCTGGAGGCCAGAGACCGGTGGCCGTTCTCTCCGGGCCTCTCGAGGGTCCCCTGACCCTTCTGGGAGCCCTGTCCTTTTCGGACCCCATCCGAAAGGACAGCCGCGCCACGCTGGACCGCCTCCGGACCCTCGGTGTCCGGATCCGTCTGGCGACCGGGGACACCCCCGAAGCCGCCATGTCCGTAGCGCGGGCCCTGGGGCTGTCCGGCCGACCCTGTCAGGGCCGGATGGAGGCCTTCCGGGAAGATTGCGATCTCTTCGCGGGAATTCTGCCCGAAGACAAGTTCCTACTGGTCCGGAAGCTTCAGGAGAAAGGCCGCATCGTCGGCATGACCGGTGACGGGGTCAATGACGCGCCGGCCCTCAGGCAGGCGGAGGTCGGAATCGCCGTCGCCCGCTCCACCGATATCGCCCGGGTCTCGGCGGGGCTCATCCTGCTCTCCCCCGGGCTCTCCGGACTGGTCGAGGTCGTCCTGGAAGGGCGGAGGGTCACCCGGAGACTCCAGAGCTACATCCTGAACAAGATCGTGAAGACCTTCGAAATCGCCTTCTTTCTGGCGGGTGGCCTGCTGTTTCTCCATACGGCCGTGATCGGATCCCTCCAGATTCTTCTCCTCATCTTCACGAACGACTTCGTCACCATGGCCCTGGCCAGCGACCGGGTTACCCCTTCGATCTCCCCCGATCCGATCGACGTTCCCCGGACGATGGTCCGGGGCTTTCTTTTAGCGGCCCTCTGGCTCCTCCTGACCTTTTCCGTCTTCCGGTCCGGGCAGACGTTCCTCCACCTCTCTTCGGAGCAATGCCAGACGCTCTCCTTCCTGACCCTCGTCCTGACCGGAATCGGAAACGTCCTCGTCGTCCGCCATCCCGGCCCCATAAAAAACGCTCCGCCCTCCCGGGCCCTTCTTCTGATTCTGGGAACGGACATCCTGGCGGCAGGCATTCTTTCCGTAACACCGCTCCTCCTGACCCCCCTTCCCCTGCCCGTCGTCTTCGGAGTCCTGGGGGTGGTGGGGACGGCCACACTGGCCGTCGAGAGTCTCAAGGGGATCTTGTCAGGCCCCGTTTTCCAGAAGAAGGCCGCCGGGTGAGGCGGCGGGAACGGACAGGTTCATCCGGCCGAGAAAGGCCTCGAAAGGGAGCGGGGGACTCGCCAGATATCCTTGAAAACAGTCGACGGAGAGTTCTCTCAGGAAGGACAGCTCCTCCTCCGTTTCGACCCCTTCCGCACAGGTTTCCAGAGACAGGGCCCGGGCAAGGAGCACGATCAGTCGGACGATTTCGGAGGCCTCCTCCTCCTGGTGGAGATTCCGGACGAAGGAGCGATCGATCTTCAGAAGGTCGACGTGAAAGCGGCGAAGCTGGGCCAGAGAGGAGTATCCGGTCCCAAAATCGTCGACGGCGATCCGGATCCCTCTCTCCCGCAGCGTTTTCATGAGGCCGATGGCCTCGGCCGGGTTCAGCATGATGGCCGTTTCGGTCAGTTCGACCGTCAGGTTCCGGACGTCCTCTCCCGCATTGTCCACCAGCACCATGAGGCGTTCGAGAAAGTCCGGCTCCGCCATCTGGCGGGCCGACAGGTTGACCGCGACGGGAAGGGGGCCCAGACCGGCCTGCCGGAAGCGTCCCATGTCGGCCAAAACCGTCTCGAACACCCATTCCCCGATGGGAACGATCAGGCCGTTCTCCTCCGCGATCGGGATGAACTGTTCGGGGGAGACCGCCGTCCCGCCATCGGCGCCGAACCAGCGGATCAGGGCCTCCGCTCCCGTGGTCCGTCCGGTGGCCATGTCGATCACCGGCTGGTAGAAGACCCGGAACTCCCGATTCTCAAGCGCCCGGTAAAGACGCTGCTCCAGGGCGTACCGGTCGTTCTGCCTCCTGCGGACGGAGGGCTCGAAGAACTTCACCTGGAAGCGTCCGGCATCCTTGGCCTCTGTCAGGGCGAGGTCGGCGTTGCTGATGAGAGTCTCGAAGTTCCCCCCGTCCTCGGGCATGATCGTGCCGCCGATGCTCGCCGTCAGGAAATACTCTTCCCCCTCGACCCGATAGGGCATGGCCAGGGAGGCCAGAAGCTGGTCTGCGATACGTTCGCCCTCCTCTCGGGAGGAAAGGCCGGAAAACACGACGGCAAACTCGTCTCCGCCGAGGCGGGCCACAAGATCCCCCTCCCGGACCGACCCTTTCAGGCGGGCCGCCACCGCGGCCAGGAGCCTGTCTCCGTGGGAATGGCCGAAGATGTCGTTGGTCCTCTGGAACCGGTCGAGATCGAGGACCAGGAGCAGAATCACCCCCCTTTCTCCGCCTCCGTCTTCTTCCAGAAGCCGCGAGACGAAGCGGTACAGCGAGGTCCGGTCGAGAATCCCCGTCAGCGTATCCAGGGACGGCCCCCCGCCTCCACCGGTCCCCGCCGGTCCGGGATCTTCTCCGGAGGCGATTGCGTCGCGCTCCCGCTTGTTCCGGTACATCCGGCTGTCGGCCTCCAGGAGAACCTCGTTCAGCCCCTTTCCGGCCACGGGGAAGAGACAGTATCCGACGCTGGCGGAAATCCGGAGAGGGTGCCCCCCCACGAGACAGGGGAACTCGAGCTTTTTCCTGAATTGGGCGATCCAGAGACTGGCCTCGGCCTCCCGGGTCAGCCCCGGGACCAGGACGGCGAACTCGTCGCCCCCGAGCCGGGCCACAAGACCGCCGGAGGGCGCGGAGTCCTGAAGGCGGTCGGCGAATTGGGTCAGGAGACGGTCTCCCTCCTGATGGCCGTGGCGGTCGTTCACCTCCTTGAAGCGGTTCAGGTCCAGGTAAAAAAGGGCGCCGGATTCGCCCTTCGCAAGGGAGTCCCCCAGGGCCTCCATGAACCGGATCCGGTTCGGCAGTCCGGTCAGGGGGTCATGATGGGCCAAACAGGAAAAAATCTCCTCCCGGCGCTCGGACAGGGCCCGCATCAGGATCTGCCAGGTTCCGGTCCCCACATACCGGTCGCCCTCCACGATCAGGAATCCGTCGTCCATCATCCCCGGAAGCCAGTCCCCCTGGATCTTCCGGGCGACAGCATCGAGGTCGCAGCTCCCCTCGAGGATGGCGGGACGGGGATCCATGAAGGCCGAGACGGGTTTCGAACCGAACAGGTCGTGGGAAAAGCGGTAGGAGAAGCGCTCGAGCAGGGTGCTTCGGCTGACGAAGCCGACGGGGCTCTGATTCCGGAGGATGGCCAGCCCCGGAAGCCGGGGATCCTGGCCGAACATCCGGTAGACCTTTTCCGCGGGGGTGGATTCGGACACCCAGGCCGTTGTGGCGACAAGCTCCCGGGCCAGCCGGACCGGAAGCTTCAGGCGGGAGGAGACAGGAAGAAAGGAGGGAAGAGAGGCGATTTCGGAAACCCGCGGATGGTCGGGCATGGGCACCCTCCTGAACCAGAGCGTCGAAGCCGGGCCATCCCGGCCCCTCCGATTGTGGAGCAGGACGCGGAACGGAATCTCAAGACAAGATGACAGGCCGGAGACGGGAAGGCCCCGCCGTTTCGCTCAGCACCCCGGAAAGATCAAGGGACGGGGTGGGGCGGAGGTCGTCGGGACCATCAAGACTTAAAAGACTAATCGAACAAAAGCAAAAAGAGTTGAATCGGTATATAAAATATTTTCCCATTACTTCTACTTCCAAAATCATCCCATTGTTTTGTGACAACAATGCCAGAAGGGCATTTATAGTGTGAACAGAAATTTTCGATATTCTTCAATTCACGATCGTCTATGGATTCCTTGTACTTCGATTCGATCGGCAAGTATTTTCGAGCTCCGATATGTACGACAAAATCTATTTCCCTGTCCTTTTCTCTGTAGTAATTTACACTTACCGTGCCTTCCCATTTTTCGAGGGCGTTAAAAACCAAATTCTCTATGTAAAAGCCAATTTTATCCTCAGTTATGAACTCAGGAGACCGTATTCTCAAAATTGAGTTTCTAAGGGCAAGGTCGACAAGATACACTTTTATGTTTCCCCTTCGAACTTTGACAACACTCTTCGAGAACTTTTCAACGTGATGGATTAGATCGGTCATTTCAAGAAGAGGAAAATATTTTTCTATCGTTGCTCGGTTAATCCCTAATTCTTGTGACAATTGTTGAAAATTTATCTCGCGCCCCGGATCTTCCAAGAGTGAAATAAAAAACTTCTTCAAAAGCTCAGGCTTTCTTAGTTCCACCGCAAGGACAAGGTCTTCGGATATTACCTTTTCTACTTGGTTATCGAATAAGTATGATTGTTTGATTTCCCAATCCGGAAGACTCCACACCTCTGGAAATCCACCCTCTAAAAGGAATCTTTCGAAATGTGCATCGATATTTTTCCTCATCTCAGATGGTATTTCCGGGATCGGAACGGTTTCCAATTCAGCATATCCAGGCCTGTCGGCCAGCATGCCCATTACAGCTTTCCCTTTTTCATAAATATGATTTATTTTTTTTATTAAAAGTGGATTGTCTCGGTTTTGAAAAAGGACAAATTCTCTAAAAGAGAAGGGGAGAAGATGAAAATCCTTTATTCGACCGAGCAGGCTCTCTCTGCTCTTTTTGAAAATAGGCGATGATGCAGAGCCGGACACCACAAATCTCACGGGATAATTAAGGTCATAATATTTCTTAAGAAATAATTCCCACCTCTCAAACCTTTGTATTTCGTCCAAAAAAATGTAAGTCAAATGATTTTCAAGGGGATTTTTTCGCGCGTGATCCATAATCGATTCGAAGAACTTGTCGTGATGCACTTCCGAAAGGAATAAAGCGGGATCATCCATTGAATAATAAATCACATCTTGCGGGTTGACCTTTTCTAGGGTTATGAGATTTTTAATGATTTGCCTTATAACAGTACTTTTCCCCACTCTTCTCGGTCCAGTTATAGATATTATTTGTGGAATCTCCTTCATTTCTCGATAAATTTTTGTGAAGATCGGGCGATGAAATAATGGCAGACGGTCAAAAGCCTTTTCCAAACTGTTCCACCAAGGGTTGTAGGGAAGAAGAATATCCTTGTATTCCAATGAAATGCCTCCAATTTTAATTTTATGCTTACCATAGTGAGCATAAATAAAAAAAGGCTCTTTTTCAAGCACCAATTCGATCGGCATAGGGCGCGGCTCGACCGACCCTCTATGCCGATTCGAGAACCTTTCTTTGACGTCCACGCCGAGGATTCCCGGCCTCGCGACCGGGGTTTCCTGTTTCACAGGGGATCGCTTTCCGTTCCGGCTTCAGGCCGACGGGGAAAGTCTGACACCCCCTCCGCAGGCCCCCCGTCCGCCCGGCGGTGAGTATGTTTCGGGTCGCGTTCACGTCCCGGTCGAGCGTCGCCCCGCAGTCCGTGCAGATCCATTCCTGGACCGAAAGCGGCTACTCCGGGAGGAGAGATCCTCAACGGGAACAGGTCTTCGAAGACGGAAAGAATCGTCCGCACGAAAGAACCTGGCGCCCGGACCGGGCGGCCTTGTCCCCGATCTGTCGCAGGAACTCCGACCAGGAGGCGTCACTGATGCTCTTCGAGCGGCACGGGTTCTTCGGCAGGTTACAGACGGCGAGGACTTGGTTTTCGTTCGCCAGCCGGGTCGAAAGCTTGTGGAGGAAGTCTTCCTCCGGTCCGCCGCCCTGGCGTGAATCCGGGCAACTTTCCGGCGGGCCCTCCGCCGGTTCGAGCTTTTCTTTTTTCCGGGCCAGCCTTCGTTCTCAGAAGGCCAGCCGTTTCTCTTCCTGTCGGAAGAAGCTCGGGGCATCGATCTTTTCCCCGCTCGAGAGGGTGGCGAAGGACGACAGTCCCAGGTCGATCCCCACCCTGGTGTCGATCGCCGGCTTCGGGACAACCTCGTCCGAAAAGCGGAGGGAGACGAAGCAGCGACCGGCGGGACCTTTCGTCACGCAGACGGAAGACACCTTCGCCCCCTGGGAAAACACCGGGAACAGCGGATGTCGAGAGGCTCCTTCGTCTTGGCCAGGACGAGCCGCCGCCCCGAAAGGTCGAACGCGTTGGTCATGAAGACGGCGCTCTGGGAGTCGTCCTTCCTCTTGAAGCGTGGTTTTCCGGGCCTGGCCGAAAAGATCCGGATCGTTTCGACCGTCCTTGAAGGACCGCCCGAACCATGGTACGATTCAAAAACAAAAGGATCCTTCATGGGCCGACCCGTCCGCCGCGCCGTTTTTTGGAGAGACACGTGAAAAAGTCCATCAGAAGGAGGTCCTTTTCCATCTGGCATCGGGGTCTCCTTCCGAACCTTCTTCACGTCTCCGCCCTGTTCCTCCTCTTGAATACCGGCACACTGTTCCTGCCCGATCTTTCCGTCCCTTTGGCGGCCTTGGCCGCCGAAGATCCTCCGGCCACCCCCGTGACGCTCGAGGGGGCCGTCTCCCGGGCCCTTGCGGCCCGTCCCGCCCTCAAGGCCGAAACGGCGCGGGTCAGGAGCGCCCACGCGGTCGTCGGACAGGCCCGGGCCGCGAATTACCCCCAGCTGTCTGCGAGCTTCCAGACCCTCTACGGAAACAGCCTTTTCGGTTTCTTTCTCTTTCCCGGCTACGCCTATCAGGACCTGAACCTTTTGACCATCACCCTGACCGAAGATCTCCTGGATTTCGGGAAGACCGGCTCCCAGGTCGACCAGAGCCGCTGGTCCTACCGGGCGGAGGAGGCCCGGAAAGAAACCCTTTGGTTCCAGACGGTCCGGGACGCCGAATCCGGCTTCTTCACCCTCCTGGCCGACCAGCACCAGGTCCTGGCGGACGAGAAGAGCCTCGAGGACGCCTCCCTCCAGTTGGCCCGCGCCCGGCTTCGCTATGCCACGGGCTCGGGGATCGTCCTCGACGTCACACGGGGACGCGTGAACGTCGAAGAAGCCCGGCTGGCCCTCATCCGCTCCCGGGACCAGGTCCGGACCGATTCCGTGAACCTCGCCCAGATCCTGGGCCTTCGGGGCGACGTCCGCCTCGTGGCCCAGGAGGTGGCCCGGGATCCCAACGAGATTTCCGTCCCCGACCCGGACAGGGATCTTTCTGTCGCCCTCTCCCATCGCCCCGAATGGAAGGAGGCCCGGGCCGACGTCGAAGCGGCGCGGGCCGGACTCAAAAATTCCCGGTCACAGAACTATCCGACCCTGAACGCCCTCTTCCAGTCCTTCACCGCCACGCTTCCACGCGGGGCGCTGCCATTCACCTACATTCCGAACAACAGCCCCTACTCCACCTTCAACTTCGGGGGAGCCCTGACGATCCCGATCTTCGAGGGGGGCTACATGGTCCATCAGACGGCGAAGGCACGCTCCGACCTCATGGCCGCCCTCGACACCCGGGAATCGGTCCGCCTCCAGGTGGCGGCCGATCTCAGAAAGGCCGCCATCTCCATTTCGGATGCCCGCCAGCAGCTGGAGGAGGCCCTGACGGAGGAGGAGAACGCCCAGAAGAACGACACTCTTGTGGAAGAAGCCTACCGGCAGGGGCAGGTGCAGTCCGTCGACGTCATGGACGCCCAGACCGCTCTCCGGCAGGCCCGTGAATCGGTGATCCGGGCCCGATACCTGCTGATGAACGGTTACGTGGCCTATCAGTATGCCCGGGGAACCATCGCTCCCCCGGGGAGCGTCGGGGGAACGACCCCCTGATCGTGCCGCCTTTGGCGGATTCGAGGAGATTCCATGGCTTCCAAGCCCCTACGACCGATCATCGCCTTTCTCCTTCTCCTCCTTGTGGGGGGCGGCCTCTGGTTTTGGGCCACCCACCGGACCAGGACCCGGACCGACGCCCTGGTCCTCTACGGGAACATCGACCTTCGGGAGGTCCAGCTCGCCTTTCACGACACCGGCCGCATTCTGAAGCTTCTCTATGTGGAGGGGGCTCCGGTGAAGGCGGGAACCCTGATGGCCATCATGGATCCCATCCGCTATCAGGACCTCGTGGACGCCGACAGCCGGGCCCTCGAACGGGACCGGGCCCAGCGCCTCGACGCGGAGCGGACCTGGGCGCGGGTCAGGCGCCTGACCCAGGCCTCCTTCAATTCCCGCCAGCAGAAGGATGACGCACGGGCCGCCCTGGACATGGCCCGCGCCTCTGTTAAAAAGGACAAGGCCCAGCTGGCCTACGACACCCGCCAGCTCGACGACACGAAGGTCTATGCC
Source organism: Nitrospirota bacterium (assembly GCA_027335985.1). The sequence goes on along the minus strand of DAHWGX010000030.1, from coordinate 71,047 downwards.
CCCGTCGACGGGATCGTCCAGAACCGGATCCTCGAGCCGGGCGACATGGCCTTTCCCCAGTCCCCGGTCTACACTCTTGCCCGCACCCGTCCCCTCTGGGCCCGGGTCTACATCGAGGAGCCGGAACTCGGAAAGATCCACCAGGGAATGAGCGCCTTCGTCACCTCGGACTCCTTTCCCGGGGAGACATTCGTGGGCTACGTCGGCTACATCTCGCCCTCCGCGGAATTTACGCCCAAGGAGGTCCAGACGCTGCATCAGCGGACCATCCTCGTCTACCGGGCCCGGGTCTATCTCTCCTGTCCGACAGTCAAGCTGAGGCTCGGGATGCCGGTAACGGTGACGATTCCCTTGCTCGACGGACCGGCCCGTCCGGTCGCCTGCCCGGACGGCTCTTCGGCCGAGACGATCCATGGCGGCGGATAGCCCTCCCCCCTCTCCGGCCCTCTCGGTCCGGAAGATCGTCCGGACCTTCCGCTCCCCCCGCGGCGTCATCCGGGCCCTCGAAGACGTCTCCTTCGACGTGGCCGAAGGGACCATCACGGGACTCATCGGTCCGGACGGCGCAGGAAAGACCACTTTATTGCGCATTCTGGCCGGCATCCTGGGAGCCGACAGCGGCCGGGCAACCATCCTGGGCTTCGACCCCGCCACCGAAGCCCCCGCCCTCCAGCGCCACCTTGGATACATGCCGCAGAAGTTCGGCCTCTACGAAGACCTGACCGTGGGAGAGAACCTCGACCTCCACGCCGATCTCCACGGCGTTCCCGCGGAAAAAAGGGCCGAGCTCTACGCCCCCCTCCTGTCGATGACCGCGCTGGGCCCCTTCCGCTCCCGGCTCGCCGGCAAACTTTCCGGGGGGATGAAGCAGAAGCTGGGGGTCGCCTGCTCCCTCGTCCACGCCCCGCCGCTCCTCCTCCTCGACGAACCGACGGTGGGGGTCGACCCGGTCTCCCGCCGGGAGCTCTGGGAGATCCTGACCCGGCAGGTCCGGGAAAAAAGGACGACCCTTCTGGTCAGCACGGCCTATATGGACGAGGCCAGCCGGTTCGACCGGGTCGTGATCCTCTATGCCGGCAAGGTCCTGGGGGAAGGGCGGCCGGAGGATCTCGTCTCGGAGGCCCGGGGCCGCGTTTTCCATGTGGTCGATCCCTCCTGGTCGCCCCGGAAGCTCGAGCCCGTCCTGGCCCGCGCTCCGGGGATCCTCGATGCGGTGGGGGAGGAGACCTTCGTCCGCGTCGTGACCGAAGGAACCGATCCTCCCTCCCTTCCGGCGGAAATCGCCGACCCCCGGATCGATCCCGTCCCCCCCCGTTTCGAGGACGCCTTCATGCAGCGCCTCGCCAGGGGGACCGGGAAGGGCCGCAGGGACGGCCCCTCTCCTGAAAATCTGGGATGGCAGAACAGAAAAACCGGACTCGCCGACGGGGGACACGAAGCGGCCATCGTCATCCGGGACCTGACGCGCGATTTCGGCGCCTTTCGGGCCGTCGACCACCTGACATTCTCCGTGGGCCGGGGAGAGATCTTCGGACTTCTGGGCGCCAACGGAGCGGGAAAGACCACAACCTTCCGAATGCTGTCGGGACTTCTCCTTCCGACCTCGGGGGAGCTGAAAATCGATGGAGAGGATGTCCTGGGATCCCGGGTGGCCGAAATTCGGGGGCGGCTGGGATACATGTCCCAGAAGTTCTCGCTTTATTCCCAGCTGACCGTCCATCAGAACCTGGTCTTTTTCACCAGCGCCTATGGGATGTCCGGCAAGCGCCAGCGGGAACGGATCGCGGAGATCGAGGCCTTCTTCGAACTCCTCCCCTACCGGGACGAATCGGCGGGGCTCCTCCCTCTGGGCTTTCGCCAAAGGCTGGCCCTCGCCGCCTCCCTCGCCCACGAGCCCTCCATCCTTCTTCTGGACGAGCCGACGAGCGGAGTGGATCCGGTGGCCCGCCGGGAGTTCTGGCGGACGATCAGCCAGATCTCCCTCTGGGGCGTTTCGGTTCTGGTCACCACCCACTTCATGGCCGAAGCGGAGTACTGCGACCGGGTGGCGATCATGGCCCAGGGACGGCTGCTCGCCCTGGGATCCCCCGCCGAGATCCGGGCCAGGGCCCGGACTCCGGAGACCCCCGACCCGACGCTGGAGGACGCCTTCATCCGCCTCCTCGAAGGCGTCCCCCAAGCGGAGGAGTCGGCATGACCTCCCAGGCCTCCCCCCGCGAACGATGGATCCGGATCCGGGCCCTGATCAGAAAGGAGTCGCTCCAGATCGTCCGGGATCCCTCGAGTCTGGCGATCGCGATCGTCCTCCCGGTCCTGCTCCTTTTGATCTTTGGCTACGGGGTCTCTCTCGACGCCCGCCACGTGCCGATCGCCGTCGTCGCCGAGAGCCGGACGCCGGCATCGGAAGGATTCGTGGCGGGTCTCCGGCAGTCCCCCTGGTTCGTTCCCCGGAGCTATCCCGACATCCGCTCGGCCGTGGAGGCCCTCCGGCGCCAGGATGTGGAGGGGATCCTCTGGCTCCGGGAAAACTTCGGACGCTCGATCGAGTCCTTCCGGACCCACGGCGCGCACGTCGTGGTGGACGGAGTCGACGACAATACGGCCCGGCTCGTGGAAGGCTACCTGAGCAACACCTGGAACACCTGGATCGGCTTGCGGAACCAGCGCGGACGGGCGCTCTCCTTCCAGCCGGTCGCCCTCGACGTCCGCATCTGGTTCAACCCCGAGAGCCGGAGCCGGGACTTTCTCGTGCCCGGCCTGATCGCCGTGATCATGACACTGATCGGCGCCCTCCTGACCTCGATGATCGTCGCCCGGGAATGGGAGCGGGGAACCCTCGAGTCTCTTTTTTCGACCCCTGTGACGATCGGGGAAATCCTGCTGGGAAAGTTCGTTCCCTATTTCATTCTCGGGATGATCGGCATGGCAGTCTCCGTGATCATGGGCCATTTTCTCTTCGAGGTCCCCCTCAGGGGAACGCTCGGGGTCCTCTTCCTGACCTCGGCCCTTTTCCTCACGACGGCCCTGGGGATGGGTCTCGTCATCTCGACCGTCTCGAAGAACCAGTTCGTCGCGGGCCAGATCGCCATCGTCTTCACCTTTCTGCCGGCCTTCATCCTCTCGGGGTTCATTTTCGACATCCACTCGATGCCCCTCTTCATCCGGGTGCTGACCCACATCATTCCGGCCTCTTACTTCGTGACCATCCTCCAGTCGGTCTTTCTCGCCGGAAACATCCCGGGGGTGATCGTTCCCAACGCGATCGCCCTCCTCGCCTTTTCCCTCTTCCTGTTCGCGCTTCTGGTCCGGATCAGCCGGAAGAGGATCCTGTGAAGGCGCTCGCGCTCCGCATCCTGAGGCTCGCCCAGAAGGAGTTCCTGGCGCTTCTCCGGGACAAGAAGTCCCGCATGGTCCTGATCGTCCCCCCGCTCGTCCAGCTCATCGTCTTCAGCTACGCGGCGACCTTCGATCTGAACCACATCTCCTACGCCGTCTGGAACGAGGACCCGGGTCTCTACTCCCGGCAAGTCCTGGCGCGATTCTCCGGATCCCCCAACTTCCGTCTCCTGAAGACAGTCGACTCCGAAGGGGAGGTCCGATCCCTCATCGACAACCGGAAGGTCCTTCTGGTCCTTCACATCAGGAACACCTTCAGCCGTGATCTTCTGGGGGGGCGCCAGGGGACGGTGGAAGCTCTGGTGGACGGACGCCAGAGCAACACGGCCATGATCCTCATGGGATACGTGCAGACCATCGTCCAGGGCTACAACGACGCCTTTGTGGCCCAGAACGGTCTGACTCCGCCTATCGCGCCCCTCTCGATCCGGGCCTGGTACAATCCCAACCTCAAGAGCCGGTGGTTCATCGTGCCGGGGATCGTGGGTCTCCTGACCCTGGTGGTCTCCCTTCTTGTCACGGCCCTGTCGGTGGCACGGGAGCGGGAGGACGGGACCTTCGACCAGCTCCTGGTGACTCCGCTGCGCCCTTTCGACATCATCATGGGAAAGATCATTCCCGGGTTCGTTATCGGTTTCGCCGAATCCACCGTCATCGTCCTGGTCGCCGTCTTTCTCTTCCACATCCCTCTTCGAGGATCCCTTTTTGCCCTCTATCTGGGGATCTTCCTCTTCACCCTGTCGGGACTGGGGGTCGGACTCATGATCTCCTCGCTGGTCGCCACCCAGCAGCAGGGTCTCCTGGGGGCCTTTCTCTTTCTCGTTCCCTCCATCATCCTCTCGGGTTTCGCGACCCCGATCGCCAACATGCCCCCATTCATCCAGGAGATGACGCTCGTCGATCCACTTCGTTATTTCCTCGTGATCCTGCGGGAGGTCTTCCTCAAGGGGGCCGGCGTCCGGATCCTGCTCCCCGAATACGGGGCCCTCGCCGCCATCGGAATCGGATCTCTCCTTCTGGCCGGCCACTTCTTCCGAAAACGGATCGGGTGAGGAGCGTTCAACCGTCTCTTGCCATTTCTCTAAAGACCTCGCAAAAAGTGCCGAGAAGAGTGGTATCTGTCTGTCGCGTGTCAGAAATTTTTGCAATCTGATAAATGTATGATATTATTTTTTTCGGCAGACCGGCTCATGTCCAGATGCTAGAAAAATTCATCGTGCATGAAGGCTTCCAACAACACTCGCGGAGGAGGATCCATGAACTTGCAGGGAAATCAGGGCGCCATGCCAAAGGGAGCGCCAGGAACGCCGTTGAAACAGATCCTGAGTAAGGCTACGGGTCCCGTTCTCCTCGCGGCCCTTCTCGCGACCGCTTCCTGCGGGGGTGGCGGAAGCACGGGAGTCGGGGGAGGAGTGACGGGATCCACCGCCACTGTGGTCAAGTCGGTGGCCTCCACAGTGAATCAGTCCATGAGTTCGGGATCGTCCTCCGGGACGGCCGTCACCTCGACCTCGCCCGCGAAACCCTTCAACCTGACGGCCTTCATCCGGTCCCAGATCCTGCTCGCGAAACAGAACGGCTCCGGGCCCGTCTCCCTGATCTCGGGACCGGCCTTCCCGCTACTCGCGCGGAACGTCGCGCTCCTCGATCCCGCCGAGATCCGGTCGTTTTCATCCAACACGTCCACCCTTCCCTGCTCCAGCGCCGGGACCATGACGTTTACGATGAACGGAACCTCGTCGACCATGTCCTACAGCAATTGCACCATGGACGGGACGACGATGAACGGCACCATGACGATGGCCTATACGGGAACTACGTCTACTTCATCATGTGGAAGCGCATCATCTCTTTATATGCCAGGGCCTATTACCGGCACCATCCAATACAGCAGCGGTTTCACGATAACGACCAGCGGATCGTCGTCGACCCTGACCGGCTCCCAATCGTTTTCGAACACCGAAACATGCGCCTCCGGCACCGTCACCTTGACCTCCGTTCAATCCATCCCCTCATCATCGTCCTTCACGATCGCCACCTCCAACGGAACCATCACCCTCTTGGCCATGAACCAGAACATGACCATGACCCTGAAACCGAAGGGGGTACTGCCGTCGTCGTTTCAGACTTACGGGACCATGACCATGTCCGATTCGGGCCTTATCGGCACCTCTTTCTCCGGAAACATCTCCGTCACCATCGGAACCTCCTCGTCCCCCTGGACGATGGACATGGCGGCCTCCCCCCCCTACCCGACCTCCGGCAGCATCACCGTCACCGATTCGTCGACCGGAAACAGCATCACCATCACGGCCGAGCCGAACCAGCAGGTCCAGGTCGTCCAGGTCGTGAACGGCAAAACGACGACCACCACGGAGTCGTGGAGCAGTTTTGCCTGACGAACGTCCCTCACCCCGGCCGGAGCCCTTGTCCGAAGAGGACCGGGAAGCCCCGGCCGGGGATCTCTTCCGAAGCGTCGAATCTCCGTACCTCCTTCCGACCCTCCGGGGAACCGGAGCTTTTCTCCCCCTTCTTTTCCTTCTCCTCGCGGCAGGCTGCCATCCGGCCGGGGATTCTTCTTCGATGAACCGCCTCCCCGTCACGGTCGGGGAGGCGACCGGGGGCCGATCGCATTCTCCCGCCGATATCAATATTCCGACCGTCTCGGCCAAAGTCTGTCTTCGCAATGTTCTTGAGCGCTGCTTCACGGTCCGAAGGCTGCTTCTCGACACCGGATCGTCCGGACTCCGGATTTTTCCGTCGGCGATCCCGACCGCCCAGGCGCTTCCGGCCCCTCTTCTCCAGACGAGCTCCCTTTGGGAATGTCTTCCGTTCGGAACCGCACATCTGTGGGGACGGGTCGTCCCCGCGGATGTCACGCTCGGCGGCGAGCCGGCGGTCCGCGACCTTTCGATCCAGATCGTGGGGAGGTCCCCCTTTTCCCATCCGCCTCCCTGCGGAAGGGAGAACGGACGATCACTTTCGGGAATCGATGGCATCCTGGGGGTCTCGCCCGGCCGCGTCGACGGGGGGGCATACTTCGAATGTTCCGAACCCGGATGCCGCCCTGTCGCCCCTTCGCCGGGCGAGGCGATCGCAAACCCCGTCATGCGCGCGGAGAGTGACAACAACGGCATCGTCCTGAGGTTCCCCGGCATCCCGAAAAACGGAACCGGGCCGATTATGGGCGAGCTTCTTCTGGGGGTCGGGACCGCGCGGGACAACCGGCTTCCCCCGGGGGTCCGATTTTTCCCCATGGACCGGGACGGATTTTTTCGGGCGAAAACGGGACGTTCATCCCGTCTCTTCTACGGTCGTCTCGATACGGGAACAACCGCCCTGGTTCTCCCCGATCAGAAGATGCCCGCCTGTTCGCCTCCCCTCTCCAACCTCGCCTGCCCCGACAGGGAAACGTCAATCTCCATTTTCATTCCGGACCGTCAAGGTGAAGACAGAAAAATCCCCGTTCAAGTCGGCAATGCCGCGGAGCGACTTCGGGAACACCGGTCACTGGCAGGGGACATCTTGTATTTTTCTCCGGAAACCTCTTCTCCTCCCTTCATCCTGGGAATGCCGTTCTTCTTCGGAAAAACTCTCTACCTCCTCTATCTCCCCCATTCTCCCGGCAATAACGGCGAATTCGCATGCCGGTGCTGAAAAGACATTGATCCCCCCTACCAGCGTGATTAAGCATTCGGCGAACCCGTCAGAGGGGATTGGAGGTGAGGATTGAGCGGAAGCGTCTGTGAAGAGGAAGGCGCCAGAGGTCCTTGTCTTCCCGTTACAGCTTGTCGGGGAACCAGGCCGGAGTGGAACTCGTCAACAGCATGATAAAAATGAAGGAAAAGAAAACCAGGCCGACGCGTGTTCCTTTCATTTCCTCCTCCCGTCTCCCGAGACCACAGGGCCAATTTTGCGGCCTCTTGCACAACCCGAACCAATAAGAAGGCAGAGATCTTTACGGCTTCCCTGCCAGATCCCGTCGGCTGGCGGTCCTTTTTTCGTTTCCAGGGCGATGTCGCCCGTTCTCCGCCACTTCAAAAATTGAACCCGGCTGTGAGGGGAACATACCAGAAGGGGTTCTGCCCGTACCCGCCCGACACCCCTCCGGCCAGGGCCTGGGGCAGGTAGGCGACCTTCGCTTCAAGGAAGACCCAGCTCAGATTGAGACCCAGTCCGGCGTCCACATAAGTGGTCCAGGAACTGGCGGTGGTCTTGCCGAAGAAACCCTGGCCCGGCATGTTCGCCTCGAAGGCTCCCCCGGCGTCGATGACGGCATAAAGATAGTATTCCGCATTTCCGAGGAGCTTCGCCTCGACCCCGCCCGTGAAGGCGGAAGATTGGGTCGATCCGCCCCCGTAGGTGGAGGGCGTCGTGAAGAGGTCCGTCTGGGCCATCGCCCGCACGGCCCAGACGTCGCTGAACCAATAAGCGACCCCCACGCCGCCCCCGTAGCCGTTGTCGTTGAAGATCTTGTTCCAGGCCGGCGACGTCGTTCCGGAAGGAAAATTCGACACCGCCCCTCCCGAATTCGGAGAGACGAGGTCGTAGTTCCCGTAGACCATGAAGTCCCAGACCCCCGGACCGGAACTCGCGGCCCGGCCGGCATCGGGAAAAGAGAGGCCGGCCCCCAGAAGAATCGCGAAAAGAAGGGCTCCCGCCCTCCCGGCCAAACCACGAAAGAAACTACGTTGCGCTTTCGACGCCATCGCACGCCCTCCAAGGGTTGAACACGCCCGTCCGGACATTCCCGTTCTCCGGAAGACTCTTCGGAAGAAGTCGATCAAGAGTTTAGCAGGATTGAAAAATATGTTCACCCCGGCGCCGGGTCACACCCTTCCGGCAAACCGGGAGAGTCTTGTCGACGGGGATCTGCGCCCTCATGAAGCCCGCCGGATCGCAGGAGGGTCGTGGGTCAGCGATTCGAAGTTGGGGGGCGGCTTCAGTGAACAAGAGGGGGATTCCGGAACAAGGTCCTCTATCCCTACGCTTTCCGGTGGATACTCTCGATACGCTTATCCCGCGCCTCTTTCCAGAGACACAGTGGGAAATTATTCCAATTTCACCATATTCACCCAGGTGATCCATTCTTGCGGGGGAATCCCCCCATTGCGCGGCGGTTCCTTCTGATGGGACGCAAAGCTCGACGGCAAAAATCAGTACGCCCACCCCTTCAAGGACATCTTTCTCTATCCCCTCCAGAAGGACTTCCGCTCCGTCCTCACAAAAAGTTATCTTCGAAGGGGGGACTTATCCGTCGATTACGGAATCGATTTCCCTATATGCCCACATCCATATGCGTTGTAATTTCCTCCGGATCGCATTCGCCCAATGAGTCAGAGACAAAAAGGGTCAAAAAAGGAAGGATCGACTGATCTGCCGCCTTTATTGGCCCTTTTCACTTTTGGAAGTTCAGATTAGAAAAGGCTACCGCCCGACAGTTCGACAGCTTTTTGCAAATCTCTGTCCAGTGTCGCAAGAGGAATACCTCTCCTAAGTGATAGTTCAAGATAGGAAGCATCGTAGGAGGACAAGGAATATCGCCGTGCCAAGTCGAGTGTGTGGGACAGGGCCGAGGAATATGTAAAAGGATCTTCGGCGATGTTCATCGCAAAAAGAAGGCGAAGAAATTCCTTGGACCGTTCCTGAATCAGGGAAGCTCTGCTGGCCTGGGAGAAGAGGGGGAACGCTCCCTGACCACCCGGGTCCCGGAGAGGCAGTCGTGGAGGGCAAGCCTCCGGTCGTTGGCCAGGGCGGCCACGAAACCCAGCCCCAGAGAGACAAAGGAGAGGAGGAAGAGAAGGGTCCGCTCGAGGGCCTTGCGGACCCCGATCCGGATCCGGCTCCCATCCTCCGTCTCCCGGATGACGGTGAGCCCGAAGAGGGACTGCCCCGGCGTTTCGGAGGAGACGGCCCAGAAAAGGAAAAAGTAAAAAAAGAGTCCCGCCAGAACGGAAAGAGGATGGAGGGATGACAGGGCCCATTGCCGGAGGGGATCGAAAGGATCGTCCGGTTCGGTTCCGGCCAGGATTTCCCGACGAAGGAGCGCGAGCCCCCCCTCGGACAGAAAAAGGGCCGAGAAGAGATCAAGACAGAAGGCCAGGATCCGCCGGCCGATCATTCGGTGCTCCTTTTTTCGGGATCAGACCACAGGGACAGGACCCCCGCCACGACGACGGGAGCCAGACGTCCGGGAAGAATCCGTCTTCCGAGGCTCGCCCGGCACCCGTTTTTCGTTTTTTCGAACTCCCGGAAAAGACCCCGTTCCCGCTCCGACCATCCCCCCTCCGGCCCCGTGACGGCAAGGAGCGAAGGGCTTTCTTCCGCGGCTTCCAGCGCCTCCCGAAGGGAACCGGCGGAGGGATCCTCGTCGAAGAACAGGACAAAAGCCCCCTCCCGACTCTCCAGAAGCCCGGAGAGGGTGCATGGGGGAACGAGGCCCATCCGGTCCGGGCGCCCCGCCAGCTGGCTCGCCTCCCGGACCTTGGCCTCGAAGCGGGGCCGTTTTCGCTCAAACTGCTCGATCGACCAGCGCGCCTGGGAACGGTCGGCCGACAGGACCACAAGACGCCGCACACCGAGACAGGCCGCCGGTTCAATCAGGTCCTCGTAGGACTCTCCCTTCAGGAGACCCACGGCCAGATCGAAGGGGCGCCCACCCAAAGACAGGTCCGACTCCGGGAGGCCCCCGGAATCGAGGAGAATCCGAAGAGGAGAGAGGCCGGCGACCGAGCCGCGGTAGAGGCGCTCCGGACGCTCCGGGTCGACAAATCGGAAAACGTCCCCCACTTTCGTCCGGAGGCTTTTTTCGAGGTGGCGCGACAGGATCGGCCCAGGCTCAAGGAGAAGCCCATCCGGGCTGTCCACGATCCGGTCCTCCCCTCCGATCCAGAAAAGGGCCGGACCGCTCATGGCCCTTTCCCGAAATGGAAGGGATCAGACTCACTCAAAGATCGATTTCACCTTGGAAAAGAGCCCGCCGTCTCCCCCTGCCTGACCGGCCGCGGCCTCCCCCGACACTTCGGCGTAGCGTTCGAGCGCCTCCCGCTGCTCCCGGGTGAGTCGAGTGGGGATCTCGACGTTGAAGCGGATGACGAGATCGCCGAGCCCCCGGCTCTGGGGGTTGGCGATTCCCTTGCCCCGGACCCTCCGGACCGTCCCCGGCTGGATCCCCGGATCGACCTTCATCGGGTAGGGGGCCCCGAGGGTCGGGATCTCGAGGGTCGTTCCGAAGATAGCCTGGGTCAGGGTCAGATTCTTGTCGATGACCAGATCGTCCCCCTCCCGCGTAAAGACGCTGTGGGGACGGACGACCACATCGAGATAGAGGTCGCCGGGAGGACCGCCGCCGATGCCGGCATGGCCCTCCCCCGCTATCCGGACGCGCATTCCCGTCTGCACTCCCGCCGGAATGGAGCGGGTGATGGTCCGGTCGACGGAGATGCGGCCCTTTCCGGAGCAGTTGGGACAGATTTCGGTGATCACGCGCCCCTCGCCCCCACAGGTACCGCATGTTTTCTGGACATGGAAAAACCCCTGCTGGATCCGGACGAAGCCGGTTCCCCGGCAGGCGGAGCAAACCGTCACCGCCTTCCCGTTCTTCGAGCCGTTTCCCGAACAGGGGGAGCAGGTTTCCCAGCGGGCCAGCTTGATGGAGATCTCCTTGCCGAGAGCGGCATCCTCGAAGGACAGCTCCACCTGGCGGAGGATGTGCTCCCCCTGCTGGCGCCCTCCCGACTGGCCCCCTCCGAAAAACTCGTTCAGGACCTCGGAGAAGACATCCCCGAAGTTTCCCCCTCCTCCGCCGCGGGCAAAGCCCCCGTCGAAGCCCTCGAAGAAGCCGGAGCCCCCGCCCGAATCGTAGACCTGACGCTTCTGCGGATCCCCCAGAACCTCGTAGGCCTCGTTGATCAGCTTGAACTGGGCTTCGGCCGCCTTGTCGCCGGGATTCCTGTCCGGATGGTACTGCATGGCCAGCTTCCGGTAGGCCTTCTTGATCTCGTCCGCCGAGGCGTTCCGGGACACCCCCAGCACGCCGTAAAAGTCCTTCGATGCCAACAGAGCGTCCTTCCCGTCTTAAAAATATCCGGTTGAAAAACAAGGGCGGAGAGGGGAACCCCCTTTCCGCCCGGGTCGGGTCTCAGGAGGGGTTCTTTTTCACATCCTCGTATTCGGCGTCGACCACATTCTCGCCCGTGGGGCCCGCTCCCGCACCGGGGGCTTCCCCGCCGGGGGCACCGGCCGCTCCGGCGCCGGCCGCCTGCGCATTCTTGTAGACGAGATCGGCCAGCTTGTGGGACTCCTTCTCGAGAGTCGAAAGGGCTTCCTTGAGCTCCTCGATGCTCTCGGAGGCGAGCTTTCCGCGGGCGGCCTCCAGCGCCTCCCGGAACTGCCCTCTTTCCACATCGGAGATCTTCTCCGAGATTTCTCCCAGAGACTTCTCCATGGAATAGATCATGTTCTCGAGATTGTTCCGGGTCTCGATCTTCTCTCGGCGCTTGTGATCTTCGGCGGCATGGGACTCCGCCTCGCGAATCAGGCGGTCCACCTCCTCCTTGGAGAGGCCGCCCTGGGCGGTGATCCGGATCGACTGTTCCTTGCCGGTCCCCTTGTCCTTGGCGCTCACATGGACGATTCCGTTGGAGTCGATGTCGAAGGTCACCTCGACCTGGGGAACGCCCCGGGGTGCGGAAGGGATGCCCGCAAGGTCGAACTCTCCCAGAAGCTTGTTGTCGGCCGCCATCTCTCGCTCCCCCTGGAAAACCTTGATGGTCACCGAGTTCTGGTTGTCGGCGGCGGTCGTGAAGACCTGGCTCCGCTTGGCGGGGATGGTGGTGTTCCGTTCGATCAGCTTGGTGAAGACCCCTCCCAGCGTCTCGAGGCCCAGGGAGAGGGGCGTCACATCCAGAAGGAGCACGTCCTTCACGTCGCCCTTCAAGACCGCGCCCTGGATGGCCGCACCAATGGCCACAACCTCATCGGGGTTCACCCCCTTGTGAGGCTCCTTCCCGAAGAACTTCTTGACCGTTTCCTGAACCTTGGGCATGCGGGTCTGCCCTCCGACCAGGACCACCTCGTCGATGTTGGAGGCCGAAAGTCCGGCATCGGAGAGGGCCTTCTTCACCGGATCGAGCGAATGGCTTACCAGACCGTCGGTGAGCTGCTCGAGCTTGGAGCGGGAGATCTTCATGACGAGGTGCTTGGGCCCGGAGGCGTCGGCGGTGATGAAGGGGAGGTTCACCTCAGTCTCCATGACGGTGGAGAGCTCGATCTTGGCCTTTTCGGCGGCCTCTTTCAGGCGCTGGAGGGCCATCTTGTCCTTCTTGAGATCGATCCCGGACTCCTGGAGATAGGAGGCCACGATAAAGTCGATGAGGGCGGTGTCGAAGTCGTCGCCTCCAAGATAGGTGTCCCCGTTGGTCGACTTCACCTCAAAGACCCCTTCGCCAATTTCGAGGATCGAGATGTCGAAGGTTCCCCCTCCGAGGTCGTAGACCGCGATCTTCTCTTCCTTCTTGCTGTCGAGGCCGTAGGCCAGGGAGGCGGCCGTCGGCTCGTTGATGATCCGGAGGACGTTCAGCCCTGCGATGGCGCCGGCGTTTTTGGTGTCCTGCCTCTGTGCGTCGTTGAAGTAGGCCGGCACGGTGATGACGGCATCCGTCACCTTTTCGCCCAGATAGTCTTCGGCCGCCTGCTTGAGCTTCATGAGGATCTTGGCGGAGATTTCGGCCGGGGAGTACTGTTTGCCCCGGATCTCGACATAGGCGTCGCCGTTGGGGCCGGCAACCACCTTGTACGGAAGGCGCTTCATGGCGTGGACGACCTCGTCGGCGTTGTACTTCCGCCCGATCAACCGCTTTACGGAGTAGATGGTATTCTCGGGGTTGGTGATCGCCTGGCGCTTGGCCACCTGGCCAACCAGAATCTCTCCCTTGTCGGTAAAGGCCACCACCGACGGCGTGATCCGCGACCCCTCCTGGTTCGGGATCACCACCGGCTCTCCCCCTTCCATGATGCATACAACGGAGTTCGTCGTTCCCAGATCGATCCCGATTATCTTGCTCATAGATGTAATCCTTTCGCGATAGAATGATATGTATTTCTGGCAGGTCCTGTTCCCTGCCGTCCGCATTCGCTGGTCGTACCTTCAGGCCTTCAGGAACTCCTTCCCTTCGAGACCGTCACCATGGACGGACGAATCAGCCTGTTATGGATCCGGTATCCCTCCTGGTAGACGTCGGCAACGGCACCTTCCGGGACGGAATCGCTTTCAGTATACCCGACGGCCTCGTGGATTTCGGGATCGAACGGAACCCCCGCGGCAGGAACCCGAGTCACGTGATTTTTCTCCAGAAGCTCGAGAAACTGCTTCTGGGTCAGCCGGACTCCTTCGACGAGCGCCTTGTACTCGGCATTTTCCGCCACATCCCGGGCCTCCACATGCTGCAGGGCCCGATCGAGATTGTCCAGGACGGGAAGAAAGGCTCTCAGAAGGGATTCGTTGGCGAACTTGCGGGCCTCTTCGAGATCCCGGGCCGTTCGTTTCCTGTTGTTGTCGAAATCCGCCAGAAGCCGGACATACTTGTCCTTCCACTCCTCGGCTTCCCGAGACTGCGGGGAGGCGTCCTCGGGTTGATCCTGGACTCCGGAGGTCCCTCCTTCCGGCGCTTCCTGTCCCGACGGATCAATCAAAGGCTCAAAATCCTCTGTCATCAAAGATCCTTTCCATTCTGCCGACCTGTCGTTCCCGACGAAGCGGCTCGTTCTTCGGCGAAGCCGACCAGCCAGTCATTGAGGCGTCCCGACAGCCGGGACATCAGGGGAATCACCTGACCATAATCCATCCGCACAGGTCCGACCACCCCGATGGTCCCGTACCAAGCCCCCGAGCGAACGAGGGGAACCGAGACGAGGGCACAAACCTCGAGCCCCGGAAGCTCGTTCTCGGAACCGATCGAGACCGAAAGGCCCTGCCCCTCGAAGCGCTTTCTCAGAAGCCCGTACAGGGAAACCTGTTCCTCGAAGGCATGAAAGACCGACTCGAGATCGCCGGCCCTGGCGAATTCGGGATCGCGAACAAACCGGGAGGCGCCGAACAGCTTGACATCGGGCGTTCCGCCCAGGCGCTCCAGCTCACGGACAACCGCCTCCCATGCCGTTGACAGTCCTTCCATTTCGGACAGAAGGGCGTCCCTGAACTCCGATAGAGTCCGGAACCGTCCCGCCCTGTTCAACTTGGCGACGATCTTCCGGAACTCGATCCATCCGATTCCCTCCGGATAGACGAAGGTTTTCTTCAGGAGGTGTCCCGTCTCGAGGATGACGACCAGGAGCGCCTGTCGTCCCGAAAGAGGGACCGACTCGACACCGACGACCCGGACATCACCGAGGGTCCCGGTCTCCACAAGAAAGACGGCATAGCCGGAGGTCCGGCCGACCTGATCGACTACCTTCGACAGAACTTCGCTGAAATCGGACAGGGAGGAGTTGGAAAGGAGGAGGTCGATTCCCCGTGCGAGATCTCCCCACTCGGCGAATTCCGTCTTTTCGAAATCCGAATGGTCCACGAAGTATCGGAAGCCTTTTTCCGTCGGGACGCGGCCGGCCGAGGTATGGGGATGGGACAGGTATCCCATCTCCTCGAGGGTGCTCATGATGTTTCGGATGGTGGCGGGAGAGTACGGCAATCCGTAGGACCGGGTCACGAATTGCGACCCGACCGGAAGAGCGGACCGGATATATCCCGAAACGGTCGCGGAGAGGACCTGCCACTTTTTCTGATCCAGCTCCTCCCTGAATTCCGACCTGTCCACTACGCCTCTCCCCTCACGAATTAGCACTCGAAAACATTGAGTGCTAAAAATATATCAGGATGGGGAAAAGCTGTCAAGCGCCTTGGTCGTCAGGAGAATTTTTCTTCTTGTCTTTTGCTTTGTCCTCAAGAGGATAGCCCCATGGATCCACCGTCCGCTCCTCCGGAGGAAAGCGTTTGTTCAGGATCTTCTCCCGGCGCACGATGAAATAGAAGCTGGCCGAGATGATGAAGACCGTCATGACAAGACCGGCGATGATGATCGAATAGTTGGCGATCATGTTGGGAATGCTTGGTGTATCGTCCATGGATGTCCTTTCGCTGTGTCGATCGTGCCCGGATTTTTTCCCGCTTACGGCCGATAGTCGTCGATGCCCGGCCGTCGGATGATTTCGGCCTGGACCAAGGGCTGTCCCAGGGGCCGGAGGCCCAGCTCTCCGGCCGCCATGTCGAGATGGAGGCCGAGAACCTCCTGGATGTCGGGATTGAGGAGATCCGGTCCGGCCCGCTGGTCCACCATCTTGAGATAGGTCCGGCAGGTCTCGCAGGCCAGGATCCCCTGATGTTCGTTGGGATGCTTGTAGAGGAGGTTGAAAAGTTCGGGATCGGTCTCTCCGCAGGACGGACATCCCGCCATCGGGGAACATTCCCAGTGAAAGGAGCAGAAGAAGCAGTAATAGCGTCGCCGGTCGTTGGAGACCGCCTGGCCGATCACCGGAGGCGCCCCGCACACGGGGCAATGGGTATATTCCCATTCAAGCGTCCGCAGGAAGGCGATGAGTGTTTCGTGAAGACGCTCGAAGGAGATCCTCAGGGACATCTTGAGCAGGTACACCAAAAGCGGGCGAGGGACTTCCATCGTTTCGGAGATCGCATCGAAATGGCCGTCCTCGCGGGACAGAAGCTCCGCAATCACCTCCCCTTCCGACTTCCGCCCATTCCGCATGAAAGTCGCGATCCGGGTGGCGTACTGCTCCCGCTCCCCTCCCCCCTGCCGCATGACGGTCATGAGCTTGCGGAACTGCTGGCCGGTCTGGGGAAGAGCCAGACGGGCAAAGGAGGGCCGGTCGACCAGAGGAATTCCCCGGGAAAGACGGTCGCGAAGGGAGGCGTCCCGAAGGTCGACGAGGGCGAGAAGGTCGTCGGGTCGGGAGGTGTTCCAGATCTCCTCTATCTTTTCATAGAACTGAAAAATATCGCGCAGGTGAGGCCTTGCCCGGATATGTTCGGCAAGAAGGCGGTCCCGCCCGGCTGAGTCCATGGAATCTCCGATATCTCGTTAAAAGTGAAGGGGGGTGGCCTGGTCCCCGGAGGTTTTCACCCGCTGGACCCGGACGACTCCCTTGACGTGCTGGACCCGGGTCATGATTTCCTGCAGATGGAGGAGGTTCCCGACGGTGATGGTGAAGTCGAGGACTCCCATCCGGTGCTTGGCCTGTTTCACCTCCGCATGGGTGATGTTGGCTCCGCGCTCCGAAATGACGGAGGAAACGGCGGCCAGCATTCCCGGCTTGTCCTCCATCGACACCCGAAGATGGACGTCGAAGATCGCATCTTTCGAAGAATCCCAGACGGCCGGAACAAGGCGGTCCTGCTCGAGGGACAGATGGACGAGGTTGGGACAGTCCGAAGTATGGACGATGATCCCGCGCCCACGCGTGACATACCCCACGATCTCCTCTCCCGGGACAGGGCTGCAGCACCCCGCCAAGCCGATCAGAAGATCCTTCCCCCCTCCGCGGACGACGATGGGCACCTGCTCCTTGAGGGGAACCGGAGGCGCCAGGGGAGCAAGGAGGTCGCCTCCCTGTCCGGGAAGAAGCTTCCGAAGGACGGCACCGGCGGACAGGCGCCCGAAGCCGATCCGTGAATAGACATCTTCCAGCGTCGGCTCCGAAAGATCCGAAAAAGAGAGGACCGTTTCCAAAAAGGGAGCCTTGAGGAATTCCGACCAGCGCCTGTGAAGCTTCTGGGATTCCGATTCGAGGGAGCGCAGGCCGATGTCTGCGCTCTGGCGCATCTCCTCTTCCTTGATCCAGTGTCTGATTCGGGCCCGGGCCCGGGGGGTCGCCACGAACCGCAACCAGTCCTTGCTCGGCGTCTGCGACGGATTGGTGATGATTTCGACGACATCCCCGCTTTCGAGAACAGTCTTGATCGGCACCCAGCGGCCATTGATACGGGCCCCCACGGTGCGATGGCCCACCTCGGTGTGGATGCCGTAGGCAAAATCGATCGCCGTCGCCCCCTTGATCATCTCACGGACGTCGCCGGCCGGCGTGAAGACGTAGACCTCGTCCGGAAAGAGGTTCAGCTTGACGGAATTCATGAATTCCTGGTTGTCGGACAGCTCCTTCTGCCATTCCACGAGCTGGCGGAGCCAGGTGACGACCTTGAGATCCGAGAGGGCCGGAGAGCCGTCCGCGTTTTCCTTGTAGTTCCAGTGGGCGGCGACCCCCTCCTCAGCGACCCGGTGCATCTCCTCCGTTCGGATCTGGAACTCCACCAGGACTCCCTCGGGCGCGATGACCGTGGTATGAAGGGACTGGTACATGTTGGACTTCGGAATGGCGATGAAGTCCTTGATCCGGCCGGACATGGGCTTGTAGATCCCGTGCAGGAGGCCCAGGATTCCGTAGCAGTGGAGCTTGGTGTCCGTGATCACCCGGATCCCCATGAGGTCGTAGATTTCGTCGAAGGGAATCTCCTGGGAGGTCATCTTCCGGTAGATACTGTAGATATGCTTGTAACGGCCCTCGACGCGGCCGGGGATCCCGTTTTCGGACAGGGCCTGGGAAACGGAGCGGATGATCTGGTCGATGTAGTTCGTCCGCTCCTTTCTCTTGCGGGCCACCCGGGCCCGGAGATCGGCGTAGGTCTCCGGATCGAGGACGGAAAAGGACAGGTCCTCCAGTTCGAGCTTGATCCACCCGATTCCAAGACGGTTGGCCAGGGGAGCGTAGATATCGAGAGTCTCCTGGGCGATGTTTTTCTGTTTCGAGGGATCGAGCCACTTGATGGTCCGCATGTTGTGCAGGCGATCCGCCAGCTTGACCAGCAGGACGCGGATGTCCTCGGACATCGAGAGAAGCATCTTTCGGAAGTTTTCGGCCTGCTTTTCCGCGCGGGATTTCTTGAAATGAAACTTTCCGATCTTCGTGACACCGTCGATCAGATGGAGCACCTTCTTGCCGAAGGCCGTCTCGATCTGGTCCGGGGTAAGGGATGTGTCCTCGAGGGTATCGTGAAGGAGCGCCGTCACGAGACAGTAGGTGTCGACCTTCATCTCCGCCAGGATCATGGCGACATTCAGAGGATGATTGATATAGGAGTCCCCGGACTGGCGCATCTGGCCCTCGTGGGACTCGAGGGCCATGAGATAGGCCTTGCGGATGAGATCGAGCCCTTCGGGACCGGGATTGTACCTGGAAACGGCCTCGAGAAGCGTATCGATCGTAACGACCTCGTCTTTCGACCGATGGGGACGCTCCGGAACGTCGGAGCCCCCTTCAGGCCGGTCGGTGCTGGATAACAACGAAGAGGCGTTCAAGATAATCCCCCTTGCCCCTTATCTCGGGCGTTACGACGAGATCGCAATCCTGTCCGGGAAGGGGAGGATCCCCTCCTCCCCGGAAAAAGGCCCGCCCGCTTCCGTGCCTCCACCGGTAGGAACAGACCTGCATGCGTCCAAAGCCGTCTTCGAGGCGCTCGATCCGCGCCCGGCGAACGCCAAAAAGCGGAGAGGCGAAACCTTCCCCAAAGGGAAAAAGTTTACTGTATCCTTCCCAAAAAACAGGATTCCGGAAATAGGCCGGCAGAAAGGCGTCGATTTTCAAGGGTCCGTCACCGGACTCGGGAACCCCGATTCCCCTGTCCGCGGGAGCCTCATTGTTCAACACCTTGTTCAGGCGAAGCGAGACCTCGGAAAGGGCGCTCAGGGGGAACTCGAGTCCACCCGCCATCGGATGGCCCCCTCCGAGGACCGGAAGCCCCACGAGCGCTTTCATTATTTCGGGGAATCGATCGTTGTTGCGGCAGCGGATCGAACCGCGCACCGTAAGCGAGGCGGTCAGTGTTCCGACAAAAACAGACCTGTCCCATTCCTCGGAGATCCGGTGGGCGACCCGACCCAGTACCCCCGGAAACCAGTCCTTATCGAAGAGAAACCACTCCATCGGCCCTTTTTTCCTGATTTCGTCATACAGAAGTCCCTCCAGTTCCTGCCTTTTCCGGTTCATCTCCATCAGGAGCAGGACATTTTTCTCCGAGGCTTCCGAGGAGGCGGCCATCAGGAGGTCGAAGGCCGGCCTTGGATCTCCCATGCGGCCCGGAGCATTCAGGAAAGGGATGACCCCGAAGGAAAAGTCGCTGACGATCGGAGCGCGGCGAAGCCTCCTTCGCAGGAGGAGGCGTATTCCGGGAAAAGAGGAGAGGGCCTCATCGGAGACCAGAACCCGGATGAAGTACCGGTTCTCGCGCAGGAGAGGAGCCCTGTCTCCGAGGACGGACAGCCCTGCCAGAAAAGCCATCTGGGGCTCCTCGTCCGGCGCGAGGTAGGGTCTGATCAACGCATAGGCCGACCCCGCCGAGGTCAGGGCGGAGCGCCCGGAAGGATGGACCAGCGGAACGCTCGCCCGGGGCCACTCCTCGGGGATCAGGTGGTGATCCACAACCATGCACGACATTCCTTCCGCCAGGAGCATCCGCAGCACAGGAGCGCTCGAGGCCCCCATGTCGGCTACGATGATTCTCCGGACTCCCTGGTCGAGATAGGGGAGGATCCGGGATGGCCGGACGGATCGACCATCCTCGCGGTTTGTCAGGAGGACGAAGTGCGGGTGGCGACGATGGGTCAGGAATCGGGAGAGGATGGCCGCCGCAGCCAGACCGTCGACATCGAGATCCGCATAGACAAGCACCGGTTCCCGGCTGGAAAGAAGTTCATGGAACCAGGACCGTGAAGGCCCCATCTCCCCAAGGGAGTCGTCTCCTGGAGGGCCGGGAGCCTGGATGTCATTGACGAAGGACCGGGGATCGATTCCCCGTCTGAACAGAACCCGGACCCAGACGGGATCGAGACCCCAGGCCTTGGCCTGGGCGTAGACCTCCTCGTCCGGCATATCGGCCACATCCCATGCATGGTTTTCACGTCCGGCGACATCCTGGTCCATGGTCAGACACCTTCGAAGAGAAACCCGCCGGCCCGAGGGGGGATCCGGGCCCGATGCGAGACTCCGGGGCGGGTTTCCTCAGATGACATTTTTCTTTTTGAGATAGAGAATGATGACCACTGTCACAGGTGGCAGGACAAAAAGACCAATGCTTCCCAACACCTCGGAAATGTCGATTCCACCGTGCACCCGACTGATCCTTTCCAAAGTCCGGAGAAAGAGCCTAGGCCCTGTTGTTCTCCGGAGCCGTTTTCCTTGAAGCTCCTCCCAGACCCTGCCGTTTTCCCGGAAGAACAAGAAGAAGCGGGCTGGCCACAAAAATGGAGGAATAGGTCCCGATCATGACCCCGATGAAAAGAGCCAGGGAAAAAGCGTGAATCACGGGACCACCCCCGATCAACAGGGCCAGAAGAACCAGTTCCACGGTTAATGATACCACAACCGTCCTGCTGAGTACCTGATTGATTCCCGAATTGATCAGCTGTTCGGGAGTCTGTCTCACGGAACGGCGCATCTGCTCGCGGATCCTGTCAAACACCACCACCGTGTCGGTCAGGGAATAGCCGGCGAGCGTCAGCAGACTGGTGACGATCAGAAGATTGATCTCGGTCCCCAGGAGATAGAGGATTCCCAGCACGGCGATCACGTTGTGGAAGGTTGAGATCGCTGCGGCCAGTCCGAACCGGAATTCGAAGCGGACGGCAATGTAGAGGATGAATCCGACCAGGGAGAAAAGAATGGCGATCAGGGCCTTTCCTGCGAGTTCGCTCCCGATGGTCGGCCCGATCTCGATGGACTGGCGAATGGTCATGGGGTTTCCGGGAAAGCTCGTGCGCAGGAGCGCGAGCAGGGATTCGGTCACCGAGTGTGCCGCCTCCCGACGGACCTTGACCCGGATGAACAGATCCGACGTGTGATTGACGTTCTGGATCTGTGCCCCGGCAAAACCATGTTGCGAGAGGACCTCCCGGACATTTCCCAGGGATGGCGGGTGTTCGAAGTGCACCATGAGGGCCGTCCCCCCCGTGAAGTCGATGCCGAGATTGGCCTTTCCCCGGACGATCTGAAGAAGCGCCAGAAGGCCGATCACAACCAGCAGGGAGGAAAGGGCCAGAGAAATCTTTTTCTTCCCCATGAAATCGATGGATGGATTGCGGATCAGTTCAAACATCAAGACATCCCCGGATTTGACGTGCGTTCATATTGAAAGTCGTTCAAGCTTCGAGCGCCTTGAGAGAAGGTCGAAAACGATTCGTGTTCCCGCAAGGGATGTGAAGAGATTGATGGCGATCCCCACCGTCAGGGTCACTGCGAATCCCTTGATGGGCCCTGTCCCGAACATGAAGAGGATCACCGCCGTGATCAGGGTCGTGACATGGGAGTCCACGATGGTCAGAAACGCCTTGTCGTAGCCGGAATCGATCGAGGAGCGGACGGGTTTTCCGGACCGGATTTCCTCGCGTATCCGTTCAAAGATCAGCACGTTGGAATCGACCCCCATCCCCACCGTCAGGATGATTCCGGCGATTCCCGGCAGGGTCAGCGTGGCATGAAGCGCCGCCATGGCCCCCATCAGGAAGAGCATGTTGAGCATCAGGGCGAAGTCCGCCACCACTCCGGAGAATCGATAATAGACGGCCATGAAGAGGAGCACAAGGACCAGGGCGATCATCGTCGCGTGAAGGCCGGCCCGTATCGAGTCTTTTCCAAGGGAGGGACCGACCGTCACATTCTGGAGGATCCTCACCGGAGCCGGCAGGGCCCCCGAACGGAGCACAATCGCCAGATCCTTCGCCTCCTTCATGGAGAAGCTGCCGGTGATCTGGGCCTGACCTCCGGAAATCTCTTCCTGAATGACCGGGGCGGAATAAACGGTCTTGTCCAGAACGATCGCAAGACGTTGCTTGACGTGGTTCTTGGTGATCTGGTCGAAGAGCTTGGAACCCGTACTGTTGAATGTCAGTGAGACATAGGGTTCGTTGAACTGTCCGAAGACCACGCGGGCATCGCTGATCATGTCGCCGCTCATGAGGGGCCTCGCCTTCAGAAGGTAGGGAATCCGGCCTCCCCCTTTTTCGGGGGGGTTCCCGTAGAGGATCTCCTCTCCCGCCGGAAGGGGCGTCTTTCCGCTCAGGAAGGTGGCCGGATCGGCCGAATCGTCCGCCAGTTTGAACTCCAGACGGGCCGTCTTTCCGATCAGCGCCATGGCCCTTTCCGGGTCGGTCACCCCCGGAAGCTGGATCAGAATCCGGTCCTTTCCCTGCCGCTCGATGACCGGTTCGGCCACCCCGAACTGGTCGATCCTGTTCCGGATAACCTCCATGGCCTGGGTCATGGCGTGCTTCCGGATCCTCAGGACTTCGCTTTGAGGAAGAACGAAGGAAAGTCCGGAGGAATTGTCCGTCACCTTCTGGAGATAGGGGGCCCTGGAAGAGACCCAGTCGAGAATGGTCTTCCGCGCCGCCGGGTCTGGAGCAGGAATGGAGACGGTCACTCCCGAGACTACGGGTTTGACCCCCTTTTCCGACAGGGCCGAGGCGATCTCGTCCAGCGTCCCGGAAACGGCCTTGTCCTCCAGAACCTCTAGCGTCAGCGACATCCCTCCCCGGAGGTCCAGACCCAGGGATATGGATCCTCCCGGGAGGTCGTTCCGAAGAGATGGGGGAAGACTTTTCCAGAGGGGAAGAGAAGGGAGAAGCCAAAGGACGGAAAGGGCGGTGAAGAGGACCAGGAGGAAAATTCGGCCTCGGACATTCCTTCTATGCATGAATTCTTTTCTCCCGTTTCATGAGGGTCTCGAGAAAGACGCGGTCAGGATTCAAGGGTCAGGATTGCCTGTTTCATCACGGTGATCGTCACGCCGGGAGCGATTTCCAGCTCCACCTGTCGATCCCGGATCGTCGCGACCGTTCCGACAAGGCCGCCTCCCGTGACCACGCGGTCTCCCACCTTGATGGAGGCCAGAAATTCCGCCATTTTTTTCTGACGCTTCTTCTGCGGAAGGATGACGAGGGCGTAAAAGAGGACGATGATGAGAAGAATGGGGACCAGCTGCATGATCGTCTGGGCCGAGGATCCGGCCTGGGCGGGAGGGGTCATTTTTCAACTCCTTCAGTTTCCCGGGGTTTGAAGCAGGGAGAGCTCCACCCTGACAGGCGGCCCTCCGAAATGCGACGACGTATTTCGGACATGAGATTCATGTAAAAAGATACATTGTGGATCGTTCCAAGAACGGCTCCGGTCAGTTCGGCGTTCTTTACCAGATGGTGGAGATAGGACCTGGAATGACGCCGACAGGTCGCACACGGGCACGACGGGTCGATCGGTCCGTCATCGTCCCGATAGCGGGCGTTTCGTATCGAAAGAGGCCCATCCCAGGTGAAGTACATCCCGTTTCTGGCGTTTCTCGTGGGGAGAACGCAGTCGAAAAGATCGACCCCATGGCGAACGGCCTCGACAATATCCCCGGGATATCCGACCCCCATGAGGTAGCGCGGGCGAGCATCCGGGAGGATGGGGAGGGTTTTGGAGAGAACACGGCTCCGATCCTCGAAGCTTTCGCCCACTCCCAGCCCCCCGATTCCAAATCCCGAAAATTCCTGTCCGTCCTTCCCGCGCAACCCGACAAGACCTTCCGCGCTTTTTTCCCGCAAGTCCGGGTCCACGCCTCCCTGGACGATTCCGAAAAGGGCGGCGGACTCAAGAGGATTCCAGACGTCCAGAGAGCGTCTGGCCCACCGGTAAGTTCGTTCCATCGCCCCGGCGATCCGTTCTGCGGGCTCGTCCGCTCCCGCGAGATCGTCGAGCACCATCCGGATATCGACACCGAGTTCGGTCGAGATCGAGACGGCCAGTTCCGGCGACAGGAATACCTTCGCTCCATCGTAGGGCGACAGGAAGGAAACGCCATCCTCGGTGACCTTCCGTCTGTGGAGCAGGCTCAGGACCTGATAGCCACCGCTGTCGGAGAGGGTCGGGACCTCGATTCCCATCATCCGGCCGATGCCTCCGGCCCGGCGGACGATCTCCGTCCCGGGCCGGAGCCAGAGATGAAAGGCATTGACCAGAAGAATGTTGACTCCACAGGCCGCAAGGGAGTCCGGCGTCATCCCCTTGACCGTCCCCCGGGTGCCGACCGGCATGAATGCCGGCGTTTCGACAGCTCCATGGGAGGTGCGCAGAAGGCCGGTCCGGGCCCTGGAGCCGGTGTCCCGATCCAGGACCTGGAAAAATTGCGGCAGAGTCACATCGTATCCGGAGCCGAAACGCCCAGGAGGGACAATCCCCTCTTCAGGATCCTGGAGACTGCGATGGAGAGGCCGATTCTGGCGACCATGACCGGCCGGTCCTTTTCTTCCGACGAAAGTATCCGGTGGTGGAAGTAGTAATGATGGTAAGCGCCGGCCAGCGTGGTCAGATAGTCGGTCAGGGGATGCACCTCGAAGGATTCGGCGGCTCGATGAAGAACCCCCGAGAACTGGGCGAGGAGCCTGATCAGAGAGCGCTCCGCCGGCTCGGTCAGAAAAGCAAGGTCCTTCACGGAAAAGATTTCGTGCCGGACATTCCGGAGGGCGGCCTGGGCCAGAAGACTCCTGACCCTTGCGTGCGCGTACTGGACGTAAAAGACGGGATTGTCCATGGAGCGTTCCTTGGCCTTGGCCAAATCGAATTCCAGGGAGGACTCGTGGCTTCGCGTCAGATAGGAAAAACGGGTCGCATCGACCCCGACCTCGTCGAGGACTTCGCCAAGGGTCACATATTCCCCCGCTCTCGTGGACATGCTGACGGCCTTCCCTTCCCGCAGGAGGGAGACCAGCTGAATCAGGCAAACCTTGAGCTCGACAGCCTTTCCTGCCCGCTCCGAGAGCGTTTTGGCCACCGCCTGCATGCGCGCCTGATATCCATGGTGGTCGGCTCCCCAGACGTCCACGAGGGTTTCGAAGCCCCGTTCGATCTTGTCGGCATGGTACGCGATGTCGGCGGCAAAATAGGTGTAGGATCCGTCGGTCTTTTTGAGAACCCGGTCCTTGTCGTCGCCCATGGAGGTAGTCCGGAACCAGACAGCCCCCTCGGACTCGTAGACGACCCCCCCCGACTCTCGCTCCAGAAGGTCGATCCAGTGAGCGATTTTGGGAAGTCCTCCCTCTCCCGGAGTCTCATGGAGAGTCCTCTCCGAAAAGAAGCGATCGAAAGAAACCCCGAAGCGCCTGAGGTCTTCCCGGATCCCGGCCATGATTTCCGTTTGGGCCACATGGGTGAAGGCGGCCTGGACGCGGTCGGTGAACTGGCCGGCCAAGGCTTCGGAGCGGATCTCCGGGGAGAGAAGGGAGTGTTCGTCGCGGATTTTAAGGGCAATCTCCGGGATGTAGTCGCCCCGATAGCCGTCTCCGTCTCCCAGGAGGCGGGATTTTTCATCCGGGGTGAAGGTTCCCTCGAGTTTCCGGAAGGCCAGATAGACGGATTTCCCCAGCATGTTCATCTGGTTTCCGGCATCGTTGATGTAGTATTCGGTCAAAACTCGGTGCCCCACTTCCCGGAGAATGCGGGCCAGGGAATCCCCGAAAGCTGCCCCGCGTCCGTGCCCCACGTGCAGGGGCCCCGTCGGATTGGCGCTGACGAATTCGAGATTGATGAACCGCGGAAGGGCGACCTTCTCCACCCGATCGTCAGACGTGATGACCGCTTCCAGAAATTCCAGGAGAAAGGGCGCAGAGAGCGTCAGGTTGATGTAGCCTGGACCGGCGATTTCGATCTTGTCCAGCAGGCCATCCGATTCCGGATCACGTTCGAGGGCCTGGAGGACTTTATCCGCCAGAACCCGGGGAGGCTTGCCAAGTCCCTTGGAAAGGCCCAGGACAAATGGCGTTGACAGGTCGCCGAACTCCTCCTTTTTTGGCCACTCGAGACGAATACCGCGCTCAAGGACCGGCTTCAGAACCTCCTGGGACCATCCTTCGTCGATGGCTGCCGATTTGACGGCACGGACGATGAGTCCGGCCAAACGCTTTTCAAACACGAAAACTCCGCTTAATCCTCATCCCATCTCGGCCTCGGACGGATTTCGTCGTAGGGAGACATCACCCCGCGACCCGACCGGAATAATTCCAAACCTGTCAAAGCTACCATAACTGCGTTGTCTCCGCAAAGGGGTCGAGGGGCCATGCAAAGAGGAATTCCCTTCTCCTCGCAGAGAATTCCAAGCTGGGAACGGAAGTGTTGATTCGCCGCCACGCCGCCCCCCACGAGCAGGGCTGGCGGACGGAAAGCGTCCAACGCTTTTCCGATGCGATCGATCAAATGGGAGACAATGGCCGACTGATAGGAGGCCGCAAGCTCTGGAGTCTTTGAGGGGTCCGGTCCCGATTGGCGAATATGGCCGACAAAAGCCGTCTTCAAGCCGCTGAAGCTGAAGTCAAAGGGGTTCCTGGTATTGATTCCCCGGACAAACTTGATCGAGGGACCGGTCCATCGAGACGCCTGTTTCTCGATTTCCGGCCCTCCGGGATAGGGAAGTCCCAGAACCTTGGCGCCCTTGTCGAAGGCTTCACCGGCGGCATCGTCGGTGGTCTGTCCCACAAGGTCGAGATCCGGCCAGTCACGGACACGGTAAAGGTGTGTATGCCCCCCGGAAACCACGAGGCCCAGGGATTCGCGAGGGATCTCAAGGCTAGGATCCATAGCCACTCTCAGATGGGCCCGGATGTGGTGAACGGGAACCATGGGAATGCCTTTCGCCCAGCAGAGCCCTTTAAGAAAGGAGATCGCGGCCAAAAGCCCTCCGGAAAGACCGGGTCCCACGGTCAGAGCGGCCGCAGAAATCTGATCCAGGGATAGGCCGGTTTCGGAAAAGGCCTGTTCGACGAGATACGGAAGCCTCTCGGAGTGGGTCCGGGAAGCCAGTTCGGGAACGACTCCCCCGAAAGGGGCATGAAGATCGTTCTGGGAAAGGGATCGGTGAAAAAAAAGGGCCCCGGTCATATCGACCAGGGCCACGGACGTATCGTCGCAGGAACTTTCAACGGCGAGTATCATCGAAAGGGATAGATCTAAATGACGGCAGCCATGGTGTCTTCTTCGATAAAAACGGGCTGCCCCTCTCTCAGTACGACCCGAACTTTCTTGTCGGCATGGAGAGAGCCGGCGATCACCTTCTCCGAGAGGCGGTCTTCAATATGGCGCTGAATGGCGCGGCGCATCGGTCTGGCTCCATAGTTGGGCTGATACCCTTCCTTCACGAGCCACTTTTTGACCTCGGGATCCACTTCAAGGACGATTCCCTTTGGCTCAAGCCTCTTGTTGAGCTCCGCGATCCGGATGTCGACGATGGATTCAAGCTGTTTCTCGTCGAGAGGGTGGAAGACGACGATCTCGTCGATCCGGTTCAGGAATTCGGGATTGAAGGTCCTTTTGAGATCATCCTGAATTGTGTTTTTGATGAAGGTTTCACGAACTTCCCCTGCCCCACGCTGGAAACCGAGGGAACCCTCTTTTTCGATCGCGCGCGCTCCGAGATTCGAGGTCATGATCATGACGGTATTCTTGAAGTCAATCTTCCGACCCAGGCTGTCCGTGATGAATCCGTCATCGAGGACCTGAAGCAGGACATTGAACATGTCGGGGTGCGCTTTCTCGATTTCGTCGAAAAGAATGACGGAATACGGACGCCTTCGGACCTTTTCGGTAAGCTGTCCCCCCTCTTCATATCCGACATAGCCGGGAGGGGCTCCCGTCAGGCGGGATACGTTGAACCGCTCCATATATTCGGACATGTCGACGCGGATGAGCGCATCTTCGTTTCCGAATAGAGACTCGGCCAGCGTCCTGGCGAGCTCTGTCTTTCCAACTCCGGTCGGACCGAGGAAGATGAAGGAGCCGATCGGCCTCTTCTCCCCCTTGATCCCCGCCCTGGATCGCCGGATGGCCCTCGCAACCGCAGAGATGGCTTCGTCCTGGCCCACCACGCGCCGATGGAGTTCCTCTTCGAGCTTCAGGAGCCGCTCGCTCTCTCCTTCCTCGATTTTCGTCAGGGGAATGCCCGTCATCTTGGAGACAATCACCGAAACTTCCTCGCCTCCGATGACAGGTCTGTTCTTTTCCTGCTCGGCCTTCCACTTGAGCTTCTCTTCGTCGATCTGTTTCCGGAGAATGTCTTCCTGTGTCCGAAGGCGGACGGCCTCTTCGAAGTTCTGCTGCTTGATCGCCTGCTCCTTGCCCTTGAGGGAGCGCTTCAGATGCTGATCGAGCTCCTTGATCTCGGGAGGGAGGGAGAAACTCTTGAGCTTTGCGCGAGAGCCGGCTTCATCAATGATGTCGATCGCCTTGTCCGGAAGAAAGCGGTCTGTCACGTAGCGCTCGGACAGGACGACGGCGTCATGGACGGCGGTGTCGGTGATGACCACCCCATGATGCTCCTCATATCTGTCCCTCAGGCCGAGAATGATGCGCTCGGCCTCCTCGACAGGAGGTTCGTTGACATATATCGGCTGAAAACGTCTCTTGAGGGCTCCGTCTTTTTCGATGTATTTTCGGTATTCGTCCAGGGTCGTTGCCCCGATGCACTGAATTTCTCCCCTCGAGAGGGCGGGCTTGAGCATGTTCGAGGCATCAATTGATCCTTCGGCGGCCCCGGCTCCAACGAGCGTATGGAGTTCGTCGATGAACACGATGATGTTACCCGCTGTCACGACCTCTTTCATCACCACCTTGAGACGTTCTTCGAACTGGCCACGGTATTTTGTTCCAGCTACCAGAGATCCCAGATCCAAGGCGACCACCCGCTTGTTGAGCAGGTTGTCCGGGACCTCCCCATTGACGATCTTCTGGGCCAGACCTTCAACGATGGCCGTTTTCCCGACGCCGGACTCACCGATAAGGACGGGATTGTTTTTCGTCCGACGACCCAGAATCTGGAGAACGCGCTCGATCTCGTCATGGCGGCCGATCACCGGATCCAGACCACCGTCGGTAGCCATCTGGGTCAGATCCCGACCGAACTCATCCAATGCCGGAGTGTTGCTCTTTCTCTCCTTCTCCCGCACGGTTCCGGCACCGGATTTCTTGAGAAGGCTCGCCGTCAGCTGGCGTGCCGCCAAAAGATTGGAGCCGAGAGCCCGAAGAATCTTTCCCCCTATTCCGTCTTCTTCCCGAAGGACGCCAAGAAGAAGGTGTTCGGAGCCGATATGGGTATGGCCCAAAAGCCTGGCCTCATCCACGGCATACTCGATCACCCTCTTGACCCGTGGTGTCAGGGGAAGCTCCCCAAAAGTCAACGTGGCGGTTCCGTTCAGCAGATTGCGTTCTATCTCCATCCGGACCTGGTCCGGAGTCAACCCCATCCTTTTGAGAACTGCCACGGGAACCCCGTCAGGATCAGACACCAGAGCCAGAACAATATGCTCGGTTCCGAGATAATCATTCTGATGCTTCTCGGCCTCCTCACGGGCCATAATTATGACCTTCCGACCCTTTTCAGTAAATTTGTCCATCATGGCAGGGCTCCTTACTGGTCGAATTTGGAATGACACATGAGCAACTATCCTAAAAAAATAGTAATCCGCCCCCCCCGCC
The DNA here is from genome assembly GCA_027335985.1 of Nitrospirota bacterium. Next base: position 41,101 of record DAHWGX010000030.1, on the reverse strand, counting down.
GTGTCAAGAAAACAAAGGTTTTTTGATCCAATCGCGCGGCAAAGCTCGCCGTTTACGGCGGGGAAGGAGTGCGCGGACGGCATGGCCGTCCCGGATTTGGCTTTCAGTGCGGGGTTTTCTGCTACAATACCCAACATGAAAAAAATGAAATCCTTTAAATTCCGACTCGTCCCGACTCTTGGGCAGAAAAGTCTCCTGTCCCGTGCCTGCGGGTGCGTCCAGTTCGGGTGGAACAAGGCCCTCGACCTTCAGTCTGCGAGGCTTTTGCCTTGAATCCCGCTTCTCTCCTGCAGAAGATCCGCATGGCGAAAGCCCACGAGAGAATCGCGGACATGCGCCTGTATTTTCTCCGCAAGACCGCGACAATGATCGGCGAAACCCAAACTATCGCGGTTGCCGAGGACATGCAAATCCGGGGCATGACGCGAAGGGCAAGGGGAACGAAAGAGGTCCGGACCGAACCCCTCCACCTTTCCCGTCTTTGTGGCGTGCTAAGCGAACGGGGGGGAAGATATCGAAGAATCCGATGAGACATTTCCAACATCTCCGGAATGAAGAGCGTTTATTTTTAAGTTGTTAAGCAATAGCAATAACATAAGGAGAGCCGATGCCAGAAGAAAATGAGATCACTTCCAGGATATCTGACTGTGCCGAAACGGCCAGACAAGGAAATTCCATTACAAAAGAAGATGCCCTATGGCTTTTTTCTCTGCCGGAGACATATGCACCCCTGATACAGGAAAGCGCTGATGCAGTCAGGGAGGCCCACAGGGGGCTCCTGATCGATCCCTGCACCGTGATGAACGCCAAGTCGGGCGGATGCTCGGAGGATTGTCACTTTTGTGCCCAGTCGACCCATTTCCGGACCATCGCCCCGACCTACGAGCTGATGGCTTCTGACACCATCGTCGAGGCCGCAAGGAAGGCAAGGGACAACGGAACCCGACGATTCTGCATCGGCACAAGCGGCCGATCCCTTGAAAATCCGTTAGAACTTCGAATCGTAGAGAATGCCCTTGGAAGGATGCGAGACGATCTTGGCCTCTGGTCCTGCGCCACCCTCGGATCTGTCTCCCAAAATACGGTTCAAGCCCTCAAGGACGCCGGCCTCAACAGGCTCCATCACAACCTTGAAACCTCCCGGAACCATTTTCCGAACATCGTGACGACCCATTCTTACGATGACAGGATCGAAACGGTGATCAAGGCCAAAGAGGCCGGGATCTCCGTCTGCTCCGGAGGAATCTTCGGCGTCGGGGAATCCATTGAAGACAGGGTTTCCCTTTTCGACCTCCTGAGGGACCTCGACGTCGACTCGATTCCCATCAACTTTCTGGTTCCCATCGCAGGGACCCCCCTCTTCGACAACGGATCCGGAATCGAAACGGAAGAGGCCCTTCGCGTAATTTCCGTCGCAAGACTTTTCTTCCCCAAAAAGGAAGTCCGAATTTGCGGGGGAAGAATGGCGGCGCTCAAAGATCGTCATTCCGAGATTTTTGGTCACGGGGCGGATGGAGTCATGATCGGGAACTACCTCACCCGTTCGGGCCGGTCTCCCGACGAAGACATTCGGATGATCAGGGATCAGGGATTCGACGTCATCCCCCCCCACTCTCTCGCTCCGGCAGTGCCTGAAGGTGAATGAAGAAATCTACTTTAGCATCAGGATGCGCATCCACCAGGAAGGGAAACATCTTTCAGGAGCGGAGGAGATTGTTCCCGTCCAGGAGATCGATCATGTCCTGTCCTCCTTCTCGAAACGCCTCCTAGCCCATGTCTTGAACGGTCACCCCCGCCCCCCCCAGCAGATTGTCACCATCGACCCGGTTCCTAAAAAGAACATTCAACGCAAATCCCTTCTTCCGGTCCAGTTCATGGAAAGCCCGTCTTGCGAGGAGTCAGCCAAAGGGCTTCAGGAGCTTCTGGAATGCCTGCTTCCAGAAGGGAAAGCAGAATCCATCCTGGAGATTTTCAGAAAGGAAATCATGGAGACCGCCCCCCGCCATGGGGCCCTGCTTGTCACGAGCATGGGAAGACCTCTTATGGAAGGAGAGGCTTCAGGTATCAGGACGACCCACCTCGGATGCGACGCCTCTCTTCGAAAGGCCCTCGAAGAGAGCCTCGATCACTATCTTGAAAAACCGAACCACCGTTTCATCGACGCCCTCGTCCTCGCGAGCAAGGTTCTGGCATCGGAGTCCGTATTGCTTGAAATTTGCGTCTCGGACGACCCTTCCTACACGACCGGATACCTGGCCTCGCGACTTTTCGGGTATGTCCGGATCCCTCATATGAAAAAACCAGGAATCGGGAGAGGGGGCCGGCTTTACGTTGTCTCCCCCGCACTTCATCTTCCAGATCTCCTGAAGGAACTCAGGGAGATCCCCGTATTGTTCTATGGCCAAATGTCCGAAAGGACACTCAAGGCTCATCCCGGGCTGAAGCCGATTCCTTCCGTCGAAAATGAATCTGCTTCAAAAGGAATGACAGGGGGACCGATTCCGTGAACCGTCGCCCTTTGCTGGCTTCTATTCTGAGTTCGCTCGAAAAAGCGGGAAGAATCAAAAGTATGCCGGATTCCCTCAAATTATCTCTCTCTTCCAACGATTATCTTGGTCTTTCACGTCATCCGAAGGTTGTTGAAGCCTCGATCGACGCTGTCCGAAAGTCAGGAGCCGGGTCGACAGGGTCACGCTATCTCTCCGGCAACCATTCCCTCAACGAGGCCCTCGAAACAAGGATCGCTCATTTCAAGTCAAAGGGAGTGGCTGCCGGACTCATCTTTTCGTCCGGATACCATGCCAACCTGTCTGCAGTCCCGGTATTTGGGTCCCATGCCGGGACAATCTATTCGGACGCAGAAAATCACGCCTCTCTCATCGACGGTCTGCGGTTGCTCAAAAAGCCGATCCATGTGTATCCCCACAGGAACTGGGAATGGATCAGACACCATCTCCGTAGAAGCGGGGGTGGAACCCCCTTGATCGTTTCGGAATCTCTCTTCAGCATGAGCGGGGATTTCGGACCTCTTCCCGAACTCCTCGAAATCGTACGGGAGACTGGGGGGATTCTCATCATCGACGACGCTCATGCAACAGGAACCCTCGGAATGACGGGCCGCGGCGGGCTGGAGCACTTCTCTCTCGAGTTCGACCCCGATCACATGATTGTTACAGGAAATTTTTCCAAGGCCCTGGGAAGCCACGGGGGTTTTGCCGTTCTTTCAAAAGAGGGAAAAGCCATCCTCTCCTCTCTCGCCCGTCCCCTGATATACACCACAGCCCTTCCTCCGGCCGTACTGGGGGCGTCACTCTCCAGCCTCGAGCTCCTTGAGGCGTCCCCCGACCTGCCTAAAGCGCTTCAGTCCCTGAGCGAAAAATGGCAAAAAAAGATCACAGGGATTTCCACACCTTCACCGATCCTGAATTTGCGAGGTGATTTGGAGACACTCGGATCGGAGTCCTCTGAGCTCAATGATTTGGGGTTTGAGCTCCCTGTCATCCGGTACCCGACCGTTCCCGCCGGCGAGGAGCGCCTTCGCCTTTCCGTCAACCTGACTTGGTCCTCTGCTGTGGAGGAGGCTCTAGAGAAAACTTTTTCCGGAAGGATTGGGCAATTTCAATGACAACCAATCAGGAAGATGCCCAAACTCACGTCCCTCTCGCATTGACCATCAATGACCATCTTCAGAAAAACGGAGATTTCCTCGGTCTGTGGGACAACACGATGGATTTCGAAGCCGGCCGCGTTCCTTTCTATGGGCTTTACTGGAAGGGAATGCGTCATCTCTCGAAACTTCTTCTCCTTCTCGACGGAAGAGCCTTGCTCCCGCTTTTTTCCGCCATACCTTCCAGGGACGGGATTTCACCCTCTCCGTACTTTCGTCACCTCCGATTGCTTGGACCTTCCCTTTCGTCCTTCCTGAATAGCTCCGGGGATCCGAATTTCTCCATCGACGGTCCCCTGTTGATCGATCGAAGACGCTTCTGTTTTGCAAACGGTCTGGTGGAGGAATTCACTGTCCACAACCATGGTCCCTACCCCATCCAGGTTCCGATCACGATGAGGCTCGAGGCCGACTTCGTGGACATCATGGATGTTCGCGGTATCAGGGCTCCCTTGCCGAAACATCGGGTAACCGACACCTATTCGAAGTCGACCAACAGCCTGACGCTCTCCTGCCTCGGCCAAGACAAAATCGAAAGGGAGACCATTGTCCAGGCGGAAAATATGGCGTTGGTTTGGAAGGAACGGGGCCTTACAGGAATGCTGGCATTATCCCCCAAGCAATCCGTCACAACACGAATTCAGATCCAATGCCGGGAAAAGACCGGAAAAATCTTTAAGGCCAATGTCGCGAGAGCGCGAAAAAATCTCATGCCCATTTCCCGGCGTCTGGAAAAAGACCTTCGGGAGCAGAAAAAATTCCGAAAAATGTGGCCCAACATCTCATGCGGCGGGGTTCCCCTTTCCCGCTGGACGAACAATGCCATTAACGACCTTCGCATTTTATTGACACCCACCCGCCATGGCCCCTTTCCCTATGCCGGAATCCCCTGGTTTTCAACTCCATTCGGGCGTGATGCCCTGATTACCGGCTTCTCAACCCTATGGGCATTTCCTTCCCTCACGAAGTCCGTCCTTCTTTTTCTGGCGGCGACACAAGCCAAGGAAGACGACCCGTCCAGAGATGCGGAAAAGGGAAAAATCCTTCATGAATTCCGGTATGGAGAAGCAGGCTCCGATCCTATGGTACCGTTCGGTCGGTATTACGGCTCGATCGATGCCACCCCGCTCTTCATCGCTCTTTCCTGGGAGTATCTTCGAAGGACCAAAGACTACAGAACCATTTTCCGTCTGAAGAACCCTCTGGCCAAGGCAATGAAGTGGATCGAGCAAAATGGGATCGATCCGTCCACAGGCTTTTTGGCCTATTCAGCGGACAAAGGCAAGGGGCTTGTGCAAAAAGGCTGGAAGGATTCCGGGGACTCCGTTTTCCATGCGACCGGAGAACTCGCCATCGGACCCATTGCCCTGGCCGAAGTTCAGGGATACCTTTACATGGCTTACCACGGTTATTCAAAACTCACGGAGGTCTATGGCGATCGAGCGGCAGGCGAACAATTTGAAAAAAAAGCTCATGACCTCAAGGATCGATTCAACAAACACTTCTGGTCCGAGAAAATCCGGATGTTCGCCCTCGCCCTTGATGGGCGGGGCAATCGCTGCGAGGTCAGGACCTCGAACGCGGGGCATCTTCTTTTTTCCGGAATTGCCCACGAAAAATATGCGAAGGTCACCTCCAGAGAAATGCTCAAATCCGACATGTTTTCCGGTTGGGGGATCAGAACACTTGGAACCAAAGAGGTTCGCTACAACCCGGTTTCCTATCACAACGGCTCCATCTGGCCCCATGACAATGCCATCATCCTTGCCGGCTTTTCAAGATACAACCTGGAACGAGAGCTTTCAATCCTGGCCGAGGCCTACTTCAAAACCTTGTCATTCCTGCCCGCCGAGAGGCCTCCCGAGCTTTACTGTGGATTCGAAAAAGAGCCGGACTCAGAGGGTCCTCTCTCCTACCCCACCTCCTGCAGAATCCAGGCTTGGTCTGTGGCCTCCATTTTTTTAGCAATCCAGGCAATTGCGTCCTTGGACTTCGATGCTTCAGCTCGATTTACCGTCAGCCATTACGCTCAGAGAGTTCCCTCTCTGAGATCACTCCAGATCCAAGACATGAGCTCCAAAAGTGAATGAACAATGATAAAATATGATAATATGGCTCTATTTTGCATTGAAGGATCAAGGAATTTTGTTCCTGAAAAATGGAGAAAGAATCAAAAAAGCTTGAATTTCCTTCCGGCTTTCGTATAATCATCGCAGATGCATATAGTGGCACCTGACTGTCACAGAGGGAAGAATGCTGGATCCCATTTCGCGCGCACTTCTGAGCCGTATCTTCGTTCTTCTTCTCCTGTCGCTGGCTCTCTATCGACTTCCCGCCATTCTCCACATCACGACGTCATCCTCCGCAGGACCAGCATCGCTGACGGGCCAAGGCCAGGAAGGACCCGGAAGGGCCACGACGATCCGTTTTACCACCGACTCCTTTCTCCCCCAGACACTTTTGGACAATGACCCATCTTTTTTAACGAAAAACGGTGTTCCTGTCATCCGCATTGTCGATAATCTTCCCTCTCTCCTTCCCAATTTCATCCCCCAGTTTGCAACCCAGGAGAATGGGCATTTTGTAACACATCTTGATGGTGGCTACACTGTCGTGTGGACAATCGATCCCGTTCTTCAATCAAAAATTGGAAAATATATCAGACAACATCGTGTCCCCTATGGTTTTTTTATTGCAGAAAACCCGAAAAGCGGAAGACTTCTGGCTTTTTGGGGTTCACGAAGAAGTCAGTACGATGGTTCCCTACTTCTCCGAGCCACCTATCCGGCTGCATCTCTTTTCAAAATCATAACGGCAACCGATGCCTTATCCCAGCGCAAAATCACACCAAATACACGTATTCATTTTCATGGATGCCTTTATTGCATTGGGCCAGCCTACTGGCATAATGACAGACGGCGTGACCGCATAGAGTTTACCGTCGCGGAAGCACTGGGAAAATCCATAAATACAGTTTTTGCAAAAATTGCTCTTAAATATCTCTCTCCAAATGATCTGAGGGAGACGGCAGTCCGATACGGTTTTAATCGTCCACTCCGTTCGGATCTTCCGATAGACCCCAGCCACGCCGATATCCCTGACGACCTCAATGGATTTGCTTTTTGTTCCGCGGGATTCGGGGATGTCGCCATCAGTCCGATTCATGCGGCTGCCATTGCCGGGGCTCTATCGAATGAAGGGGTGATGATGAAGCCCCACATGATTGAAAAAATCATAGGTGAAGGCGGAAAGATCTTATATCAGGACTCTCCGGAGTATCTATACTCAGTCACATCGCCTCCTATTTCAAAAACAATGATCAACATGATGCGATCCACAGTTCTCAAGGGAACCGGACACCGGGCTTTCATTCGCTGGCGGTTCAATCCAAGGCTTCGCCACATTCTCGTTGCTGGAAAAACAGGGACTCTGATGGGAAAAAACCCTGCTGGCCACTATGTTTGGTTTATCGGGACGGCATCAAATCAGGATCCGACAATCGCAGTGGCAGCCCTAACAATTGACCAAGGAATCTGGACAATCAAAGGTCCGGATATTGCGAGCAAGGGGATGTATACTTTTTTCAATGAAAAACATTCCGACCGAGTTCATGGGTAACCCGGACGGACTTGTTTTAAACATCAATCATTCACCAGAAATGCCTAGTTTGACGAAATCGAATACCGTTCGAATGACTTAATGTAATTGACCACAATCCAACCATCCACTAGATCAATCCAATTTGAGTTTGAGGAGGTAATCAATGGTATCAGTCAAAAAGATCATGACCCGGAATCCAATCTCCGTCGATATGACCACGACCGCCAGAGAAGTTGCAGAAATCATGAAAAGCAAAAAAGTTGGAAGCCTCCTTGTTGCTCAGGATGACAAAACTGTAGGGATCATAACCGAAACAGATCTCGTCCGGAGAGTGCTCGGGGAGGACCGCGTCCCGTACATAACCCCTGTATCCCAGGTTATGAGTGCTCCGGTTCTGACAATTGCGCCAGAAGCATCAGTCTATGAGGCCCAGGATATGATGGACAAACATCATATCCGACACCTCCTTGTTGTAGATGAGGATGAAGCGGTGTTGGGTCTCATTTCCATCAGGGATCTCATCCATCCCCAATATGTAGGGCGTGAGGACTCTTGGGATGGCGGAGTGACCGAGTAAGACTTATTGGATAGACATGTATGGAAAAAGGGGCTATTAAGCCCCTTTTTTATTGGGCTGACCGGAACAGGAAGGTGCCACCATTAGTGACGACTGTAATAGGCGGTTTGAATGGCAGGGAAAAGAGATATTTGACATAATGCGGAGCAATGATGACATGATCCATTTTCCCCTGATTCTGATGGGCACTATTTTTAATCAGGATTAGCCGAATAGTTGGAGGAGCGTGGAATTCAAAAAGGTTGTGTCCCAAATACCAAAGTTCGGACCCTCTTTGCTGATAATTGTCATCAAAAGAAATTTCATGAACTTTGGCAGGGGATAATCCTCGAGTATCCAGAATAAAAGCTTGCCTTGAATAAAGCAGAATGTCATTGGAAAGGTAGTGCCTGACAAAGATAAGGACCCCCAATACAATGACGAGGGTCCCTCCTATGAGAGCATAGATCATTGAAAAGGATCTATTAGATTGCGGTGTGTCTATAGCCATGACAGGCCGGCCCGGTTACTTCTTATCTGCCGTTGATTCCTTGCTACCAGAAGAGGCTGTCCTTTTGGAAGAAAGGGACTCACCAAGTTCGACGAGTTCAAGAACAGCCATTTCTGCTCCATCACCTATTCTTCTCCGGGTTTTGATGATTCTTGTGTACCCGCCTGGACGAGAAGAAAAACGGGGAGCAATATTATCCAGCAAATGAAAGGCAACATCCTTATTACGCACTACCTTGAGGATTTCTCGTAAGTGATGAACATTTTTTTCCCGGGCTTTGGTAATAAGTTTTTCTACCATGGGGCGGAGTTCTTTTGCTTTCATGGTCGTTGTTTCAATTTTCTCATGCTCGAAAAAGGAAGTGATCAATGAGCGAAACATGGCCGCTCTATGGCTTGAATCACGTCCAAATTGTCGACCTGCAACTCGATGTCTCATTCTAATTCTCCAGATTTACTCGTTTAATTCAGAATGTTTTTTAAACTTGGAAAGATCCATGCCAAGAGAAAGGCCGATATTGGCTAACGCTTCCTTAATCTCATCCAAAGATTTTTTTCCAAAGTTTTTGGTTTGAAGAAGTTCATCCTCTGTACGTCGAACCAAATCGTCAATTTTCTTGATATCTGAATTTTTCAAGCAATTTGCGGCTCGGACTGAGAGTTCAAGTTCGTTAACACTTTTATCCAGCAGGGCTTGTGTATCATCACTTACAGAAATATGAGAAATTTTCCCGGCAGGATCGGATTCTGGTTGATTGTCGGAAATAAAGAGATCCAAATGGCTTTTTAAAATGGTAGCCGATTGAGATAACGCCTCACTGGGAGAAATACTTCCATCGGTCTCTATATCAAAGATAAGGCGATCGTAATCCGTCATTCTCCCGACCCGCGTACTTTCAACAACAAAATTCACTTTTTTGAGGGGGGTAAAGATAGCGTCAATTGGAATAACACCCACCTCAGGTTCTTCCAGGCGTGAACGGTCAGCAGGAACATAGCCGCGTCCAATCTCGACCTTTAGGTCCATATCAAGGATTGCACCTTCATCTAGAGTAGCAATTATATGATCGGGATCAAGGATCTCAACTGCACCGCCAGTGTCGAGATCGGAAGCCGTAATGGTCTTGGGTCCCTTAACTTTCAAGTGAATCCAATGAGGTTCAGGCAGAAGCGCCTTCAAACGAAGATCTTTCAAATTGAGTATGATGTCAGTGACATCCTCAACAACCCCTGGAATATTTGAGAATTCATGAAAGACATTTTTTATTCGAATAGCTGTAATCGCAGTTCCATTTATTGAAGAGAGCAATACCCTTCTGAGAGCATTCCCGATGGTGATGCCATATCCCCGTTCAAACGGTTCGACGACAACGCGGCATGTCCGGCTTGTATTATTATCGTAATGAAGGCCTTTCGGCATTTGTGTCGCTACAACTGAATCCATGCTTTTCTCCTCTATATCCTTCGAGAACTATTATCGCGAATAAAGTTCAACGACGAGATTTTCTGCGATAAGGATATTGATGGCATCACGCTGCGGGATATCTTTCACAACCGCCTTGAAGTTGTTTTTATCAATGTCAAGCCAGCTCGAAACGACACCACGTAATTCAGCATCACGAAAATTACCAATAATCCTCTCGCTCGACTGAAGACCAATGGTTAGGGAGACAACATCATTGATCTTACATGAGTAGGAGGGAATATTAAGTTTTTTCCCATTGACTTGAACATGACCATGGGAAACAAGCATACGAGCCTCACTCCGAGAAGCGCCCCAACCTATATGATAAACGACACTGTCTAAGCGCATTTCAAGGGAGGCTAGAAGTGATTGCCCAGTATTTCCCTTCTTTCTAGCCGCTAGCTTGAAAGTCTTCCGAAACTGTCTTTCTAATATGCCGTAAATCCTTTTTACTTTTTGCTTTTCGCGGAGCTGTAACCCGTATTCCGATGCCTTTGCCCTATTTTGACCATGCTCACCCGGTGGATAAGCTCTACGATCAATAGCGCATTTTGCTGACAAACAGCGTGACCCTTTAAGAAAAAGCTTGACACCTTCTCTTCTGCAAAAACGACAAACAGCGCCATTATAGCGTGCCAATGGTTCTCCTTTAACGTAATAGAATATCGGATATTAAGCTAAACCCTGCGCCTTTTTGGAGGGCGACATCCGTTATGAGGAATAGGGGTAACATCTTTAATCAAGCTAATTTTAATTCCTACAGTTTGAAGGGCTCTTATAGCGGATTCCCTTCCAGAACCAGGTCCTTTAACATAGACCTCGCAAGATTTCATACCCATATCGGCAGCTTTTTTGGTAGCGATCTCCGCAGCTTTTTGGGCAGCAAAGGGTGTACTTTTACGCGAACCCTTGAAGCTTTGGGCCCCAGAACTAGACCAGGCAATCACATCGCCTTTAGCATCTGTGATTGAAATGATCGTGTTATTGAAAGAGGCATGGATATGAACAATTCCGATAGGAACATTTTTCTTTTCTCTTTTTTTGGTGCCTTTTTTAACGCTCATAAACCCCTCATCTCAGAGATAAATTAACCCGTTTTCTTTTTAGCCCCGATTCCTTTTTTCGGACCCTTCCTTGTTCTTGCATTTGTTTTGGTCCTTTGGCCACGAACCGGGAGTCCTTTTCGATGACGCAAGCCCTGATAACAGCCAATATCCATTTTCCTTTTTATGTTTTGAGAAATCTCCCGACGAAGATCTCCCTCTACAGTGTAAGTTGCCTCAATTGCATCACGAAGCTTTGCAATCTCGTCATCAGTAAGGGCATGAACTCTCGTGTTGGGATCGACGCCAACGGTTGATAATATTTGCTGAGACGTTGGTCTGCCAATGCCAAAGATGTAGGTCAGGGCAATTTCAATTCTTTTATTTCTAGGAAGATCGATTCCGACAATACGAGCCAAGGAGTTTCTCCTTCGATTTAAATTAACCTTGCCGTTGTTTATGCTTCGGATTTTCGCATTTGATTCGAACAATACCGTTCCTTTTAATGACCTGGCATTTGGAACAGATGGGTTTAACAGAAGCACGGACTTTCATTTGGACTCCACCAAAAAGAGTTTATTGTTATTTGAAGCGGTAGGTAATTCGCCCTCTCGTTAGATCATAAAGGGACAGCTCTAGGGTAACCTTGTCACCAGGAAGAATTTTAATATAGTTCATTCTCATTTTTCCTGATATATGAGCCAATACTTTATGTCCATTCTCTAGTTCTACCCTGAACATCGCATTAGGGAGAGTTTCGAGAACGGTTCCCTGGACCTCTACTGTGTCTTCTTTACCCACTCAGTCCTCAATTCAGGGTTCATTAGAATCAGAATATGTTAATACTTTTGGACCATTTTTGGTTATTGCAATAGTATGTTCAAAGTGAGCCGAAAGGCTTCCGTCCTTTGTGACTGCTGTCCAGCCATCAGGAAGAACAAGAGTTTCAGGACTTCCTATATTGACCATAGGTTCAAGAGCTAGAACCATTCCCTGTTCTAACTTGATTCCTTTTCCCTTTGGACCATAGTTAGGAATGGGCGGTTCTTCATGAAGCTTCCTCCCAATTCCATGCCCTACAAAATTCCTTACTACAGAGTAAGAGAAATCCTCAACATATTGTTGAATAGAATTGGAAATATCACCTATTCGATTACCAATGAGAGCATTATTAATTCCAACCTCGAGCGATTCCCTAGTGACTTTAATAAGGTTTTGAGCAGACTCTGAGATAATCCCTACAGGAACAGTAATAGCAGAATCACCAAAATACCCGTCTAATTCAATACCGTAGTCAAGGCCAATAATATCTCCCGATCTTAACACATAATTATCTGGAATACCATGAACAACAACATTATTTACCGACAGGCAGATGGATGCAGGATAAGAATGATATCCTTTAAAGGCTGGTTTAGCGTGGTTTAGATAAGCGTATTCTTCCGCGAATTTGTCAATCTCAAGAAGTGTTACACCAGGTTTAATTAATTTCTTTATTTCCTGAAGGGCGTTGGCTACGATACGACCTGCTTTTTGAATTTTTTCAATTTCAGAATCAGTTTTAAGATAGATCATCAATCTAAACTTTCAATATAGGCGCAATAAGTTTTTCCAGTTTTCCAAAAACATCATCAATTGATAGACTGGCATTAACATTGCTAAGAATATGTTTGTTATTGTAATAATCTAAAAGGGGTCGGGTATGTTCCCAGTAAACTGTAGATCTTTGACGAATTACGGATTCATTGTCATCTGACCTTTGAACAAGCTGAACTTCGCATAAATCACAAACATTATCTTTTTTTGGTTTTGAAAATAAAATATGATAAGTCCTCTGACATTTTGGACACATCCGTCGACCTGAAAGCCTGGCGATTCTATCTTCTTCATCCATAGTAAAATCAACGACGAGATTAATTTTTGAATTGTTATTGACCATAATCTTGTCTAATTCTATTGCCTGTGAGATATTTCTTGGAAATCCATCAAAAATAAAAGGTTTTGAACCTGGTTGAGCCGATAAGATTTTTTCCTGGACAAGCCCCAATACCAGCTGGTCTGGAACCAATTCCCCTCGCTCCATAAAACCTTTAGCTTGATTTCCCAAGGAAGATCCGTTCTTAATAGAATCACGAAGAAGATCTCCAGTAGAAATCTTAGAAACAGCATATTTTTCCATTAGCATGTTAGCCTGAGTCCCTTTGCCAACACCAGGAGGCCCAATAAAGACTATATGCATAGGTTAAGCAATCCTTCCCCTGATGCGGCTTTTTTTAAGAAAGCCTTCGTAATTTCTTGAAACCATATATGATTCAATTTGTTGGGAAGTATCTAAAGAAACACCAATTACGATCAAAAGAGATGTGCCACCAAAATAAAAAGGGACATGAAGTTGATAAATCAATATTTCAGGAATAACACAAACTACTGCCAAGTAAAGAGCGCCAACCAATGTAATTCGATTCATAACCTTGTAAATAAAAGTTGCAGTAGATTTTCCAGGACGAATGCCTGGAATAAATCCACCATATTTTTGAATATTTTCAGCAATATCGGCTGGGTTTAATACCACTGCTGTATAAAAAAAACTGAAAAACAGTATTAACATAACATATAGTGTGGTATAGGAAAAACTTCCAGGTGCAAGAGATTTCCCAATGTTTTGAATCCATGGAACACTTATAAATCCTGCGATTGTTGCAGGAAAAGAAATTAGTGAAGAGGCAAAAATAGGTGGAATGACACCTGCTGTATTGATCTTGAATGGAATATGGGTTGATTGGCCGGCTACTAGTTTGTTCGACATGAGCCTTTTTGCATATTCAACAGGAATTTTTCGCCTGGCTGTCTCTATAAATACAATCGATGCGACGACAAGAACAACCATAAGAGCTAGAACTAAAAGAACAAATCCGGATATTTCTGATTGTTGGTAAAGTTTAAATGTTGAGACGATAGCGGCAGGAAGCCTGGCTACGATCCCTGAAAAAATAATAAGACTGATTCCATTTCCGACACCACGTTCGGTAATTTGCTCACCAATCCACATTACAAATGTAGTCGCGGCCGTCAAAGTGATCATGACCATGAGTCGGAATCCCCACCCAGGGTGGGGTACAAATTGGCCATGATTCATTTGTTCTAAGCCCAGGGCGATTCCAAAAGATTGAATTAGGGCTATTACAACAGTGAGATATCTTGTATATTTGGTGATAATTTTTCTTCCTCGTTCGCCTTCCTTAGATAATGCCTGCAGGGAAGGATGAACGACTGTTAATAATTGCAAGATGATCGATGCCGATATATATGGCATGATCCCTAATGCAAAAATAGTCAGTCGGGAAAGGGCACCGCCTGAAAACATGTCAAAGAATCCAATGAGGGCCCCCCCATTTTGATGGAGAAACTTTGAAAGCTCTGCTCCATTAACTCCTGGGGTAGGAATATATGCTCCAATCCTGTAAACCGCGAGCATACCAAGAGTGAAAAGGACCCTATCCCGAAGTTCTGGTATCCTCCAAATATTTTCAAAAGTTCGAAAAATTCTCTCAACCAATCGATCCGCCCATTTTTTTGATTTTATCCAGCACGGACTGGCTTACAGAAATTCCGTCAATGATGTACGGTTTGGAGGGTTCCCCTGTTCCCAGAATTTTAACGGAAAACTTTCTCGAACGTGGAGGATGAATAACACCAAGCTCCATAAGAGTATTTACATCAATTCGATTTTCAGGGAACGTAAACTTTTCTAATCTTTCAATATTTATGGTAATTACTTCAACTTTTTCTAGGGGTGTAAATCCTCGTTTTGGAATTCTTAGAATTAGAGGTGTTTGTCCACCTTCAAATCCCGGTGGTTTTACACCACCGGAGCGGGCACCTTGTCCTTTGTGACCTTTTGTAGATGTTTTACCATGCCCTGAACCAGTACCTCGCCCAACACGTTTTTTTCTATGCTTGGCACCATCAGAAGGCTTAAGATCATGAAATTTCATGAACAATACTCCCTATACTTCAAAAACTTGAATCATGTGATTGGTTTTTTTAACCATTCCCAAAATAGTAGGAGAGGCATGATGAATAACTTCACTATTCGGCCGTTTAAGACCTAAAGCATAAACAACATTTTTAATTTTTTTTGGGGTCCCGATTGTGCTTTTAATCAGGCGTATTTTAATTTTTTTCTCAACCATATCATCTCCCAAAGATAAAAAAATTAAACCTGTTCAGGTTTTCTTTCATCCATAGCATCTTTGAAGCTTCTAAGTTGTTTTAGTCCCTCCAATGTCGCCCGGACAACATTATATGGGTTACTAGAGCCAAGGGATTTGCATAGGACATTAGTTGCTCCCAGTACTTCCATAACGGCACGAACAGCTCCGCCGGCAATCAAGCCTGTTCCCTCTGACGCTGGTTTTATTAAAACATCTTCTGCTCCAAAATGACCTATGACTTCGTGGGGAACAGTAGTCGCCTTAAGGGGAATTGAAATTAGGTTTTTCTTGGCATTTTCAATAGCTTTTTTAATGGCTTCGGGAACTTCTGTAGATTTACCTTTCCCCATCCCAACAACGCCAGCACCATTCCCTACAACGACCAGAGCGGAAAAAGAAAATCTTTTCCCCCCCTTAACCACCTTGGAAACCCTGTTGACAAAAACGACCTTGTCTTTCAGGGCGCTGTGATCTACTTTAACGTGTTCCAAATTTCCTCCTAAGATGCATTTTAAAAAAGAAGTCCACCTTCACGCGCTCCTTCAGCCAGCGCTTTAATTCGACCATGGTAAAGATATCCTCCTCTATCAAAAACAACATTGGAGATATTCTTTTTTTTCGCTTCGTTGGCAAGGTTTTGTCCAACCTGTTTGGCCACGGCAATGGTATCACCTGATTTAAGGTCGGGGATAATCAGTGATGAGGCTGAAGCTAAGGTTTGTCCAGTTGAATCATCTATAATTTGAGCATAAATATACTTCAGACTTCGAAAGACCGATAACCTAGGGCGATCGGTCGTTCCTTTTATTTTTTTTCTAACTCTAAGATGTTTAGAGATTCGTTTATCGTTTCGATTGATTAATTTCACATCATGCTCCTATGAGTTTACTTTTTTCCAGTCTTGCCTTCTTTTCTTCGAACTTTTTCACCTTCAAAGCGAATACCTTTGCCTTTGTAAGGCTCAACCGGTCTGGCTTGTTTTATTTCAGAGGATATTTTCCCTAATAACTCTTTGTCATAGGAAGTCAGGGTAATAATTGTCTGCTTTTCCACTGTTGCTTTTATCTGGGGAGGCAGAGTTAATTCGACGGGTTTGGTAAACCCGAGAGTCATAGAAAGATTTTGTCCGGAAAGTTGGGCGCGATAACCAACCCCTGTAATTTCGAGGGTTTTTTTAAATGGGTTCGCCACACCGGTAATCTTGTTGAATAACAAGGCACGATGCAATCCATGAAGTGCTTTATCTTTTCCGCTATCCGAACTGCGCGAGACAGTAATAAGGTCGTTATCCTGGGTAATGGAAAAGCCATGAGGAAGTTTATGGGTCATTTCCCCATGAGGCCCCTTGATATGAATGTCGGATGAAGAAATTTTAACGACAACCCCTTTGGGAATACTAATGGGCAATTTTCCAATGCGTGACATTATAGACTCCGGATCAAATGGTTACCATATCTGGCAAAGAACTTCCCCACCAAGATTTAACTGTTTTGCCTTGCGATCAGTCATCACTCCTTGAGAGGTTGATATTATCGTAACCCCGATACCTCCCATAAGGATTTTATGCTTAGAAACTTTTTGATAGACTCGTAGTCCTGGCTTAGAAATTCTTTTTAGACCTCGAATCAAGGGAATACGTTCTTTCGATATTCTCAGATGAATGGTAATATTTTTTTTCCCATCCTCTTCATTGACCTCGTAAGAAGATATCAAGCCCTCTTCTTGCATGACTCGGAGGATATTTTCTTTAATCTTGGAATGTTGGCATTTTACAGTCTGATATACTCGCATATTTGCATTTCTAATGCGGGTGAGCATATCAGCAATAGGATCAGTTAACGACATACCTTTTTCCCCTTTACCAAGAAGATTTTGTAATCCCTGGAATTTCACCTTTGAGTGACAGATTTCGAAAGCAAATACGACACATTCCAAAATCACGCATATAACCCCGTGGTCTGCCACACAGTTTACAACGGTTATAGGCTCTCACTTTAAATTTTTGAGTTTTATTAGCTTTATTGACCATCGAAATTTTAGCCATAATCTCCTCAGTCTACTTTCTAAAAGGTAACCCAAGATGAGTTAGGAGAACTTTAGAATTTGCATTACTATGAGCCGTCGTGACAATAGATATGTCAAAACCATGCGACATTGAAATTTCGTCATATTTTATTTCAGGAAAGATGATTTGCTCTTTCAATCCCAGGGAATAATTTCCATTTCCATCAAAGGAGCGTTCATTAATCCCTTTAAAATCCCGAATCCGGGGCAAAGCTACGGATATCAATTTATCCAGAAACTCCCACATGATATCCCCACGAAGTGTCACCATGACACCAATCGGCATACCCTCACGAAGCTTGAATCCGGCGATAGATTTTCTTGCTTTAGTTAATACAGGTTTTTGCCCTGTAATTAAAGCAAGCTCTTTGGATGCCATATCAAGAACCTTTGGATTCCCAATTGCTTCTCCTAATGCCACATTTAAGGTAATTTTTGAAAGTTTAGGAACCTGCATAATATTACTGAGGTTCAACTCTTTCATGAGCTTAGGTTGAATTTCCGAAAAGTATCGGGTTTTCAACCGTGGCTCTATTGATTTTGTCCGGTTAGCTGATGTGGATTTAGAAGAAGAAACAGAAGACTCCTCAACTTTTTTACCAGGCTTTTTCCCCGATTTTGCGGGGGCCTTTAACGTTTTCTCTGCCATTTTTTTTACCTTTCTTCCCTACTTTTTATCAATAATTTCATTGCATTTTTTGCACGATCTTAATTTTTTACCTGATTCAAGGACCCGATGGGCCACTCGAGTTGGCTTATTGCACTGAGGGCATTCAAGCATT
Organism: Nitrospirota bacterium; assembly: GCA_027335985.1. Next base: position 23,200 of record DAHWGX010000030.1, on the reverse strand, counting down.
ACATTAGAAGCGTTAATGAAATTTTCTTTTTCAATGAAGCCACCCTGTGGGGCATTTTGAGTCGGTTTTGTGGTTTTCTTCATAATGTTAACATTTTCCACATAAACTCTATGCTTAAGCCGGTCAACCCTAATGATCTTTCCGGACTTCCCTTTGTCTTTTCCAGAAAGAATGAGAACTTTATCTTCTTTCTTTAAAGGAGGAAAAGAGAAGGGACTATCTTGATTTTTTTTCATTTTTCCCTCAACAGTTAGATTACTTCAGGCGCTAATGATAATATTTTCATAAACTTTCTTTTCCTCAATTCCCGAGCGACTGGCCCAAATATTCGTGTACCAATAGGGTCACCTTGCGCATTGATAAGAACTGCCGCATTTTGATCAAAACGAATATATGATCCGTCTTCTCGACGAGCTTCTTTTGCTGTCCTCACAACAACGGCTTTTGCCACATCCCCTTTTTTAACAGAGGCGTTTGGGGTGGCTTCCTTGATTGAAACAACAATAGTATCTCCCAAGTGGGCATACCTTCGTCTAGATCCACCAAGAATGTGGAAACACATAACTTTTTTAGCACCAGAATTGTCAGCTACTTGCAAAATTGTTCTTAGTTGTATCATTTAATCAGACCTCTTATGATAAAATTATAAAACTCTGACAACCCTATGATGCTTATCCTTGCTGATCGGACGAGTTTCAGCAAGCAAAACTGTAGATCCCTCTGAAATTTCAATATCAGTATGGGCTTTTATTCTATTTTTCTTGGTAACAACTTTCTTATAAAGTGGGTGCATGACCTTTCTTCGAATTTCCACAACCACAGTTTTCTGCATTTTGTTTTTAACAACAACACCTTGTAAATTAGTTCTAGATTTTCCTGATACTTTTAGGCCTTCATCATTACTTTCTGCCATTGTCAGCCCTTTCGGAAAGGATAGTAAAAAGCTTGGCAATATTTCTTTTTTCAATCTTAACAAGGTGGGCTTTTTCCAACCTTCCGTTGACTCTTTGAATTCGGTAGGTAAGCAGCTTCCTTTTAGATTCTGAAATACCTTTTTGGATTTCGTCATTGTTCATCTGGCGAATTTCAGAAGCTTTCATATAAGATCCTCCCTTTTCACGATTTTTGTGGCAAAGGGCATTTTATAGGCTGCCAGGCGAAGAGCCTCCTCTGCAATTTCGGGAGAGACCCCTTCCATTTCATAAATGATTCTTCCGGGCTTAATGACAGCCACCCAAAATTCTGGATTGCCTTTTCCAGAACCCATACGAGTTTCAGCTGGCTTTCTGGTAATAGGCTTATCTGGAAAAACGCGAATCCAGACTTTTCCTCCCCGCTTGACAAAACGGGTGATAGCAATACGTCCTGCCTCGATTTGTCGCGATGTTAACCAGTGTGGCTCAGTCGCTTTAAGCCCATAATCTCCAAAGGCAAGATCTGACCCTCGATAGGCTTTGCCCTTAAGATTCCCTTTCATCATTTTTCGATGTTTAACTTTTTTGGGACTTAACATTTCTATTTCACCTTTCTGTTCTTTTCAGAGGCCTTTTCAGACGTAGCCTCTGTTTCAGATGGAAGATGATCTCCCATATAAACCCAAACTTTTATCCCGATTTTACCAAAGGTAGTAAAGGACTCAGCCAAACCAAAATCGATGTCGGCCCTAATTGTCTGAAGCGGCACTCTACCTTCTCTATACCATTCCGTTCGAGCAATTTCGGCTCCACCTAATCGGCCTGCACAACAGATTTTAATTCCCAGCGCCCCAAATCGAAGAGCTGATGCAACACTTTTCTTCATTGCACGCCTAAAGGAAATACGTTTTTCCAATTGGGAGGCAATAGATTCTGCTACAAGTTGAGCTTCAACCTCAGGTTTCTTTACTTCTTTAATCGAAATGGACAAGTCTGATTTAATATTTTTTGAAAGGTCCTGCTTTAATTTCTCAATTTCAGACCCTTTCTTTCCGATAATCAGACCAGGTTTAGCCGAATGGATAAGGACACGAGTTATGTTATCCTTGCCCGTTCTTTCTATATCAATACGTGAAATACCCGCCTGGTAGAGCTTCTTTTTAATATATTTTCTGATTTGCAAATCTTCGTGGAGCCACTCTACGTAAGTCTTTTTGGCATACCAACGAGAATTCCAGGTTTTGATATAGCCAAGACGAAAACCAGTCGGATGAACTTTCTGTCCCATGTGACCCCTGTATGTTTACAGCGTTATTTGCGAGTAAGAACGATTGTGAGATGGGATGTTCGCTTTTTAATTGAATAAGCCCTTCCCATCGCCCTAGGCTGAATTCGCTTCATGACTGGTCCTTGATCCACAAAGATTCGTGCAATAACAAGATCTTCTGATTCGCCAAGAAATTTTTGCTTAGCATTACTAACTGCAGAGTTGAGGGTTTTTAAAATAATTGGCGCAGGCCCCCTTCGGGTAAAGGTCAGGTATGACTGGGCCTTCACCACATCCATTCCACGAATAGCGTCAATAACATATCTGACTTTTCGAGGAGAAACTTTCATAAATCTATTTTTGGCAATCGATTCATTGGGTAAAGTCATTATTGACCTTTCAAATCAAAATTAACGTTTTGCTGATTTTTCGACTTTGGAACCACCATGGGCTTTAAAAAGTCGTGTTGGGGAAAACTCTCCCAACTTATGTCCAACCATATTTTCTGTTACATAAACAGGAATAAATTTTTTCCCATTATGAACCGAAAAAGTGAACCCGATCATCTCAGGGATAATCATAGAGCGTCTCGACCAGGTTTTAATCATTTTCTTTTCCCCGGTACTGATAGATTTCTCGACTTTTTCCAAGAGAGAAGAATCAATAAAGGGGCCTTTTTTAATTGATCTTGGCATTGTATTTCCTTTATTTACGACGTCTAATAATTAAACTGTCTGTTTTAGGATTATGCCTGGTCTTGAATCCTTTTGAAGGCTGTCCCCAGGGAGAGCAAGGATGCCGGCCACCCGAGGATTTACCTTCACCGCCACCCAATGGATGATCTACTGGATTCATGGCGACCCCCCTGACATGGGGGCGTTTACCCATCCATCGAGACCGGCCGGCCTTACCAATTGAGATATTTTCGTGCTCAATATTCCCAACTTGTCCAATAGAAGCCCTGCATCGTCCGTGAATTTTCCGAGTTTCTCCGGACGAAAGTTTCATTATAACCCAATCACCTTCTCTTCCCAATATCTGCGCATAAGCCCCAGCTGATCTAGCGATCTTTCCGCCAGCACCAATTTTGAACTCAATATTATGAACAAGAGTCCCTAAAGGAATCTGAGAAAGTTCAAGAACATTCCCAGGTTTAATATCAGCTCCTGATCCAGATATGACCCTGTCATCAACATTCAGACCTATTGGGGCTAATATGTAGGAACGAGACCCGTCAGCATAACAAATAAGGGCAATACGGGAGGATCTATTTGGATCGTATTCAATTGATTCAACTTTTGCAGGAATTCCATCCTTAGTTCTTTTGAAATCAATAATCCTATAGGCTTTTTTATGACCACCGCCTCTATGTCTAGAAGTAAGCTTACCAATATTATTACGGCCGCCAGAGGATGTTTTAGGGCTGATAAGTGGTTTATATGGTTTATCTGTAGTGATTTCCTCGAAAGTGTAGCCTGTTTTGTAGCGGCTTGATTGAGGAACAGGATTGTAAGTTTTAATACCCATTGATTTATGCTCCCTCAAAAATATCTAGCTTAAAACCATCCTTAAGAGTGATATAGGCTCTTTTGCGGTCTGGATAGGATCCTTTTACTAAGCCAATACGCTTGCTTTTCCCTTTTCGCACAACTGTTTTAACTGACTCAACCTTTACGTTGAATATTTTTTCAACAGCATTTTGTATTTGAATTTTATTTGCCTTTTTATAAACATGAAAAAGATAGACTGCGTTCTTTTCTCGAACCCGGTCTGACTTTTCAGATAAAATAGGTCTGATCAGAATATCTGAAATATCCATTTAAACTGATCCTTTCAAAAATTGTTCAATCCATGAAGTTGAGTCAGACGTTATAAGAATTTTGTCCGACAAGACGACGTCAAGGGGTGTAACTTGTTGTGGGGAAAGCATTGACAGTCCAGGGACATTTCTAGCGCCAAGCATTGCCTCATAGGAAAACATTTCACCAATAAGCAAGATATTGGTAAATCCTGGATCGGCTTTATAAAGAGATAGAATTTCGATGATCTCTTTTGTTTTGTGAGATTTTGGTTCTATTGAGGGAACGATGCTAATCTCTCCCTCAGATATCCTAACCAATAAGGCTTCTTTCAAGGCTGCCAAAACTTTTTTACTGGGTTCGCGATATGAATAATTTCGGGGTCTTGGACCAAATATAATGGCCCCTCCCCTCCATTGCGGAGCTCTCGACGAACCTTGCCTGGCTCTGCCTGTGCCTTTTTGCCGATATGGCTTTTTTCCACCCCCAGAAACTTCACCTCTGGTTTTGGTAGAAGCATTGCCCGAACGCAATCCTGCAAATTGCATCGTTGTAATTTCATGAATCAACCCCGAGTTAAAAGAATCGCTTGATACTTCTGACTCGATATTGATTTTAGATGCAACTGCACCATTTGTTGTGTAGATTGGAATTTCCATTTTTGTCCTTATCGATTAATCTCGTTTAAAAAGAAGGATTGTTCCCCTATGACCGGGAACCGCTCCTTTCAACAAAAGGAGATTTGCCTCTACCTTAACATCCACGACTTCAAGGTTTTTTACAGTGACCTGTTTGTTACCCATATGCCCCGGAAGTTTTTTATTCTTAAGGACCCGGGAAGGATATGCCGATGAGCCTATGGATCCTGGTTCTCTATGAAACATGGATCCATGGGTCGCATCACCACCCCTAAAATGATGTCTTTTCATTACTCCGGCAAATCCTTTTCCCTTGGTAACACCAGTAACACTGACATGATCTCCGACTTTAAAAAGATCTGCCCCAATAATCATTCCTGAGGTTAACTCGGGGCTTGAGGTTTTAACCTCTTTAAGCGTCCGATAGGTATTTTTTGCATACTTCTGGTAATGAGTCCTTAATGGTTTGGATAAGGATGATGGTTTAACCACCCCATATCCTAATTGAACAGATTGGTAGCCATCCTTTTCAGTGGTTTTAACCTGCACAATTTCACAAGGACCTACTTTTACCACCGTAACTGGTATCGCCTTGCCATTTGGCAAGTAGATTTGTGTCATTCCAACTTTTTCACCAATCAATGAGTCCACATCCATCTCCTACAACTTGATTTCAACATCGACACCGGCGGGAAGCTCCAATTTCATCAAGGCGTCAATTGTTTCGGGTGTTGGATCCAAAATATCGAGAAGTCGTTTATGCGTTCTTCTTTCAAACTGTTCTCTTGATTTTTTATCTGCATGTGGTGAACGTAGCACAGTAAACTTTTCAATTCTTGTAGGAAGAGGAATGGGGCCTTTAATCGTGGCTCCAGTTCTTTTCGCAGTAGAGACAATATCGACAAGAGATTGGTCAAGGGTTCTAAAATCAAATCCTTTTAAGCGAATCCTAATTTTTTGATCCATTTGATTAATTCCTATTTTTAAAGGATAACCTTGGAGATCACTCCGGCTCCGACTGTCCGCCCACCTTCCCGGATCGCGAATCGAAGGCCGTCTTCCATTGCGATCGGCGTGATCAACTTCACCTTCACCCGAATGTTGTCTCCAGGCATCACCATCTCCACGCCTTCACTCAACGACACCACCCCGGTCACGTCCGTTGTCCGGAAGTAGAATTGCGGCCGGTATCCGTTAAAGAACGGGGTATGCCGACCTCCCTCTTCCTTCGTCAGAATATAGGCTTCCGCTTCAAACTCCGTATGGGGCGTGATCGATCCCGGCTTCGCCAGCACCATCCCACGCTCGACATCTTCCTTCTTCGTTCCACGCAGCAACAACCCAACGTTGTCTCCCGCCTGGCCCGAATCCAGAACCTTCCGGAACATCTCGACGCCCGTCACGACCGTCTTCTGGGTGTCCCGAATTCCCACGATCTCGATCTCTTCCCCAACCTTGACGACTCCACGCTCTACGCGCCCCGTCACGACAGTCCCCCGTCCACTGATCGAGAACACATCTTCCACTGGCATCAGGAACGCCTTCTCCACATCCCGGACAGGAGTCGGAATGTATTCATCCACCGTATCCATCAACTTCAAAATCGGAGAACAGTTCGGACATTCCCGTCGCCCACATCCGCATTCCAGCGCCTTCAGGGCCGATCCCCGCGTGATCGGAATGACATCCCCAGGGAACTCATACTTCGACAGAAGCTCCCGAACCTCAAGCTCCACCAGTTCAAGCAGCTCTGGATCATCAACCATATCCACCTTGTTCAGGAAGACCACAATGTAGGGAACCCCCACCTGCCGCGCCAACAAGATGTGCTCCCGGGTCTGCGGCATCGGTCCATCCGCCGCTGACACCACCAGAATCGCTCCATCCATCTGCGCCGCACCCGTGATCATGTTTTTCACATAATCCGCATGGCCAGGACAGTCCACATGGGCATAGTGACGATTGGCTGTCTGATACTCCACATGTGCAATCGCGATCGTGATCCCACGCTCCCGCTCTTCCGGCGCCTTGTCAATCTGATCGTACGCCAGAAATTCCGCCATCTTGTTCGCCGCCAGCACCCGGGTAATCGCCGCCGTCAACGTCGTCTTCCCATGGTCCACATGGCCAATCGTCCCAATATTCAAATGCGGCTTCGTTCTCTCGAATTTTGCTTTTGCCATCTAACCTCTCCCGTGTAGTTTGAATAAATTCAGGATTTGGATTTTTCTATAATTTCATCAGCGACATTTTTGGGAGCCGGTTCATAATAAGCTAGCAACATTGTAAATATTCCTCGACCCTGGGTCATTGACCGAAGATCAGTTGCATATCCAAACATAGAGGAGAGAGGAACATGGGCATCAATAACCTGTGCTCCGCCACGTGCATTCATCCCTATAATTTTGCCTCGGCGACTGCTCAAATCTCCCATAGTGTCACCTAAATATTCTTCGGGAACAACCACTTCAACATTCATAATTGGCTCAAGAATAACCCCTGCAGCTTTTCTGACTCCATCCTTTAATGCCATCGAAGCGGCAATCTTAAAAGCCATTTCTGATGAGTCAACATCGTGATAGGAGCCAAAGGTGAGAGCCACTTTCATGTCTACAAGGGGAAATCCGGCCAAGACACCCCCTGCCATAGCCTCGACCACTCCCTTTTCAATTGCGGGAATATATTCCTTAGGAACTACACCACCGACAATCTTGTTCTCAAAAATAAATCCGGCCCCTCTTTCAAGTGGTTCTAGGTCAAAGACAACGTGTCCGTATTGACCACGACCACCTGTTTGGCGGATATACTTGCCTTCAATTTCCACTTTTTGAGTAATAGTTTCACGATAAGCAACCTGGGGTTTCCCAACATTTGCATCGACCTTAAATTCCCGCTTGAGGCGGTCAACAATAATTTCAAGATGAAGTTCGCCCATGCCAGAAATAATCGTCTGGCCAGTCTCCTCATCGGTAGATACCCTTAAAGAAGGATCTTCCTGGGAAAGGCGACCAAGAGACATTCCCAGTTTTTCCTGATCTCCCTTAGTCTTCGGTTCAATAGCCACGGAAATAACCGGGTCAGGGAATTCGATGACCTCAAGAACAACTGGTTTATCTTCATCAGAAAGGGTGTCGCCCGTCAGGGTGTTTTTTAAACCGACGGCTGCGGCAATATCTCCGGCGTAAACCTCTTTGATATCCTCACGCTTGTCGGCATGCATACGGAGAATACGGCCAATTCGTTCGCGATTTTGCCTAGTAGAATTATAAACATATGAGCCAGCTTCAACCTTACCTGAATAAACCCTAAAGAAGGTTAACTGACCGACAAAAGGATCCGTCATGATCTTGAAAGCTAAGGCAGAAAATGGCTCATCGTCATTACATTTTCTGAGGACTTCTTCTTTTGAACCTGGATTAATTCCCACGACATCAGGGACATCCAAGGGACCAGGAAGATAACTTATGACGGCATCCAGAAGCTGTTGCACCCCTTTATTTTTGAATGCAGATCCACAAAGGACGGGGGTTCCTTTCATTTCAATCGTAATTTTTCTTAGGGCAGCAACGATTTCTTCTGGTGTGACAGGTTCGTCTGCCAATATTTTTTCGGTAATATTATCGTCATGCATAGAGATAGATTCTAATAACATTTCTCTATACTTATTTGATATTTCCTGCATTTCAGATGGGATTTCCGTAATATCAAAGCGCAAACCCGTCGGATCGTTGTAGACAATAGCCTTCATATTGACGAGGTCAACAACGCCTGAGAATTGATCTTCTGCTCCAATTGGAATTTGAACAGGGATCGGATTGGCTTTAAGCCGATCAACCATAGTCGCAACGGATGCGTAGAAATCAGCACCGACCCGGTCCATCTTATTCATAAACGCAATGCGGGGAACGCGATACTTATCAGCCTGTCGCCAGACAGTTTCCGATTGTGGTTCAACGCCCTGGACAGAATCAAAGAGAGCAATGGCTCCATCCAAAACGCGTAATGAGCGCTCGACTTCGATCGTAAAATCAACATGGCCTGGCGTGTCGATAATATTAACTCGATTGTCCTTCCACGTCGTCGTAATGGCAGCTGAGGTGATCGTGATACCCCGTTCCCGCTCTTGATCCATCCAATCCATGACAGTATTGCCTTCATGGACTTCTCCCATACGATGCACCACACCCGTATAGAACAGAATGCGTTCCGTTGTCGTGGTTTTGCCTGCATCGATATGAGCCATGATGCCTATATTTCGGGTTTTCTCAAGGGTATACTGCCGACTCACCTATTCCTCCTACCACTTATAATGAGCAAATGCTTTGTTTGCCTCAGCCATTCGGTGCGTATCTTCTCGCTTCTTGACCGATGAGCCTACGTTATTCGAGGCATCAATTATTTCAGCGGCAAGTTTTTCCTCCATTGAATGCCCTGAGCGCGAACTCGCCCCAGCGACCATCCAACGCAGTGCCAAAGAAATTCTTCGGTTTGGCCGCACTTCCACTGGTACCTGATAAGAGGCTCCGCCAACTCTCCGAGATTTAACCTCAAGAACTGGCTTGACATTATCGACTGCGAGCTTAAAGACCTTAAGCGGATCTGGCCCCACCTTTGAAGTGATAATATCCATTGAAGAATAAAAAACATTTTCTGCTGTCGTTTTTTTCCCCTGCTTCATAAGGGTATTGATCATCTTTGAAACCAGACGACTGTTAAACTTCGCATCCGGGAGAACCTCCCTGCGGGCAACCTGATTCGATCTACGAGGCATCTCTTTTACTCCAGGTTATGTGATTCCTTACATGGAAACCTTTAGGCCTTGGCCTTTTTGGATCCATATTTCGAGCGACTTTGCTTACGGTTCGCGACCCCAGCAGCATCAAGGGCTCCACGAACAATATGATATCTCACACCAGGAAGATCCTTAACACGGCCCCCACGAACCAATACAATCGAATGCTCCTGGAGATTATGCCCAATTCCCGGTACATAGGCAGTAATTTCGAACCCGTTCGTCATCCTGACACGGGCAACCTTTCTCAAAGCCGAGTTGGGCTTTTTCGGGGTTGTCGTATATACCCTGACACATACTCCCCTTCTTTGGGGGCAGCTGGTCAATGCGGGGCTTTTGCTTTTTTCCTGCAGCTTTTTTCGACCACTCCGAACAAGCTGATTAATCGTCGGCACGAGCTATTCCTCCCTTAAAATTTACCCTTTTCGCATGAAGCGAACCTTGCCATTTTATTGATGATCAGATCACATGTCAAGAACCATGTTCTTCGCCTTCCAATGGAACAAACGTTTTCCTGAATTTTGGGAAACCAGTTCCTGCAGGAATTAACCGTCCTACAATAACATTTTCCTTGAGGCCCTGCAGGTCGTCGACTTTTCCATTAATCGCCGCCTCGGTCAGAACCCGAGTAGTTTCCTGGAAAGATGCTGCTGATATAAAACTTTCCGTTGAAAGAGCAGCCTTCGTGATCCCAAGCAGAAGTGGACTTCCACTGGCCGGTTTTTTGCCTTCAACAATCAGCCTTTCATTTTCTTCTTCAAATATGCTTCGATCAACCTGACTTCCTAACATTAAATTAGAATCTCCGGGATCATCGATTCTAATCTTACGAAGCATTTGGCGAACAATGACCTCGATATGCTTGTCATTAATCCCAACTCCCTGAAGTCGATAGACCTCCTGGACTTCGTTCACAAGATAGGACATCAGATTTTGAGGACCAAGAACGGTCAATATATCGTGGGGATTGACCGATCCATCCATCAAAGGTTCACCAGCCTCAACCCAATCATTTTCATGGACACTAACATGTTTGCCTTTTGGAATGATGTATTCCTTTTCATCACCCAATTCATTGACAATTTTAACTGTTCTTGTCCCTCTTCCTTGCTTGCTATTTCCGAATATCACAGTCCCTTCAATCTCCGTGATAACAGCCTGCTCTTTCGGCTTCCTGGCCTCAAAAAGCTCTGCCACGCGAGGAAGACCTCCTGTGATATCTTTTGTTTTGGTTGATTCACGAGGGATTTTAGCCAGCACATCACCCGGATACACAACCGACTTTTCCTCAACAAGGATGTGAGCACCTGTTGGAAGAGGATACTCTCGCCGATTTTTGGTTCCGGCTTCCTTTACTTCCAGCCTCGGCCTCATATTTTGCTTAGAATCAATGATGACTCGGCTTTTGAGTCCTGAAATTTCGTCGATTTCCTCTCGGAGGGTTACCCTTTCAATGATGTCCTTGAAGGTGCAGACCCCCTCAACTTCCGTGATGATTGGCGTTGAAAATGGATCCCATTCGACAAGCTTGGCGCCAATAGTAACCGCTTGGTTGTTCTCAACGAGCAGCTTAGCTCCATACACAACGGAATATCGTTCTTTTTCACGGCCATCCTCATCAATGATGACAATTTTTCCGTTCTTCGACATTGCGATGTTGGAACCTTCATTATTCTTAACAGTCGTGAGATTGTCGTACCGAACGCGACCGTCTCGCTTCGATTCATGAATCGACTGCTTTCCAACCTGGGCTGTTCCCCCGATATGAAACGTTCTCATGGTCAGCTGGGTTCCAGGTTCCCCAATGGATTGAGCTGCAATAATTCCAATTGCCTCTCCAAGCTCAACCCTCTTTCCCCGACTGAGATCCCTGCCATAACAAGCCGCGCAGACGCCTCGTTTTGACTGACAGGTTAAAACGGAACGAATCTTGATGATATCGAGACCAGATTCCTTTATTTTGTCCACCTCTTCCTCGTTGATTTCCTGTCCAGCCCGAACAATCAACTCAGGAGATTCTAACTTTTTCTTGGAAGCAGACCCAGGATAATAGATATCCTCGGAGGAAACCCGACCAAGAATCCGCTCTTCGAGGGGTTCAATCGTTTCTCCGCCTTCAACGAGGGCTGTCACATCGATTCCATTCATTGTCCCGCAGTCATCTTCTGTAATGATGACATCTTGGGCCACATCAACGAGCCTCCTGGTGAGGTAACCCGAGTTAGCCGTCTTGAGGGCGGTATCAGCAAGCCCCTTTCGAGCTCCATGGGTCGAAATGAAGTACTGGAGAACGCTCAGTCCTTCTCTGAAATTTGCAGTAATCGGAGTCTCGATGATTTCTCCAGAGGGCTTTGCCATGAGACCCCGCATACCACCAAGCTGCCGAATCTGCTGGGCCGAGCCTCTGGCACCAGAATCCGCCATCATATAAATGGAATTGAAATCGCGTTCGGTCCGACCTTCCTTAACGGCAGACTCCTCGTCTTTCAATTCTTTCATCATTTCATCGGCGACCTGCTCTGTGATCTGAGCCCATTTATCGATGACCTTATTGTATCTTTCACCAGATGTGATTAACCCTTCATTATATTGGGTCTCGATTTCCTGGATTTCTTCATTGGCTTTTTCAATTGTTAGGGCTTTATGTTTTGGAATTCTCATATCCCCGATAGCGATGGACAAACCAGACCGGGTCGCAAAATGAAACCCTATTTGTTTGATGTTGTCCAACAATTGGACTGTTTCTTTCCTTCCGGCATTCCTGTAACAGAAGTCGATCAGGTTGGTAAGAACTTTTTTATTGAGTTCTTTGTTTATTTCCGAAAATGGAATTTGTGGCGGAACAATTTCATAAAACAATACGCGTCCAACCGTTGTTTCGATCCTCTCATACTTACCGAAAAGATTCTTCATGCGAAGGACTATCTTTGCATGTAATCCTACCTTTCCGGAGTCATACGCAATTCTGACTTCTTCCGGAGAGGAAAACATCATTCCGTTTCCTTTTTCACCGGCTTTTTCTTTGCTCAAATAATAACAACCGATCACCATGTCCTGGGTTGGAATCATAATCGGCTTTCCATTGGCCGGAGACAGAACATTGTTTACCGACATCATAAGGACTCTGGCTTCGAGTTGGGCCTCGATGGACAATGGAACATGTACAGCCATTTGGTCCCCGTCAAAGTCCGCATTGAACGCGGCACACACGAGAGGATGCAGCCGTATCGCTTTTCCTTCGACCAAAACAGGATCGAACGCCTGAATTCCAAGCCGGTGGAGTGTGGGGGCCCGATTCAAAAGAACGGGGTGTTCACGAATCACGTCATCAAGAATATCCCAAACGATTGGATCTTCGTTTTCGACTCGTTTTTTGGCTGTTTTTATGTTATTGACAAGGCCTCTTTCTTCGAGTTTTTGGAAAATGAAGGGTTTAAACAATTCCAGAGCCATTTTTTTGGGAAGTCCGCATTGATTTAGCTTGAGTTCAGGACCTATCACAATAACCGAGCGTCCGGAATAATCCACCCTCTTTCCAAGAAGGTTCTGCCTGAATCGCCCCTGTTTTCCTTTGAGCATGTCCGAAAGGGACTTGAGGGGACGCCGATTGGCTCCCCTAATCACACGGCCTCTACGACCATTGTCAAACAAGGCATCAACGGCCTCTTGAAGCATTCTTATTTCATTATGAATGATCAATTGCGGGGTTGGAGATGAAACATCCAGAAGACGTTTCAACCGGTTATTACGATTGATAACCCTTCTATAGAGGTCATTCAAATCCGAAGTCGCAAAGCGGCCTCCATCCAAAGGAACAAGCGGTCGAAGATCAGGAGGCAGCACCGGAATAACATCAAGGACCATCCATTCCGGTAGATTCCCCGATTTTCGGAAGGCTTCCACGATTTTGAGGCGTTTGGCATGCTTCTTCTTGGTTGCGGCGCTAACGAGGGGATCCATTATCTGCGCTTGAAGTTCAACTGCCAATTTCTCTAGATCAAGTGATCGCAAGAGGGTTCGTATTGCCTCGGCCCCAATTTCGCCTTTCAGATTGGATGCAGGAAATTCTTTGCGAACGCGTTCGAATTCTTCCTTCGAAATTGGCCGGTGCTTTTGAAAAGAGGCTAATAATTCATCCCTCTTCTTGTCGGCCTCGGAGAGGTGCTTTCCAATTTGGAGAGCATCCTCCTCAGGAAGAGATATAAATATCAGTCCGTTTTTAAGTGAAATCTCCTGGACTTTGCTCCCGGCTCTGCTTACGAGTTCACCCGATTCCTTCGAATAGAGATCAAGCAGAAGGGGTTGCCGGGATTTCAGTTTGATAACTTTATCATTTTCCGAATCGCTTTCTGACTTCTTGCGTTTTTTATTGGAACCCTCCGTACCGCCTTGACCAAAACCGTTCGATTCGATAAAAGAGCTATCCTTCTCTGAAATAGCAATGACTGGGGTCGTATCGCGCTCTTTCAAAAATTCAGGGGTCACATTTTCCGGATTCAATTCAGAAATTTCACCCTCTTCATTCATAATAAAATACTTATCTGCCTTTTTTGTGACAATATCTAACACATTTTTATTTTTTCCGTCATCAATATCCTTTATAACCGTCCCCAATTCCGTGAGGACGTAAGACTCAAAATAAAGAATCTGGTCAAGATCCTTTATTGTCATGTCCAATAGGTTTCCAATGCGTGAGGGAAGGCCTTTCAAAAACCAGATATGGGCTACTGGGGCTGCAAGCTCTATGTGTCCCATTCTTTCACGTCTAACCTTGCTCTGAATGACCTCAACCCCGCATTTGTCGCAAATGACGCCGCGATGTTTCATTCGCTTGTATTTGCCGCAATTGCATTCCCAGTCTTTGACAGGCCCAAAAATTTTGGCGCAAAAAAGTCCGTCCCGCTCGGGCTTAAAGGAGCGGTAGTTAATCGTTTCAGGCTTTTTTACCTCGCCATGAGACCAGGAGCGGATCTTTTCGGGAGAGGCCAACATTATCTTGATTTTAGAAAATGACAATACATCCAAATCTGTTGATTGGAAAATATCATTTCGATCAAGATCCCGAGACCTGGCTTTATCTCCCCGAAAGGAGGCTACCGCCAATGAATCTCCCTCTGCTGGTTCGCCTTCGGATTTTTGATTCAAAGAATGTTCTACTTCTTGAGCGGTGTCATCATGTGTATTTTCAGTCATTCAACTTCTCCTGTGACTTTAGAAGTTCAATATCCAAGGCAAGACTCTGCAACTCTTTTATTAAAACATTGAAGGATTCTGGCAAACCAGGATCAAGATAGTTGTCCCCACGAACTATGGCTTCATACATACGGCTTCGGCCCGAGACATCATCAGATTTTACTGTCAGGAATTCCTGAAGGGTTGAAGCAGCCCCGTATGCCTGAAGGGCCCATACCTCCATTTCTCCAAGACGTTGTCCTCCGAACTGCGCCTTACCACCGAGGGGCTGTTGCGTTACCAGAGAGTAAGGTCCAATCGAGCGAGCATGAATTTTGTCGTCGACGAGATGATGCAGCTTGAACATGTACATCACACCGACGGTCACCGGTCGATCAAATGTTTCGCCTGTTTTACCATCCACAAGAGTCGTCTGGCCTGTATTTGAGAGGCTTCCTCTTTCAAGCATTTCCTTGATCTGGGTTTCACTCGCACCATCGAATACGGGCGTGGCAAAATGAACCCCCAACGCACGCGCCGCCATTCCTAGGTGGGTTTCCAAAATCTGCCCGACATTCATTCGGGATGGGACCCCCAAGGGATTCAGAACGATATCCACAGGTGTTCCATCGGGCAAGAATGGCATATCCTCCATGGGAACAATGCGGGAGACAACACCCTTGTTTCCGTGGCGTCCCGCCATTTTATCGCCCACAGAAAGCTTTCTTTTCATGGCGACGTAAACCTTAACCAGCTTGAGAACACCTGGAGGAAGCTCATCTCCTTTCTTGAGACGGCCTATCCGCTCATCATGCCGCATCTGGATAGTTTCAACCTTCTCTTTGGTCTCGGTTTCGATGGCCGCCAGCTCATCCTGCTCTTTCTGATCCGAGAGAGTGATGCTTGAATAATCGCTCAACTTTTCAATAGTTTCCTGGGTCAGGCGACGCTTCTTTTTTAAAATCACATCTCCCGTTTCGGGATCAAGGATGTCTTCTTTGATGACCTTTCCAAGCAAAAAGGCCTTAATTTTAAGGTTTTTCTCATCTTCGAGCTTGCGCAATTCGTCTTGATAAACATGGGTTAGTGTGCCGATATCTTGCCCCTGCTGTGGGTGACTCAGGGGGCCCTCATCTTTCTCTAGCCCTTTTCGGGAAAGGATTTTCACATCTACAATAATTCCCTCAATACCAGCAGGGACGGTCAGAGAGGCATCCTTCCAGTTCGCAGACTTGTCCCCGAAAATTGCACGAAGAAGTCTCTCTTCGGGGGTCAATTGGGTTTCCGCTTTTGGCGTCACCTTTCCTACCAGAATATCTCCTGGCTTGACTTCAGCCCCGATGCGAACAATCCCGCTTTCATCAAGATTTCTGAGTGCCTCATCCGAAAGATTAGGGATGTCACGGGTGATTTCTTCCTTTCCCTGTTTTGTCTCTCTGGCTTCAAGCTCAAATTCTTCGATATGAATCGATGTAAACATATCGTCGCGAACCAACCGTTCACTAATCAGAATCGCATCTTCAAAGTTGTAGCCACCCCAGGGCATAAAAGCCACAAGAACGTTTTGTCCCATGGCAAGATCACCGCGTTCAGTGGAGGGGCCATCGACCAACACATCCCCTTTTTTGAACTTCGTTCTGGGACTAAGCAATACTTTTTGATTGAGACAGGTATTCTGATTAGAACGTCGGAATTTAATCAGAGGATAGGTTTTCATGCCGAGATTTTTATACTTGACAGTAAACTCAGTCCCGTCAACCCTGACGACCTCTCCATCCTCAAGCGCATAAATGACATAGCCCGAATCTCTTGCAACGACTTTTTCCATTCCGGTCCCGACAAGAGGAGCGCTTGGTCGGAGTAACGGAACGGCCTGACGTTGCATGTTAGATCCCATGAGTGCACGATTGGCGTCGTTATGCTCCAGGAAAGGAATCAGTGCTGTTGCCACCGAAACGATCTGCTGTGGGGCCACATCTATGTATTGAACCCTATCCGGGGGAACTGAGATAAAATCTCCCTTAAACCTAGCAGAGACTTGATTCTCTATAAGAACACCCTTTTCGTTGAGTTTAGTACTTGCCTGGGCGATGACAAATTTGTCTCCATCCATCGCTGATAGATAAACGATTTCTGGTTTTGCCACTCCGGATTCCACGACTCTTACGGGAGATTCGATAAAACCAAATTCATTAACCCTCGCAAATGTTGCAAGAGAAGTGATCAATCCGATATTCGGCCCTTCAGGGGTTTCAATTGGACAAATTCGCCCATAATGGCTTGCATGGACGTCTCTGACCTCAAAACCCGCCCTTTCTCTTGTCAGACCACCGGGACCCAGTGCAGAAAGCCTTCGTTTATGAGTAACCTCAGCGAGTGGATTGGTTTGATCCATAAACTGCGAAAGCTGGCTGGATCCGAAAAACTCTTTGATTATTGCCGTCACAGGTTTGACATTGATCGGGTCGGATGAAATGACACTTTCCGGATCACCCAGGTTGAGGCGCTCCTTGATCGCTCTTTCCATGCGAACGAGCCCAATTCTGAACTGATTCTCAAGAAGTTCCCCGACCGATCTAACCCGTCTATTGCCGAGATGATCGATATCGTCTATTTCTCCCCGGTTTTCGAGGAGATCAACCATATACCGAATGACCTCCACAATATCTGCTTGAGATAATAACCGGTTGGTGAGGCTCTCCTTAACTCCAAGTTTCGAGTTCAACTTAAGCCGACCAACAGAGGAGAGATCGTATCTTTTGCTATTGAAAAAGGACTGCTCAAAGAAAATCCGGGCCGTTTCAATATGTGGAACTTCCCCAGGCCGAATTCGTTTATAGATTTCCACCACTGCAGGATCTGACTCGATTCGATGTGGATTCTTTGCAAGATCCGTCATTTCCAGAAAAAGATCCTGAGCTTTATTAGTCGAAACTGTTGCAAGCATAAGGGATTCAACCTTTGCTTTCCTGGCTAGGTCCAGATCTTCCATCTCAAAGGGGTCGCCGGCTTGTTTTATTAAACTGCCCTTCTTTGCCTCCGCCAAGTCAAAGAAATGCACCTGGTTTGGAAAATCATGGGCTGATATATTTCTTTGGCCCTTAAGAAGAAGGAATTCACCGGTGGCATCTGAGCTACGAACAGGGACGACAGGAAAGTCTTCCGCTTTAGCTCTTACCAGAATCATATTTTTGTGACCTAATACTTGATCAAAAACCTCCGCTGTGATTGGGGATCCTTCATTGATTAAAGTTTCACCATCCTGCGTGACGAGCTTGAAAAGCGCTTTGGATGTCGGACGGATAACAAAAGAGATTTCTTTCGATGAGGTATTAATTTCAGAATAAAGCCCCCCCATAAACCGGGAGACAAGAGCCTTTAGTCTGGCATTTGCATCAACACCCGTGGCCGAAAGAAATCGAACAAACCGAGCTCTGTCTGAATCCACAACACCCGTTTTATCCAGAAGTAATGTCTGGTGAAGAACGGATTTGGCCCTTTGACTCGCCGGAACAGAATAGCATTTGAGGGAGGAGATACCCCGTTGAAGGAGATTGGTCAATACCGGTGATCGGGATTTATCCGTCTCTTCATTAACAATTCGCTGTCCAACAGTCAGCAAAACCTCTAATGGATTAAGAGGATCCAGCAAATCTTCAGCCGAATGGAACTCCTCAACCTCTTTATCCGGAATGGCTTCGAGAAGCAAAAATCTGTCTGTGCCGGGGAGGGACTCCACCGTCAAGGGATAAAACTTCTTATTCTTGGAATGCATCGTCCCAAGATTTTTTTGGACATTAATCTGATCCGCAATTTCCTTGGAAAATCGGGTTGTCTTATCCTGAAAAACGACTTCATCACTTGTTTTGATGCGGTCCCCTTCTTCTTTGTAAGCTCTTGTCCAAATCTTAAAAGGAAGAGGATCGCCTTCGCCAATTTCTAGGGAGCGAAAAACCTGGTTTGGTCTCAGAACTATAAACTCTCTGGATTTTTCGGCAAAAGGAATAATATTTTGAAGCGAGGTTTCATTCGCCTTACCGGACATCTGGAGTAGTGACAGGAGGGTTTTGGGGGTCATAGGTACGGCTATGTGATCAAGGGGGACTGACCCGAGTTTTGTTTCGATGCTCGAAAGCAGCTCTTTGGCCTCAGACGATACCAGAGATGAAATCTGGCTAACACCTTTGATGCCAACAAGGGGAATCAGAATGCCTGCGCTTTTCCCATCCAAAATGGATTTAATATTACCAATGGAGATTTCTGTGTTGTCTTCACCATGAAAACGTAAAGTCAAATCCACCCGGTCTCTGAGCATCCTTGATACTTCTAGCGTATCAGTAGGAACGGTATCTTCTCTGAAAATAAGCCCGTCATGGTCTTTCAGTTGAAATGGGAGGACGGAGCCCGCTTCGATGGGGAAAAAGACGTATAGCTCGGGATTTCCAGGTTTTATGCGCAGAGTTTCAATGTTGTAATATTCCCTGACGATCTCGGAGGACGTAATCCCCATTGCCTTCAGTAGGACGGTTGCAGGAAATTTTTTTTTCCTGTCGATCCTGACATACAGATTGTCTTTCTGATCATATTCGAAATCGATCCAGGACCCCCTGTAGGGAATGATCCGGGATGTAAAAAGAGGCGTTCCGGTCAACCGTGTTTTGGTTTTGTCATGAGAAAAGAAAACACCGGGAGAGCGGTGCAATTGGCTGACCACAACCCTTTCGGTGCCATTAATGATAAATGTTCCCTTGGAGGTCATTAGAGGAAGATCGCCGAGGTATTTCTCTTCCTCTTTCAAATATTTGACAGAATAGGCGGGTTCCTTATGGTGTGAGGGAGATCGGTCCCCTTCCTTACCTTGCTCCAAAGCAGCAATACGAATTCGGATCTTGAGAGGTGCAGCATATGTCATGCCTCTTTCGAGACATTCATACTCTTCGTACTTGGGCTCCCCAAGGGAGTAATCAAGAAAATCTATCCGGTAATTGCCATTATAGTCTTCTATAGGAAAAACACTCAGAAATGCAGATTGGAGTCCACTGTCTTCCCGGTGGGAGGGTTCCACGTCCAACTGAAGGAACCTCTCGTAGGATCTTTTTTGAATCTCAATAAGATCCTGGACGTCGATGAATTGCTGTCCTGCACCAAAGAAATGGCGTTGTATCGCGGTCTTGTTCTCCATTGATTCTTCCTCAAGTGTTGCTGATTGTAAGGATCATTATTATCGGGAGGATCTATTGAAACGAAAGGCAAATGCCATCGCAAAAAGAGAAAACCGGAGGGCAGATAGAAAGGCCCTCCGGATATGGGGTTCGAAAAAACTTACTTGATTTCGACTTCAGCGCCAGCGGCAACAAGCTTTTCTTTCGTTGAATCGGCATCAGCCTTGGGAACACCAGTCTTGATCGGTTTGGGAGCTCCTTCGACCAGGTCTTTGGCTTCCTTAAGACCGAGGCTGGTCAATTCCCGAACGACCTTGATGATGTTGATCTTTTTGTCTGCAGGTGCGGATTTGAGAATAACATCGAACTCAGTCTTCTCTTCTGCAGCCGCCGCCGCACCACCACCACCAGCCGGGGCCGCGACAACCGCGACAGGAGCAGCCGCTGAAACACCAAATTTTTCTTCCATGTTCTTGATAAGAGACACAAGCTCGAGAACCGAAAGGGTCTCAATACCACCAAGAATTTCTTCAACGGACATCTTCGACATCGAATGAACCTCCCAATTCGTGATAATGAATGTAACAGCGAGCTAATTACCCAGTTGTTTTTTTCTCTCCTCAAGAGCGTACAAAGACTTTCTGAGGATTTGCTGCAGTCCTCCAACAAGGCTGGAGAGCGGGGATTGCATGAGCCCGAGCAATTGTCCATACAGGACTTTCCTATCGGGAACCTTGGAAAGTTCTATCAACTCCTGATAGGTGACCTTTTGACCATCAAAGACACCTGATTTTATTTGAAATCGTGGATTATCTTTTGAATAATCGACAAGGGTTTTGATCACTCCCAAGGGATTATGTTCTGAAAAAACAAATCCGACTTGACCTTTCATATCAGGGACAAGGCTTGCGGCAGAGGTTGATTCAGTACCAATCTTGGCCAATGTGTTTTTGTAAACTGTAAAATGGCCTCCGTGAGGGTGAAGAGAACGACGAAGGGCGGAAAGCTTTTCGACATTCAGTCCCTTGTATTCCGCGACAACCGTAATCGAAGATGTCGATGCAACCTTCCTGAAATGGTCGATTCGGGAGGTTTTGTGTGCTTTATTAGCCATTAAACAACCTCTTTCAAGAGTTGATTGACATCAATTTTGACACCCGGTCCCATCGTTGTAGAGATGGACACAGATTTGACATACTTCCCTTTTGATGTTTGGGGCTTTGCTTTTACGATCGTTCCCATCGCTGTCATGATATTTTCTAAAAGCTGATCTGCCGTAAAGCTTGCTCTTCCCACCGAAAAATGAAGTATACCAGCCTTTTCAGATTTAAACTCGACCTTTCCCTGTTTGGACTCCTTGACCGCCTTTCCTATATCAAAGGTCACAGTCCCTGTCTTGGGATTCGGCATCAAACCACGAGGACCAAGAATCTTACCCACCTTCCCGACGGCTGCCATCATATCGGGGGTTGCGATCACTTGGTCAAAGTCGAGCCAACCTTCCTGGATACGGGAGACTAGATCCTCTGAGCCAACATAATCTGCTCCGTTGTCCAGCGCCTCTTTTTCCTTTTCACCCTTCGCAAAAACAAGGACACGCGTTTTCTTTCCCAAACCGTGGGGAAGAACGACCGCGGCCCGCACCATCTGATCGGATCTTTTGGGGTCGATCCCCAATGAGACCGCAATATCAACAGATTCGTCAAACTTTGCGAATTTGATGGATTGGACCAGTTCGACCGCATTTCTCAATACATAATCCTGGGGAGAGATTTTTTCTTTGGCTTGCTTGATTTTCTTACCCTTGGACATTTTTATACCCTTAATCTTCGACGGTTATTCCCATGCTTCTGGCTGTTCCCTCAATGATACGGGCGGCATGATCAACATCATAGGCATTAAGATCAGGCATCTTTGTCTTGGCAATTTCCAGGATCTTGGCTCGGCTGACGGCCGCGACTTTTTCTTTGTTTGGAGTTTTAGAGCCTTTTTGAACAGCTGCCGCTTTTTTAAGAAGATCCGAAGCCGGTGGCGTCTTCGTTACAAAGGTAAAGGACCTATCCTTGTAGACCGTAATGACCACAGGAATGATCGTATTTTCCTGGCCCTGAGTCTTTGCGTTGAATTGTTTGCAGAACTCCATAATATTGACACCATGCTGACCAAGTGCCGGACCTACCGGAGGAGCCGGGTTGGCCTTCCCCGCCGGAATCTGAAGCTTGACGTAACCTGTAATCTCTTTTGCCATTAGTTTCCCCTGGTTCTTACATAAGAGGACGATCTATGCTCGCTCAATTTGCAAAAAGTCGAGCTCTACCGGCGTCTGCCGCCCAAAAATACTGACAAGAACCCGTACTTTTCCATGCTCGACATCCACACCCGAAATCGAACCAGTGAATCCTTGAAAGGGACCATCGGTGATCCGGATGGTATCTCCTTCGAAAAACTGTTCGCTGGAGGCGGGCATTGCCGTTCCTTCCTCGATGCGGTGAAAGAGTTCATTAACCTCTGTCGCCGTCATGGGAATTGGATTGGCACCATTTCCGAGGAATCCGGTCACTTTTGGTACATCCAGAACAAAATGAAACATTTCTTCGGAAGGTTCCATTTCGATCAGAACGTACCCCGGAAAAACTTTTCTCGTCGAGACTTTTTTCTTTCCTTCCTTGAACTCGGTCACATTTTGGGTTGGAACAAGAACATGACCGATACTATCAGTCATATTCCTCCGTTCCTTTAACCCTTCAAGCGCAGATTTCACCTTATTTTCAAAACCCGCATAGGTATGAAGAACAAACCAACTTTTTTCGGCCATATCTTAAATTCCATCTTGTTGGGGTGACATCTGTCAATTTGCTTATCGAAGTATCACTCCGACGAGCTTCGCCAGGAGAAAATCTGTCAGGGCCAGAAAAAAAGACATGAATAAAACCATGACGATGACAACGACAGAGGATCCCATCGTTTGCTCTCTCGTTGGAAAGGTGGTTTTTTTGAGCTCAGAACCCACCTCCGAGAGGTACACCTTCATGTTATCTATTCGGCCCATTATCCCCTCGCATTTTCACTGGCAGGCCAGGAGGGACTTGAACCCCCAACCACCGGTTTTGGAGACCGGAGCTCTGCCAAATTGAGCTACTGGCCTATTGATTACTTTGTTTCTTTGTGAAGCTTATGGCCGCGACATTTTTTGCAGAACTTTTTCAGCTCGATTTTTTCTGCATTGTTGCGCTTGTTTTTCATCGTCGAATAGTTACGATCCTTGCACTCCGTGCAGGCCAGGGTTATGATCTCTCTCATTGCGATTTCCTTTCAATTTTTTAAAGGATAACCTTGGAGATCACTCCGGCTCCGACTGTCCGCCCACCTTCCCGGATCGCGAATCGAAGGCCGTCTTCCATTGCGATCGGCGTGATCAACTTCACCTTCACCCGAATGTTGTCTCCAGGCATCACC
>DAHWGX010000003.1 GCA_027335985.1 Nitrospirota bacterium | reverse complement strand
CCCGAACACGGCCGTTAAGCCCTCCTGGGCCCATGATACTGCACCCGCGAGGGTGTGGGAAAGTCGGTCGCTGCCGGACTCCTTTTCTTCTCTCTTCCCGTTTTCTTCCCCCCTAGGGCCCTCCCATGGGGGGTTTTTTTTAGGACATTGGATTTTCTACCTGAAGGGGCCCGCGTGACGCGACTCCCTCTCTTCCTGATTACAACACTTCTCCTTTTCACCTCCTGTAGCCCCCATTTTCATTCGACTCTGAAAAAGGATGCCACCGGTCTTGTCCTCGCGATTCCCGATGATCCGGCCACGCTGGACTGGAACAAAGCCACCGATGGCAACTCCTTCGAGATTATCACCAATCTCATGCAGGGTCTCACGCGCTTCGACAAGAGGCAGAATGTCGTGGGCGCCGATGCGGACACCTGGTCGGTCGATCCTTCGGGACGTCATTTTATCTTCCATATCCGCTCCTCGGCCCACTGGAGCGATGGGGAACCCGTTTCGTCGACAAACTACCGGGACTCTTTCCTGCGGCTTCTGAGTCCCCAGACCGCCTCCCCTTATGCGTATTACCTCTTCGACATCGAAAACGCACAGTGTTATGACGAAGGGCGGTGTCCGGCCTCTGCCGTGGGCGTTCATGTTCTCTCTCCCGACAGCCTCCGGATCGATCTTTCCCACCCCATGCGGAACTTTCCCTCGCTATTGACGAATGCCATCACCGATCCGGTGAGGCTCGACCTTATCCGGGAGCATCCTACCCACTGGACCGATCCCCGCTATTTTGTCGGGAACGGACTCTTCAGTCTTGCCGCCTGGCATCACGATGCCTACCTTCTTTTGCGCAGGACACGTCCCGCCCCTCCGTCTTCCCACCTTGTCTCCTCGCTGACTTTTCTCGTCATTCCAGAACCGGTGACCCAGCTTACCCTTTATGAGCAGCATCGGCTCGACATCGAGGGCATTCCTTCGTTTTACATCAAGAAGTACCTGAAGAGTCCCGAGCTTCACCGCATTCCCCAGCTGTCGACGATTTACTACAGCATGAACATACGAAGGCACCCGTTCGACAATGTTCATGTCCGGAAAGCCTTCGCCATGTCGGTCGACCGGACAAGGCTCGAACGGATTTTTCTGTCGGCGCTCCCTTCCCTCTCTTCCTTCATTCCCCGGGGACTCTCAGGTTACGACCCCGAAGCGGCCTATGGTTTCGATGTCGCCCGCGCCCGGGAGGAACTTGCCCTCGGAGGCTTCCCCGGCGGACAAGGATTCCCTCACGTCACCCTCGTCTTCCCCGAAGGGACGCAAAGCAGGATTCTGGCGACTTTCATGCAGCAGACCTTCAAGGATGTCCTGGGAGTGACGATCGAGCTTCGTTCCATGGAGTGGAAGGCTTATCTGGCGGGACTCGATGCGCACACTCCCGCCATCTACCAGTCCGGCTGGATCGCCGACTACCCCGATGCCATGACCTTCCTCTCCCTGATGAGGAGCGGATCCGGGAACAACCGGACAGGCTGGTCTGATCCCGCCTTCGACCGACTCATCGACCGGGCCCAGGAGGTCGATGAACCCTTGAAGGGGCATCTCTATGCCGAAGCACAGCGAATCCTGCTGAGAAAGGCCGTCGTGGCCATTCCTCTTTCCCAGGGAATCTCAAACATCCTTGTCCCGCCGACAGTGGTCGGCTACTGGCACAATGCCATGGGCATGGACTCTCTCGGGTCGGTGAAAAAATTATCGAAGGCCCTTCCGATGTGATATTCTCGAATGATTGAATCCTTTTGCGGGGAGGGGGCTTCCCCGGGTTATCATTGCTTTCGATCAGTTTTAATCTTTTATCAAGTGGAGTGTGTGTGGCATCGCTCAAGTCTCTCCCGGCATCCGAAAGGTTCGAGGAGGAGGTCCGTCAGTTTTGTCTGACGGGATTGTCCGCTGGCACGTTGGCTCAGGACCATGCCGAATGGGTGGACCCGTTCGTTGCGGCGGGGGTGGTGGTCTACTTTTACGAGAGGAATATCTATACCCCGGTGGGGCAGAAGGAGATCGACGGGTTTCTGGCCACGGACCGCGGTTTTTTCGTGGTGGAGTGCAAGAATGTTTCAGGTCCCGTGAGCGGGACCCTGAACGCCTCCTGGCAGGTTGGCAAGGAGCCCATCCTGGTCTCCGGGTCGAGCCATGCCAACCCGATCACCCAGATCAAGAACCGGATCGGTCCCCTGGCGGCCTTCCTTCGGGACAGAAAGGTCCCCTTCTACCTGACAGGGCTCATCGTCTTTCCCGACGACGCCGATCTGTCACGGCTCTCCGAGAGCGGGACGCTGAGCGTTCATGAACCGCCAAACAGGGATCACAGCTACGTTGTGACCTGTCTCTCGAGAGTCCCGGGGATCCTGGGCCAGATGCCTCCCGGGGCCGTCACACCCGCCGATGCGGCGAAGGTGGCCAAACTTCTTGGTCTGGTCGTCTCCGACTTCGACTCTCCGGAAAGACTGCTCCGATTCCCCGAGGGGGGATTCGACGACCTTTCGATGGCCCAGAACGAGCGGATCCTCGATCGCAAACGGGATCAGGCCAAAGAGTCGTCTCTTGCTCTTCCGGAAGAGGCGCGGGATGCGATCATTCGACCCATCGATGATGCCCGGGCGAGTCTCCTGACCTCACTCCGTCTCCACAATGGGCGGGGAGGAGCGGAGGCACGCGGACTCCTTCTCCCTCTTCTGGCCGGATTTCTCCTGCTGCTTCTCATGGGAGGAACGGTGACCTGGTATTACCAGAACCGTAAAGAGGTTCTCCTGATCCAGAAAAAGAATGAGGAGCAGCTTCTGCCAGAGCTCATCGGGAAGGATCCGGAGCTCACCCCTTATGCCCTTCTGCTTCTTTTTTACAGCCAGCACCCGTCCATCCCCCCGGACAAGGACCTCCTCTCGCTGGCTTTCCCTCTCAAGACCCGTGAAAAGGCCAAGGTGGAGCCGGAATTCCGGAAGAAGTTCCGGGCGCGCATCAACGAGGACATGAAGCTTGTTTCGACCATCTCGCGATTCAAGGTTTCCATATCCGCAACCCTCGTCCGTTACGACTCGGGCCGGAATACCTTCTACCTGACAGGGATACTTCCGGTCCGGCTCCCCGGCGACCGCGAAAACGGAACCGGTCTCTTTCCGACCGGCCAGATCGGAGTCGCCACGAGACTCTCCTGTCCTTTTTGCGACTCCCAGGTTCTTCTCAGGGATTGGCCTTTAAAGGCCAGCGTCTCTCCGCGCGGAATCTTTTTTTCCTTTCCCTATCCGCCAGGAGACGTCTCAGGAATCATTGCCCAGGCTCCCTGCGCAGGATGCGGGATCCCCGTCCACGTCAATGTCTGGATGGCTCCGGAGGCAGTCGACGCCGGACGGACCTCCTCCGGCAAGCCTTTTGTCTCCATGGTGGGGTCGGTGAAGGTGCTGTCCATTGTGCTGGATACCGACGGCCGGGAGCTGTACCGGAAAAATCCCCCCTCCATCTGACCGGTCGATGCCTGGCTCGCGATCAGCCGTCTGCCTTTTTCGGTAAAAGTTCGGAAAGACGGCGGTCGATCTCGTTCAGAATGATGGGAGGAATCCCGGATTTTCGGTCGAGATAGCGGCCGAGCATGTCCTTCTCCGGCACCACGAGAAAATAGTCGACCGCATTCTTGATCTGGGGGGAAAAGAGCTGAAGCTGCCCCTGTTCCCCGCGGGAAAGGGAGAGGGAGTAGACGAGTTTAAGCGAATCCTTGAGATACTGGATCAGGGGAATG
Organism: Nitrospirota bacterium; assembly: GCA_027335985.1. The sequence continues at coordinate 11,173 of DAHWGX010000003.1, read as the reverse complement.
AAATCCGTGTCTCCCGAAATGAGAACCGCCGCATCGTAATGGGCCATCTTTGAAATCATGTCGATCGTTATTCCGATGTCGACTCCTTTTTCCCCTTCCACCGTTCCCTGATACAGAAACGATCCTTCCCGCTCCTTGTCCCGCAGGAGCTCCTTGACCTTGTACGGACGAAGGACGAGCTGTCCGACGTACTTGAACTCCAGGAAGGAGGTCCTTTTCTGGATGTCGTCGAAAACCTCCTCCTTGGCCCTGGAGAGAAGTTCTCTTTGATGCTGGTGCCAGCGCTGGGCCAGGGATTCGACCAGAGAGGGGGTCAGGTCGGGATAGATTTCCCGGTATTGGTCGATGATGTCTTTGACGGCCCGATCGAATCGATGGAGAGGTGTCGTCGCCTGGGTGTTGTACCAGTAAACCCGGAGCAGGCGGTGGGGGATTCGGGTCTGGTCGGAGAGGACGCTGATGGCCTGGCGGAAAAAGTCTTCCCAAAGGAAGTGCTTTTCGTCGAGACGATATTCCGGAAGGTTGTGGCCGGCGGCTTTGAATCGAAACTTCTGAAGGTCCTTCTTGAAGTTCTGGCCGTCAATGAAGATGACCGTTTTCAGGATGTTCATGGATGCGTTCTCCGGTGGGGGAATCCGATTTGAGCTGGGTTGGGGCAACGGGGAGGAATGCGTCATGGGGAGAAGAGGATCGGAAATGAAAGAGCCCCTAAACGGGGCTCCCAATGAACTAAGTAAGCGGACATTTCGTCCATGTGAGATCTTAACAAGGGAGTTTCGGGTGTGTCAAGGAAAAATTCCGGAAGAAAGGGCCTTCCTGCGGGAGGGAATTGAAAGGGGGGACCGGGGAAGGAGTGCATCCGCGAAGGCTTCAGGGAGCAGGGACCGATTGGGGCTTTCCGTCCTCGCGTATGCGCTCGACCAGCCAATCGGTCAACTCCCGCCCGGAGGAGTCGTTGGGGCTGTTTTTGTGAAAACGTTCGTGGGCCCGGATTCCACGCGGATCTTCCTTTGCGACCCGGGAGAGAAAGGCCGAAAGGGGGCATTGGTCGATATCCGGGGAAACGGGAGCGGCAGGAAGACCGTGCACCCAGCGATGATAGGAGAGCGCCCCCAAAAATGTCGTGATTGAGCCGGGTGAAAGGGAGGGGTGGACGGTTCGGCTCCATTCGAGAATCCGGTCGGCCGGCATGGGGCGGGCCAGGGCATACCCCTGGCCGAAAGTGGCGCCGAGGATCCTCGTCGCTTCGACCATCCCCGGATCTTCGAGTCCTTCGACGATGACGACACGTTCGAAATCCTGTCCCATCCGTATGATGGTGCCGATCATGCTGAGAGTGTGAAGGGGGGCGACATGGATCCGCTTGAGAAGGCCCTGGTCGACCTTGATGTTGTCGAAGGGCAGTGTGGCCAGTCGCTGGAGACTGCTGAACCCCGACCCCAGATCGTCCATGGCCAGCCTTACTCCCAGCCGAATCAGACGTTCAATGGCCTCGTCCTGGGTCTTGAGCTCTATTTCCCGGTTCTCGAGGAGCTCGAGGGTCAGACGCTTCGGATCGACTCTGTGGCGGCGAAGAGCATCCTCGACCCATCTTGGACAGTCCGGATCGCGAAGCGTACCCGGAGGAAGATTGATCGAAATGTCCAGCTGAAGGTTCTTGGCCTCCCATCGGGGGATCCAGGCCAGGGCGGCGTCGAGGCCGGACCTGAATAGACGGTCGAGTTCCGCATCTCCGAGGGACGGGAGAAAGAAGCCCGGGGTGACGACCTCACCGGATGGCCTCACCAGTCGAGCCAGGGCTTCGACCTTGACGGGGCGCCCCGTGGTGAGGTCGAAGACTGGTTGCATGTACATGGAGAGCCCCCCGGAGAAGAGCTCGTGCCGGTAGTCGGCGGCCTGGTCTTCTGGAATGACGCTGGCGGGAGCCCGGCAAAGCTCCCAGATTTTTTCCCATCGCTGGGTTAGGCCTCTCACGAACTGGACGCTCCAGGGGGTATCGAACTGGTTGGGGTAGGACCCATAGAGAGAAAGGATGGCCACGGCCGTTCCGTCCGGATTCCGGATTGGAATCGAAACGGCCGACCGGATGCCCAGGGGACGGACCACGTCCCGCCAGTGGGAGACCCGGGAGTCCTTCTGGTAGTTTGATATTTTCTGGGAGGAGAGGCTGCGCCAGGAGTAGGCGATGAGTCCCTTTCCCCGAGGAGAATCGGGGTCGACGACGGCCTCGAACTGGGGGTTGCGCATGATGGCGGCTCCCTCCTGACCTTTCGGCCCCGCACTGTCCTCGACGATGAAGGTGCCGTTGCTGTTGAGGCGCATCAGGAAGACGCAGGCGATGGCGGGAAGGGCTCCCAGGAGGGCCACCTCCGTCCTCCGGATGTCGGCCCAGAGGGCCCCCTGGGGCGGAAGGGGCGCCGAGAGGACTGAAAAATACTCGCCCGATACTTCGATCCCCGCGCGTAGTTCCTCCTGGAGGTCGTCCTGAAGCCGGATCTCATTGGCGAGAAGGAGCCGATAGCGGTCGCGAGCGGTCAGAAAGGTATGGGTGAGATGGTCGGCAAGAAGACGGCGGTAAAGGGCCATGGATTGGGTGATCATGGCCCCGTTGACGCCGATCATGGCATGAACTCTGCCCGTTTTTTGCGCCATTTCAATGATCATTTCCCGGGTCGTGTCGCCAGAAAGGAGAAAACGGAGATGCTTTGCCTGAAGGGAGGCGATGTTCTGGAGCTCTCCCTCGTCCAGATCCTTCAGGAGATTTTTCTGTTCCGGATCCTGTTCGGTCTGGGCAAAGAAGGCCTCCACGAATTCGACGATCACCGACTCGATGTGGGACTGGTGTCGTCGAAGAAGCTCCTTCGTGTCGGCTCCGTAGGCGTCGAAAGAGGATTCGGTGGCGGGAAGAGCCGGCAGGGACGTCCCGAAAGACCACCACTGGGAGCGGGAGCCCTTGGCCGACTTCGCCTGATAAAGAGCCGCATCGGCTTGCCGGACGAGCGTCTCCCCGTCGTCGCCGTTGGAGGGAAAGAGTCCGATCCCCATGCTGATGCTGATCTGGATCTCATCTTCTTCTCCCGAGAAAAAGGGTGTTTCGATGGCCTGATGGATCCTGTTCAGGACGTGTGACAACTGGCTCGTCGTTTTTTCAATGGAAAGATCCTCGATGACGAGTCCGAATTCGTCTCCGCCGATACGGGCCACGAAGTCGCTCCCCCGAACCTGTTGTCGAAGTCTTTTTCCGAGCTCTCCCAGAATCGCGTCCCCTTTTTGGGCCCCAAGGCGATCGTTGATCGGGCGGAAGTCATCGACGTCAAGGGCGCAGACCGCAAAGACGGTACCCTTTCTCTTGGCTCGTGCGAAGGCTCCGCTGAGAGCGTTTTCAAGTCCGTGGCGGTTCGGGAGACCCGTCAATGGATCCTCGGAAAGTTGGCGCTCCATCTTTTCCCGCGATTCGTGGAGATCGGTCAGGTCGAGGAGGACCAGCATGGCTCCGTCCTGCCGATTCTCCATGGGAGCCGGACTCCCGGTTGTTTCGGCCCAGAGAGTCGTCCCGTCCTTTCGCCGGAGGCGCAGGCTCGCGCGAATCTGTTTTCCGAGGAGGATGTTGTGAAGAAGGGGGAGAAATTCCCGGAAAACTTCTGGGGGATCGAAGAGGGACTGGAATGGGAGTCCCGAGAGCTCCCCGGGGGTGTATCCGGTGACTCGCCAGAAGGTCGGATTCCCCTTTCGGATCCGCGCGTCCTGATCGATGAGAAGAATCCCGGCGGCATTGTTTTCGAAAAGAAAGGCGGCATCGGACTGGAGAAGGTTGCCGGATACCGGATGGGCCGAAAGATTGATGAAGCAGTTTTCTTCGAGCTTCATGCAGGAGTATTCGGCTTCGACCGGGATCAGCGAGGCGTCTCTTCGCCTGAAAAGGGCGGACAGACGTCCTTCGGGGAAATCCGTTCCGGATTTTTTGGGGGGAGGGATCCTGTTGTCCCAGGAGGCGGCGTGCATGCCCAGCAGTTCTGCTCGGGGAGTTTCCAGAAGGTGGCAGAAGGAATCGCTGGCCTCGAGGAGAATGCCCGTATGGTCGAGAACGCAAATCGGATCTGTTAAGGCTTGGAGAAGAACATCTCCGTGAAGGCGCAAAAAAGACACGCGTTCCGCAGATTGCTCCCGATTGCGGTTGGCTTTCCCTGAGGCCATGGTTTCTCCGCTCCCTTGAAGAGCCTTGATTGACGGTCCCTTGAGAGATGGAATTGCCCGGTAGCAAAGATGCAGTCTACATGAAATCTTTCCGGGAGGGAATAGTCACACTGTGAGTAAAATCACAAATACTTGAATTCCTTTGGGTTCGCTTCATGAATGAATTCATTTAGCTAGCCTCCCATCTTCGATGTCCACGGCCATCACCGCTCCGTGTTTTCCACCACGTTCTGGAGGAGCGAAAGCCGGGTTTTCGCCGGGGCTGGACGCCATCTTGAAGGGAGCGGACACGCGTTGTCCGAAGGAGTCCGGGACGGGGCAGCCTCTGTTTTGTTTTCCTTGACGAACGGTTTTCAAGGGATATACTGGTGAGGTTAAATGCATTTCATGGAATGTGGCTCCATTGGAGCCAGTAATCAGTAATGATGATGAAGGGAGGTCCCATGAAAAAGGAAGTCCCGACGAAGTATCAGGAGGTCAATCGACTCCTGCAGGAGATACGGGAACTTCTTCCCGAAATCGAATTTCGGTATTCTTCAAGAACGGGCCTCCTGGAGTCTGTGCATTTCGCTTTTCCGGAGGATCGTCCTCTCGATCTCAATTTCTTCGATTCTCTGCCGCGCTCCTATCCGACACCGAATCTCCTGAGACGCTCCCACCTTTCCTCACGGGCACACTTCCTGAACGAAGGGCTGGATCCTTCCTCCATCGAAGACTTTCCCGGAGAGATTCCCTATCCGAGACCCCGGGGATCTTCGGGGGTCTCATCAAAAAAGCCCTGATGCAGGCCTGCCTTCCCTCTCTCCCGGAGATTCTCGGTCCGTGCGGGATGGCTCCTTGCTTCTCCGGTTCGATCTCCCTAAAATAGGCCATTGGAAACGCATCCTTTTTGTGTCTCCGGCAACGACCCTTCCGGAGACCTTGTCCCCCGGCTTGTCCGGGAAGATCGTCCGGCCATGTGACGGGCCTTGAAGGAAAGAAGAGGTTTTCGTGGCGCACTCCGAGGATCCGATCCGCCTTCGTGACCGATATCGTGGCCCAATGTGGCTGCTCCTTCTGGCTCCTTCCTTTCTCTTCGTCTCCTGTTCCAGCCTGTCCACACCTCCGGGCGGGCTTGGGGTTCCTCACCTCGAAAGCCGCTCATCGGAAAAACGCCCTGTCTGGATCGACTCTCCAGGCATCTGGCAAAAAGAACATCCGGACCGCGTCTACTTCGTAGGTTCGACCTCAAAGGAGCCCGACCAGGAATCGGGACGGACGGATGCCTACGAGAATGCGATGCGCTCCATTGCCGAGCGTATCGGGGAGAAGGCCCGCTCCCTCTATCGGGAGAAGAGTCTACGGCGGATGGGAATGGGAAGCGGGGGCATGGACATGAGCGTTCAAAGACGTGTGTCCTCTCTCGTTATGACCCAGGCCCAGGCCAGAATCTCGGGGGCAAGGGTCGACGATTACTATTGGCGCAAGTATTGGGAAAAGGATCGTGCGGAGGGATCTCCTTATTCTTTTTACAAATACCACGTTCTCGTGTCGATCCGGAAAGACCTGTATGAGCGCCTTCTGAGGCAATCCCTGAAGGGAGCGCGTGACAGCGCGCAAGACCCCCGGATGAAGGCTCTTTTCGACAAGATGCTGAGACAAGGGGCTCCGGCGCCATCCAACTGATTCGTTATGGGGGCCCGGAGGTCCCCAAATCCCAAGGAGTGACGTTGGTTCTATGGATTTCCCGTGCGACCATGATCCTGTTCCTTTTTTCCCTTTCGGCCATGTCGGCCCAGGCTGAGGAAAAGTGGTACGAGACGGGACATGATGGATCGGTTCCCCAAAGCCGTTATCTTTCCGCTCTCGGGTACGGTTCGACGCTCGCCCGTGCCAGGAAGGATGCTGCACGGAATCTCGCCGACCAGATCGATTCCGATATCCGTTCGAAATACGAGCAACGGACTTCGCGTCAGAACATGACAATCTCCCGATCGACGCGGGACCTCCTGTCCGTCCGAACCCACGCCAAGCTTTACGGACTGAAAAACATCCGGGGAAAATTCCTCTCCTCTCAGGGATCCTATGTCGCATTGGTCGCGGTGAAGAAATCCGACCTTCTCCGCTATCTTCGCGGACGGATCGATTCTGAACGGAAAATGATCGCTGCGCTCCGCTCCGACCTGGAAAACACCTCAAACTCCATGAGGAAGATCCACGACCTTTCGGCCATCGTCCATGCGAAGGAGCGAGCCGCTTTTTTTGATCGCGAGGTGGCGTCGGTATCGGGCGGGAGACCGTCCGGGCGCTTCGGGACCCAGCATGAAATCGACCAGATCGAATCGTTGCTGTCCCGCGACATGACGGTTTCCGTGGTCGTGAAAAACGATTGCGGGCGTGTCGATCCCTTTGCCAGACATGTGAGGGAGGCGATCGAACAGAGCGTGACCCGGATGGGGCTTCTTGTCGTTCCCTCGGGTGGGCGGATCGGTGTTTCCGGCCATGTTTCGGCCACTCCGTTGCCCCCCGGATTTTCCCGAAGATATCGATATTACGTCCTTCGGTATGCCCTTTCCCTCTCCGCTCCCGACGGGACCGTCTGGGGGGCGGTGGTCGATCAGCGCAAGGTCGCTGGTCTCGATCCCGCCCAGGCCGAGCTGATGGCGTCCCGGACCGTCTCGGGCAAGGGGGTCGGTCCCCTGCTGGCGGGTCTCAAGAGCCGCCTCTTCCTGGACAAGGGGGATCCACGATTTGTCTCCTTCCCTCGCCAGACCGCGGGGAAGGGGAAGGATTTGACGGCGACCGCTCCGTTGGACGGCTCCTGCCAGGACTTCGGACGCTAGTGTCCCGGGTTTTGCAAGAGAGTTGAATGGCAAAGCTCCTGGAGTCCCGTCTGGGGTTTACGAATGACGGAAAGATAAGCATGCCATTCTGGCGGCCGGACACCGGAAAGACCCGTCCGGTCCCGACAGGAATCCTCCCGGTGTGCGGGAGGCCAACAAGGAAAGGAGTATCGATGAAGCAAAAATTGTATTGGGCGGCCATAGGAGCCTTTGCGGGATCGGCCCTCGCGCTCTCCGGTTGTGCATCCCTCTCAAACATGCCCAAGGGGCCGGAGGGCTACAAGGTCGTGGCCCGATCCGACTCGGGCGTCCCCTCCTGGGTCAACGGCATCGGCCGCTGGAACCAGAAGAAAAGCCACCGCAGCGCGAAGTGGTTCGGGGCAAGCTCCCCTTTGGAAAATTCCCTGCAGGGAGCCAAACACGATGCCTACATCCGGGCTCAGCGGAAGGCTTCGGACCGGATCGGAGACCAGAACTGGAGCCTTGTCGGGAACTCCGTGAAGAGGGAACTCAACGCCGACACCCAGACCATGATGCGCATCAAGGACAACACGAAGACCCAGATCCGGCAGACTTCCCAGGGCTGGCTCGTGGGCGGGGAGGAGTACCAGTATTACTGGCTCGAATACCAGCCCAAACATCCCAATCGCGTGTCGCCCGACAAGCGGACCCTTTTCCGGGCATGGGCTCTTGTGCGCTACAGTCAGCCGAATTGGGAGTGCTCCCGACGAAATTCGCTCAAACTGCTTCCGATGATTGCGAACAATCTTGGCGGGAGGCTGAAATTCAAGAAGTTTGATGCCAACCGCTTTTCACAGGTCATCAAGGAGATTTCCGACAAGAATCTCTCCCTGATCCCTGAAAACGTCTGCACGGGAGGCTAGGATCCGAAGGGGCGGGAGGGTGACCCCTTTCCGCCTCTTCTTTCTCCCTTTTTAGTCTGCCCCCTGTTTTTCCTGCTCTGTCGCGTGAATTCCCGTAAGAATCGATCCCATCCACTGAAATATGTTGTTTCGAGAGATCTGCTCCCTCAGGATCTTGTTTCGGCCAGTCCGGATCGAGAGAGGTTCCGCCAGGGCCCTGTGAATGATCGCCGCGGCTGTCTGGGGATCGAAGGGATCGATCAGGACCGCCTCCCGAAGTCCCTGGGCGGCCCCGGTGAAACGGCTCAGGAAGAGGGTGCCTCCCTCGTCCTTCTGGGCTGCCAGGTATTCCTTCGCGACGAGGTTCATGCCGTCGTTGGTCGATGTCACCAGCGCTCCCGCCGCCATTCGGTAAAGAGGGGCAAGGATCCGATGATCGACGGTGTTTTCGACGGATACGACCGGGAACCAGTCTCCGGCTTTCCAGCGTTCATTTGTTGTCCTGACTGCGTCGCGGACTTTCTTCTGATAACCCTGATAGGTGGGGTGGTCTGAGCGTGTCAGAGGGGCGATCTGCAGGAGGCGGAGCTTTCCGATCCATTCCGGGAAGCTCCGGAAAAAGGATTCAAGGATCTGAAGCCGTTTCAGAAACCCCTTTGTATAGTCCATGCGGTCGACGGAGATGAGAAGGCGCTCCTCCGGGCCGATTCCATGCTCGCGGAGAAAGGCGCGTGCCTCGGCCTGTCCCTTCGGGTCCAGGGAGAAGGATTCGAAGCGCCCCGGATCGACGCCGATCGGGTAGTCTCCGACATGGATTCTCCGGCCATCCTTGACGACCTGTCGGGGTGAAACGGTGATGCGGGAGCTTCCCGGGAATTCCCGGGCGACGGACTCCAGAAAGCGCTCCCTGTAGAGAGCGGTCTGAAAACCGAGAAAGTCATAGTCGAGAAGGCCTTCGAGAAGGGTTCTCCGTTCCGGAATATGAGCCAGAAATTCCTGGCGGGGCCATGGAATGTGCCAGAAAAAGGCGATGGGGGGAAGGGGGCCGGGAACAAGCGCCCGGAGCTCCTTCGCGACGAGAGTGAGCTGGTAGTCGTGGATCCACAGAACACCGATCTCATGGCTTCGGGTGATCCGTGCAATGTGGTCGGCGAAGAGGCGGTTGACCGCGGCGTATCCGGCAAAGTCGCCCGGGCGGGAGCCGACTCGCCCGGGTTCCTCATGGAAGAGGGGCCAAAGGAGGTCGTTCGAAAATCGTTGATATTCTTCCTCCAGGGGGGGATTTTCAACGGAGAGCCGGAAGAGGGTGTAGGAGGCGGGATATCCCGGAACGGAAATATCGAGGGATGCGGGGCCGGGAGAGCTCCGGAGAGAGACCCAATCTCCCCCCGTCTGAAGGAGGAGTCGGTGAAGAGACTGGCTGACGCCTCCCGCCGGATAGCGAAGTTTCGGAGGTTCGTTCTCCGGAGAGACGCCCTTTTGGAAAGGCTGGACAATGACAGGTTCCCGGTGGGTTGCGACCAGGAGTTTCCTCGTTCCGAAAAGACTTCTGAATCGTTCGGAGACAGAAAGGGCGTTCCATGTCCGGGGTGGGTCCCGTGAGGAGAATGCCGGGTTTTCCTTGATGGGTTTGGATGGGGTCAATATTCAGTCTCCATTGTTTTAGGCATTGTTAGAGGTCGATACCTGGAAGGCTTCTCCCATCCGGCGCAGGAGAGTCATCGATCCCTTCAGGGAGGGGAGAAGGAGACAGAGTCCCATGATCGAAAAGGCCCAATGGGTACCGAACCGGTTCGAAAGCTCCGGAAAAAAGGCCATCCCTCCCAGAATTCCTGTGAGGAATCCCATGCTCATGACGGTCAGGACACGCGCGAGAAGACGCGGAGGGGTCGTGTGCTGGATCAGGGTCTGGGAGAGGGGGTTGACCAGGGAGACCGCGGCGCCCCAGAACGCGAAAAGGAGGAGGTCGAGAGGAAGGGATGATACGGTTCCGATTGCGAGGGAGAGAAGGCCGGCCAGAGAAAATCCTCCCGCGATGAAGGCCATGGAGTTTCGGGGATTGTAGAAGGTCAGGAACAGGGAGGAGAGAAGCATGCCAACTCCGAAGGCGGAGACCAGATCTCCGAAGCCTTCTGCTCCCCGGTTCAAAATCTGTTTGGAGAGAACCAGCAGGAGAATGTTGACCGGTCCCGTCACGAATCCGTAAAGGGTCATGAAGAGAAAGGGGGTCAGAAGTCTTCTGTGGGGGGAGAAGACAAAAGAGAATCCTTCCCTGATTTCTTCGGCCATGCCGGTCGGTGATGGGTCCGAGCCGGAATTGTGGGGCTCCCGAAAGGCGATGAAAAGAAGGAATATGGCGGAGGAAAGGAAGGTGATTCCGTTGATGAACATCTCGCCCGAGGGGTTCCAGAGGACCGCCAGGAGGCCTCCCAGAAGCGGACCGATCAGGAGTCCGATCTGGCCGGTCGTCTGCATCAGGGCGTTGGCGGAGAGAAGCCGATCCTTGTCGACGATAAGGGGGATGGCGCTGTAAAGGGCCGGACCGAAGACCCCGCTCATGCTCGAAATCATGAAGACGAGAAGATAGAGGAGGGGAAGGGTCAGGTGGTGAAGCGTGTAGAGGAGGGGGATGGCCATGACCAGAAGCCCACGGGCGACGTCGACGCCGATCATGATCCTTTTTTTTGAGTGGCGGTCGAGCAGGACGCCGTTCAGCCATCCGAAAAGAAGGGGGGGGAGGGTCTGGAGGATCCCGACGACGACCATATCCGACACCCGGTGCGTAAAAAGGTAGACGAACCAGAAAAGAGCGACCCGGTTGAGATTTTCTCCGATCTGGGAGACGACCTGGCCACCCAGGAGCAATGAGAAGTTTTTGTTCCCCAGAAGAACGCGGGTATGAGACGGATTGTTCATTCGGGCAATGGCCATCCTGATACCTCTCCATGGTTAAGGATTCACATCAAGCCATTTCGCAAGATATGTGCCCGGAAAAATATCTGATCGTTCATAAAAATAACGAAAGAGAGATGTCCTTGAGGGTGACAAATGTGTGGTCGGGTGTGTGGCGAAAGGAAACGGAGGAACCGTTTTCGGTTTTTCTCAATGGGGGACCATCTTTCTCGAGGGCGGAACACCGATGGAAATTTTTATTTGACAAACTTTGGGGGAAGGCGTATAAAATGGACCCTTGTTGAGCGAAACCGGAAGCGAGCCCGAAAGGGGGAGCGGAGGGGGGTGCTTGACAGAGGAAGGCCTTTTGGGTAGAATCAAAAGGTTCGCTCGAAACCGGGC
>DAHWGX010000081.1 GCA_027335985.1 Nitrospirota bacterium | reverse complement strand
AATGCCCTCCTTCGATCCGATCGTGACGACCGTTTCCGTGTCAGGATCGAGGGCCACCTGGTGGTGACGGGCATACCAGGCGGCAATCGCCTCCCTGAGCCTCGGGATTCCCTTCGATGTCGAATACCGGTGGTTCCGGGGGTTCCTCACCGCCTCCACGAGCTTGTCCACGATGGGTGGAGGGGTCGGGAGGTCCGGATTACCCATCCCGAGATCGATGATGTCCTCACCCCGGCGGCGGGCGGCGAGCTTCATATCGTTGACTGCACTGAAGACATAGGGAGGAAGCTGATTGATTCGCTTGAATTCCATCATTTTGAGAACTCGGCCTTCCGACATGAGATGCCTTGCTGTGACAGAAAAGCGTTCGGGGAACATCCGGTTGGCTGGAAAACGCAGACCGGCCCCCTTCCCAGATTATCGCAAATTCACTTCCGTCCTGCAAACAAGACCGCCTCTCCGGCAGCAATTCTAAATTTTGGAAGTCGACGATAAAAAAAAGGCGGATAAGAACCCAGACGGAGGCGTATCGACGGAGGGAAGAGCGCTAAACCATGGGAGAAGAGCTCTCGATCGGAGCTCTTGGAGGGATCACGAGGGGTCTTTTTTCGGGAATGAGGATCAAAGGAGGAAAAAACCCGATGGCCCCCGACCACAGGACGGAGATGTCGGGTCGGTTGCGGTGGAGATTGTCAGCGGAAGGCGGAAGGGGGCAGCATTTCAGCTTGTATCGACCCGGAGTCTGGCGAACATGACGGCGATGACATGGTCCCCAGTCGTCGAAGCGGTCGACTGCGTCAGATTCTTCTGGATGGCCAGAAACGAAGCACATGGGGTGAAGAAGACGGAAAAGGTCGAGCAGGCGGCGTCGAACCGGGAATGCCTGCGATTGTTGCCGGGCTTCCGGCCGTCCGGAAGAGCCCGGAAGGCCGCCGCGATCCGCTCGACAAGGACCTGGGCCTTGATGGAAATGGCATTCGGGATGGAGTTTGGAATCCGGAAGGTCTCCATGCCCCAAGAATTCTGAAAACACGCGGCGTGTCCAGTGTTTTTCATGTGTAACCGTAAGTTTTTGCTGAAAAATCAGATCCAGATTTTGAATTGCTGCCGGAGGATCAAACCTTCGGAAAGGCCGATGTCCCTGGGATTCACTCAGGTTCTTATATTTTCCATAAAGTAATGCCATAAAAAAAGTGATCCATGTCAATAAATTGCATGCCTTAGATCAAGAAAACGCTTGCCTGTCGTCACATCCATCGCGATCGCTTTGCGTTATCCTGAGTGCGTGCCGAAGATGCTCCATGGCAATCAGGGCTGCGAGGCCTTCTCCCATACTGGATGGAAAAGGTCGCCTCGTCATTCGGCACTTCCCTCATCCACCTTATATCGCAAGGAGAGAACAATGAAAACAAAGAGAATGAATCCCATTCTTACGGTTACAGTCGCCGGAACGGTTACGGCTCTCTGCGGCTTCATGGGAGCCGGAGCGGCGACGGCGGCACTCCCCCCTTCCGTTTCCTCTTCGGGAAGCGGTTCCACCTCAAGCGCAACGACACCTTCCCCCTCATCTTCCGTCTCGCCGACTTCATCCTCGACGCACGTCGCATCCGACAAAAAAGCCATCAGCAGCCTCCTTGCGAAACTAAAAAAGGAAAAGACACTCGTCGCGTCGATCAAGTCCCAGATCGCGAAGGAGGTCGCAGACCGGAAGAGCCTGGCGTCCGACATTTCGAAAAACGCTTCGGACATCAGGACGGATCTCGCCTCTCTCAACCCCTCTTCAACCGCCGCGAAGATCGGTCGCGGCACTGGAGGAAGCGCCTCCACGGGATCAGCCTCGTCGGGAACTTCCTCCGGCAAGGGGAGCAGTTCCGCCACCGCCTCTTCGGGCGGGAGATCCGGAAAGACCACCTCCCCCTCCGGTTCTGCTTCCACCACGGTGAGTTCGCGCTCCTCCGACACGCCCTCGACAACCTCCACCAAGTCGGGCGGCGTAGCATCTTCCTCCACATCCGCCCCCTCCTCGACAGGGACGGCCGCCAACGTCGCCGCGACCAAAAAGGATCTCGCGTCCGACAGGAAAGATCTGGCGAGGAACCGGAATCTGGAGTCCCGTATCCGGACTACGCTTCTCAGGGAGGAGCTGGCCCTCCAGAAAGCCAGGAATCTCGAGGACAGGTACCGCGACATGCTCCGGGCCTACCGGATCGACCTGAAGTCCGATTCGACCACGGCGCCCTCGAAGGACAGGAATGGGCCCGGCGATCTCGCTTCGGACAAGAAGGCCGTCAAAATGCTCGTCGCCGAAGTGGCCAAGGACCGCCGCTTGCTGTCGACGGACATCAAGGGGCTCTCGGACAGCGACGACGCATCCGCATCGACGCTCAAGTCAGAAAGGAGCGCCATCAAGACCCTGAGATCGAAGCTCTCGAGTGCGGTCAAGTCTCTCAGAATCGCCCGGGCGGACCTTCGCCGGGATGAAACGGGCAGACATGCGACCCCCAAGTCTTCCTCCCATGGAGGCTCGGGCACCCACCCCGTCGTCCATCACGCCGACAGGAAATAACCCTCGCAACTCGGAGGGGGGAGCCCGGCTCCCCCCTTCCCATCGGCTCGGATCGCCGCCGATCCACTCGATGACTGAGAGGGACCGGACCTTCCGACCCTGATTGGCCCATGTCCCATATTTTTCCGGCACAGGGCCCCGAAAGAGACCATCCCATGAAAGGAATACCCCATGAAAATCCCATACGTCCCACTTTCTCTACCGCGATTCTTTGGACTGTTCTCGCGCTGTTTTCTCTCTGCCCGGACCTCCCTTCCGCCTTTGCAACCGGTTCCTCTCCGGATCCGCAGGCCGGACTTCCAGAATCCGGAACGAACCTCCCGCGAATAACGTTCCGGGACCGGGAGGTGAACGACATCATAAGGCTGATCCGCGAGGGCCGCCTTCCGAAGTCCTACCGCCTCGCGAAGAGCTATGCCGATCGTCACCCCCGGGACCTGACGGCCATCTATCTAGAGGCCTACGTCGAGAAGAAAATCGGATTTTTCCAACGGAGCCTGAGAACCCTGCAAAGCGGGCTGACGATCGATCCCGGCAACATGGACCTCAACATACTGAAGGCCGAAATCTTGATCCGTGAGGGAGAGGTGGAGAAGGCCCGAAGAATCCTGAAAGACCTCCAAAAGAACTACCCCGAAAACGCTCTCGTGAGGAAGGATCTTCTGAGCACCTATTCCTTTACCGGAAATCGCCTTCCGAATCCGGTCCCCATGGACCAGCACCTCTTTTCATTGGGGGAGATCCAGGCGCCTTTTTCCCCCGAACCGCTCCTGCCGGAGATTCTGCCCAGCTGGGAGTCCGGACTGTCGGTCCTGGGGATCGGCTACCAGGGAGGCGCGGTCTTCGCCGGCGACGCCCAGGTCGAAACCCCCATGGCCGACAATCTCCGGTTTCTGGCCGGCTCCACCGAATATGAAGGACTTTCCTCCGGAAGGGCCGCAGGATCCGCCAACTGGAGCTATGGAGGCTTCGAGTTGCAATGGGGGGGCCGTCTGGCCCTCCTCTTCGAAGGGGGAGACAGCTCCCTGAACCGGGGAGGATTCTACGGGCACGTCCTCTACGAGTCCCAGGACCTCACCGTCGATCTTCAGGGAATGGACGACATGATCTGGGGGGATTTCGGCCAGTCCGTCCAGCTGGGAGGACTGGAGAGCGGCGGCTCCCTGTCGGCCGTGCTCCAGATCGCGGACCGGGTTTCCGCGGGACTCAGCGCCTGGCTCTACGATCTAACCCTCGAGAACGGGGCCATTCCGTATGGATTTCTCCACAACACATTCGGATACATGGACGTCCAGCTGGCCCGAGTCCCGTCCCTCGACCTGATGGCGGGATACGACGACTGGACGATCGAAGCCCGAACGCCTGCCGTCGCAGCCCTCGTCCCCGAAATCATGCGCCAGCAATATCTCATGGTCGCTCTGAACGTCGCCAGAAACTACGGCAACGGTCTTTCCCTGAACGGACAGCTCGGAGGGTTCAGCGACTTCTACAACCACGTGACCTCCTACGAAGGGGTCCTGGGGCTCCGCTATCCCGTCTCTCCCCACGGGTCCCTTTTTGCCAACAGCGTCTATTTCGGAGAATCGACCCTCTATTCCGGCCCGTCGGAAGAACTCATGCTGGGCCTCAACCTCTTTTTCTGAGAAAGGAATGCGGATGGACCGCCCGTCTTCGAAATTCGGAATTTTCCTGCTCCTGAACGCCCTCCTTTTCACACTCCTCCTCCTGACCGGGGGATGCGGAGGAAGCCTTCCGCCTCCCGCGGACCCCCTTCTGGGCAAGAGCGTTCTCGTGCTTCCCTTCGAGAATCTCAGCCAAACCCCGGAAGCGGGGCGGACCCTCTCATCACTTTTCGTCTCCTCCCTCGACCTGCATCGGGCCATGTATCTGGTCTCCGCGACTCCCGGAATCATAAAAGACATTTCCGCCGTCTCCCGGAGCGGAGCCCTGCCACCGGCGCTTCTCACGGAGCTGTCCCGGGAGCGGATCGATGCCGTCCTTTTCGGGGTCGTCACGGAGTACGAATACCGCCGGGGACTTTCGACAGAACCGGTCGTTGGCTTCACCTGGAAGATGGTGTCGACCCTCACCGGACGAACCCTCTGGACCGGGGCAGTCAGTCGGGTGGATTCCTGTTTCTGGGTTTGCAGGGACACGCTCTCCTCCTTCGGAAGAGCCCTGGTGGACCGGGCGGTCGAACGGATGCTGCGGGAAGGCGGATAGGGGAGGGCCCAGCCCTTTCCAGCGATTCAGGTTTGGGGCTATGAGTCCCCCAACCTCCCGTGAGAGGGAGCAGAAACAATTCCTTTCGGAGTTCCGGAAGAGGAAAGGGAGGCCATCAAGGTTCTCGGAATGCGGTTCAGACAGGATCAGGGAAGAGGGTTCTCCTCCTGTTTTCCAAAACAGGCACGAAAAATCCCGGAGAGATGAGGGCAATCGGGACAGCGGGAGCATCGTCCCGATAAGGAGTGCAGCGGAGGGAGAAAAATCAGGGGTCGGGAAGGACGCTCAGCTGGTATCGACCCGGAGACTGGCGAACTTGACGGCAATGACATGCTCCCAGTCGTCGAAGAGGACCCATTCGAGGAGACTCGCAAACCGCTGGAAGAAGGCGACCCGGGAGCCAGCGGAAGCGGAGGGTGCGGTAGCGGTCGTCGAAGAACTCGAAGACCGTGTGCACGAGGAAGGCCAGAATGTTCATCGAGGGGAGGGATTGGAGAGATGGCGCTGGCCGTGGCCGAAGTTGTGCTCGAGGCGGTAGCCCCCGGGCTTCAGAATCTGGATGTGCGCGTTTTCGATCTTCCATCGGGCCGGGCCGGCCTTGGCGAGCCCGACGAGAGAGTCTTCGGTGAGCGGAGGGTCGGTGATCCAGGCCTTGTGATAGAGGACCTTTCCGGTCTCGCAGTCGGTGTCGGTGAGTTCGAACCAGTTCGAAAGAAGGGTGCCGTCCGATCCGCGAAGGGGAGGATCGGCCATGAAGCGGAAGGACCAGAGCTCCCGGACGACCTTGGGGATCCGATTGCCCTTGAGCTTTCCCTGGCTTTTCTCGAGGACGACGCTGTGGGTTCCGGTCCTTCCTGCACGGGCGAAGTCGTCGACCCTCTCGGCGGTCGCGGAGTGTGAGGAGGGCTTGCAATGGAAGAGACAGTGGAATCCGCCCTTCGGCGGTGTGTCCAGTGTTTTTCAGGTGTAACCGTAAGTTTTTGCTGAAAAATCAGATCCAGATTTTGAATTGCTGACCGGTCACTTCCGTTTCGTACCGGTCCGAATCCGTGTAAAATGGGTGAACACGCGCCGAAATCGCAACCCGAGATCCTCGTGCCAGCCACCAACCGACCCTCATCTCCCGGAAAGAACCGGTGGATTTTACAATTTTGGATCAAGAGGACAAACAAAGAACGTATCTTTTTTTCCGGAATCGGTCCGGGAACAAGGTCCCCGTCCATCCGGTCAAAACGCCGGGATCACCCAAAAGCGCCACAAAAAACCACAAAAGGAGTTCCATGAGCCGCTACCGGTATCATCTTTTCCTCTGCACCAACGAACGTCCGGCCGACCATCCCCGGGGATCCTGCCTCCAGAGGGGGGCGCTTCCCCTGCTGGAGGTCGTCAAGGAGGAGGCCTCGCGGGCGGGGGTTCCCGGCCCCTTCCGGTCCAAC